>NZ_JBWKYI010000035.1:0-50772 GCF_059423705.1 Pedobacter sp. GW460-11-11-14-TSB4
ACCTCATCAAGGAATAGGAGGAATAACACCCATTGAAATGGCTAAAAATGAAAATCAAAAAAAATAATAAATTAATACTAATCTAAAATCAAATCTGTTACCGAATTACTAAACCTTTACAAGCCTGAGCGGAGTCGAGGGGTTGCTAGATAGTTTGGGAGGTGTTTGAAATCAATGAACCAATTTATTACGAACTTTATTTTAACCATTAAGAAGTTAAGAAAATTAAGGTTGTGCAATCAGTGTAAGATTATTTCATCCAATTAAGGAGCGGTTTCGCAATGACGACCTTCGCGTTTGGAACTAACCAGACTGAAGTTGGGAGTTTCGGGTTTGGAGTCGGGTATCGATCTCCTCAAGCGCTTGGCATTTAGCGCCAATTAACCGGTTTGACCAATGAACGAATGACTAATGAACGAATGACTAATGAACCATTGAACCACATCAAAACAAAAAAAGTCCCGATTTTCATCAGGACTTTTCATTTATAAGTTCGTTACTAATTATTCTGCAGGTGCAGCTTCTTCAGTAGTTTCGTGTTTTTTAGCTGCTTTTTTAGCTGGAGCTTTTTTTGCCGGAGCAGCTTCTTCAGCTACAACTTCTTTCTTTGCAACCGCTTTTTTAGCCACTGGTGCTTTAGCTACTGCTGCTTCGATTTCAGCTTCAGTGATAGGAAGGATAGAAACGTAAGATTTGTTATCTTGTTTCTTTCTGAAAATTACAGTACCATCAACTAAAGCAAATAAAGTGTGGTCTCTACCAATACCAACACCTTTATCAGGGTGGTGTTTTGTTCCACGTTGACGTACTAAAATGTTTCCAGCGATAGCTAATTGCCCACCGAAAATTTTAATACCTAAACGCTTACTATGCGATTCACGTCCGTTTTTCGAACTACCGGCTCCTTTTTTGTGTGCCATGATTTTATATTTTGTAACTCGCTAAAAAGCGAATTATTGGGTTAACAATTAATTATAGAGTGATGTCAGAGATCTGAATCTTAGTGAAAAACTGGCGGTGACCATTTTTCTTTTTGTAACCTTTTCTACGTTTTTTGTGGAAAATAATTACTTTATCACCTTTTAAATGAGATACGATCTTAGCTGAAACTTTAGCACCTTTAACTGCAGGAGCACCTACAGTAATTGCACCACCGTTGTCAACCAACAATACATTATCAAATTCAATACTAGCGCCTTCATCTCCTTGTAATCTGTGTACAAAAAGGTGCTGGTCTTTAGCAACTTTAAATTGCTGCCCTGCTATATTTACTATTGCGTACATTGTTTAAATATTAGTTTTTTAATTTTTATTTAACGAGGTGCAAATATAGAACAAATTCAATTAACACACAAATACATATCGAAAATATTTTTCACTAAAATCATACCGGATCAGGATTGGGAGGATTTAAGGATTTCAAGATCGATTGAACAACTATTTTAATTGCATTTTTTAGAAAAGGATCGGCCATTTCATTTTCGGGCTTGCCAGGTGCAGAACCCTTCGTTCTTAAACCTGACAGCAGCGACAGCCTCCGATTTTTTCTATCGGAGCTATAGCGAATGGCAGGACTAAAGCCCACCAAAGGCTACCACCCGCTCATTTCCAAATCATAATTAAAAATTTGCGAGTATACTCTTCTCTGGGTTTCGATCGGTGAGACAACAACCAATGAAATGACCTGTACAAGTTCCGCCACAGCTCCTTCGACTCCGCTAAGGATGACATATCAATATTTTTCACTTAAATCATACCGGATCAGGATTGGGAGGATTTAGAGATCAATTGAACAACTATTTTAATTGCATTTTTTAGAAAAGCATCATCTATTTCATTTTCGGGCTTGCCAGGTGCAGAACCCTTTGTTCTTAAACCTGACAGCAGCGACAGCCTCCGATTTTTTCTATCGGAGCTATAGCGAATGGCAGGACTGAAGGCCGCCAAAACCACCACCCGTTCATTTCCAAATCATAACCAAAAATTTGCGAGTATCCTGCACTTGTATAAAGATACGTATCGTTTTTTTTTGAAAAGCAATTTAGGCTATCCATCGGTTACTGCAGTCCTGCTGTTCATTACAAGTCCTCGTTACACTGCGGGCTTTTCATTACCATCAGGTTTAGTTCACAGAATTCAGTTTTTCAAGCCATACTTTGCTATATGCATCGCATTACGAACTAACCAATAGAATGTCCTAATCAAACTCCGTCACCCATCTTCCATTTTACATCTTCCGTTTCACATTTCCCATTTTCCATTTCACATCCTCCATTTTACATCTTCCATTTCACCTCCTCCACCCCCTTATCTTCTCTTCGTTAAAAAATGTTAAAGCGCTTTTCTTATTACGAATATTTCGTAGATTTACGAATATTAAATAGAAAACTTAAAAACAAAACTCATGAAACTAACCCTAACCATCTGTTTAGCAAGTGCCTTAACCCTTTCGGCAAAAGCCCAAAACCCTGATAAGGCCCTGGCAAGAGTAAGATATACGTTTACGCACATTGCAGATACAACGCAAAGAGACAAGCCCCGTACGGAGAATATGTTGCTTGTAACCGGCAAAAATGCTTCTGTGTATACCAGTTATGATAAGCTGAACCAGGCCTTAAATACCCAAAAGCAGATACAGGAACAGATGAAAAACCAAACGGGTAACAGCAACATGAAAATTGAGATCAAAAGTGAAATGAAAGCTCCGCTAACGCAGGTAGATTATTTCTTTTTTGCCGATGAGCATAAAATGATTACCAAAGAGCGCTTATTTAACAATTACCTTGTTGAAGAAACTGCGCCACAAATCGATTGGAAAATTTTAAAAGATACCATGAGTTTTTCGGGTATAGCCTGCCAGAAAGCAACCACAAACTTTAAAGGCAGAAACTGGATAGCCTGGTTTGCTACAGAAATACCTTTTCAAAGCGGTCCGTGGAAATTAAATGGATTGCCTGGTTTGATTGTGGAAGCTTATGATGAGAAAAAAGAGGTAAAATTTACATTTGCTGGTCTTGAAAACGTAAAAGAAGATGCCAGCCAGGCAAACTCGGGTGAGGATGGCAAAATTGTAATGCCCAACAGTACAGGGGTAGTCAAAATGGTCGGAATAGATGTAAGCACCTCTTACCTTGGATCAGAGATTAAATTACCCGCAGACGCCATCAAAACCACCAGAAAAGAATTAGACAAGCTCAAAGCAGCAAGAGATAAAGATCCACAGGGATTTATGCAGGCCCAAATGGCCGCAAGCGGTATGCAAGGTTCGTTTAGGGCTAACCCCGCTCCACGTCCGGCGGGAAGCGCAACCATAAGCAAAGCCGAGATCAACAACCCAATCGAAATTCCAGAGAAAAAATGAGAAACTATGCGATAATGTTACTGTTTTTGCTCACCGCTTTTTCGGCTTTGGCTCAAAAACCGATCAAGGGTTTGGTTAAAGATCATAATGGCAAGGCAATTGAATCAGTTAATGTCAGTCTAAAAGATGCTGAAGGGAATATTATAAATTTTACCAGAACCAACCGTAACGGAGAATTTAATATTCCTTTAAAAAATGATCAGATTGCAGGTTATAAAATTGAAGCCTCAAGCATTGGTTATAAAAAACTGAGCACCGTTGTGACAGATGTAAACAAAAGTTATGACCTGGTTTTGCAACACAGTGAAACCACATTAGAAACCGTAACGGTAAAAAACCGGCCATCATTAACGGCAAATGGCGATACTTTAAATTACCGGCCATCTGATTTTGCCGACAAACAAGACCGGAGCATTGGCGATGTTTTGAAAAAAATGCCGGGAATCGAAGTTGCAGAAAATGGAAAGATCAGTTATAATGGGAAATCGATTTCTAATCTCTATGTAGATGGCGATAATCTTTTAGATGACAAGTATAACATCGGCACCAAAAGTATCCCACAAAGTGCTGTAGATAAGGTACAGGTTATCCAGAATGACCAGCCCATTAAAATGATGCGCAAAAACAACATGAGTGATGATGTTGCCTTGAACCTGGTGATTAAAGACGATGCTAAACTGAAGGTAATGGGCGATGCAACCGTTGGCGCCGGAATGCCCAACCGCTTTGACGAAAACCTCACAGCGATGTTATTTAATAAAAAGCTGAAGTTCATCAATAACATTAAAGGCAATAACATTGGTAACGATCCGGGGATCGACCTTACCTCACACAATTTATCGGATTATTTAAAACGCCTCGACAATGATAAACCAAGCGGACTTTTATCTACAGGCGCTGCAGGCGTACCGTCCTTACCACAAAGCAGGTATCTTTTTAATAAAGCCGGATTGATTAATTTAAACAATTTATACAAGTTTAATCAAGACTTGCAACTAAGGGCAAACCTTTCCTATCTGTACGATCAGCGCGACCAGCAATACAATAAGTTTTCAGAAACCTATCTTTCTGGTCAAACCATTAGTTATTCAGAATCGCAGAACAATGTTATCAATCCGCAAAAACTCCGCACCCAATTTAACCTGAATGGAAATGCAGACAAATATTATCTGAATAACAACTTTGTATTGGATTATGCGCCTTACAAAAGCGCTTCTGGCTTTGTCATTAATAATCTTGCAGCTAATCAGGTACTTCGTCAGGAAACCCTCGATATTTCTAATGAATTTAATTACCGTAAAAAATTAAAGTCGGAAGATGTAATTAACCTCTACTCCTATTTAAACCGGACAACGCAGCCTGAAACATTAAACATTACACCGGGTCTCAATGCCGATATCTTAAACAACGGAAACAGTTATCTTGGTTTAAGCCAGTACATCAAAATACCAACTTGGTACACCAATAATTATGCGTCGTTTGCCTTTGTGAAAAACAATTTCGTGCAAACCTATAAGGCAGGTTTTAATATACAGCAGCAGCAGCTCAATTCAGAGCTTTACCGTATACAAAACAACCAGCAAACAGAACTTTCGGCTAATGCGGTAAATGATCTCGACTGGCTTAAAACAAAGCTCTACGCGGACGCGACCTATGAATTTACAAACGACAAATTAAAAGCAGGACTGAGTTTACCCTTAAGCTACAATCAAATTAACTATAGCGACGAGTTAAACCAACTGGATAAAAGCCTGCATAAATTATTCTTAAACCCTTCGCTTAATGTAAAGTATCAAACGAGCACTGAAAATTATGTGACGGCAAATTATGCCTTTCGGAACGACCTGGGCGGAATTGACGACGTTTATCGGGGTACTGTACTAAAAAATTACCGTTCGCTTTTCGCCAACAATGCACCGATTTCGGAATCGAAAACACACAACGTTGGGGCCGGCTTTAACTTTAGAAAAGCGATGCAAATGTTATTCATCAATTTAACGGCTAACTACAGCGATGCAGAGTTGAACACCATTTCTTCGTACAGTTTAAGCAACAATATCCAGCAAAGGGTTGTGCTGCCGCTAAGCAACCACATCCGTACACTCTCATTCAGTGCAAATGCAAGCAAATATCTTTTTGATCTGCGAAGCACGGTGAGTGCAGGGTTAAGTTTTTCGCAGAGTAGATACGATCAACTGCAGAATAACGAACTATTTGCATTTAATGCACAGACTATTTCTTATAAGGTAGGTATTGAAGCAAAACTTGCCAGCTTTATCAATTGGTCCTACCTTGCCAATTTCGCGGTAACCGATAATAAAGCCAAAGTTGCCAATGCGATAAAAACAAATTTTCAACAGCTTAGACAGCAATCTACCCTGGCCATTACCACGGTTAGAAATGTGTATTTAAATTTATCGGCGGAGCATTTATTCACACATCAGTCTACACAGCCGAACCTGAAATATCTTTTTGCAGATATGAATATTAAGTACAAATACCTCAAAATGAAAACGGACTTAGAATTTGGGATAACCAATCTGGCCAACATCAAAAGGTTTGATGCAATTTACCTTTCAGCAAATTCACTTACCACCGGAACATATAACATACCAGGCAGAGTGGCTATGCTTAAAGCGACATTTAACTTTTAAATTAATGTTTTCGTCAATGACAATTTTTGTTGTAGTATGCGTAGATATAGGCGGTTCGTCATTCCCAACCTGATTGGGAATCTTAAAGCGTATAGCATTACGATTTCCGCATGCGCGGGAATGACGACCGATCTTACCAAGATGAGATTCATCGCGTTCAGATTGCTTCCCCGAAAGGTCGGGACAGGCTGTCGGCTGAAAAAGCCTTCTCGCAATGACGACTTTTTTTTGAATTTAATTATTTCAAAACGATTACGGCTTCATACTAATCTGAATAGCCTGATTATTCCGGTCAACTTTGAGATCAGAAATCTTGTTTAAATTCAGTTTATCAAGTTCCTCTTTTGAAATTTTATTACCATTTAAAAAATAGGTAGTAGTTTCATTAACCACAGTTCCATTGCCTGTTACATGCTGATTTCCATCTTTAACATCTGATATTTTGGCTGTTGATTTTAAAAGGTAAAACATACCAACACCACTTTTCGGGGGCATTGGCAAGGTCTCGAAACCACCGTCTTTTTTAGATACAATCTTTATATTAACAATTTTATGGTCTGGATTTATCGTATCGGTAAAATTAAAATGTTGTACAAAGGTTTGGCCTTTAAAATCTCCATCTGTTTTAAAGCTCATCATTTTCACTTTATTACCCAAGCCCTTCAAAACATCTTCTACTGATTTTCGGGAAGAATCTGCACCATCGACTATACTTTTAAAAATAAAAGTCATTTTAGTGATTGTATCCGGTCTTTTTAATGTATCAATAAGTATGCTCTTTTTTGCTTTAGGCTTTAAAACCGTTTTCGGCTGTAAACGAACTGCAGCAACTTTATCGGGCAAAACATCGTTGACTATTTTTGTTAAGGGTGCCAGGCTTTTCTTTACGTCCTTCTTATCGATGGTAAAAGCGAGTGTAATACAAAGCAATACAGGCAACACAAATAAATACCGGGTGAGGTTTACTTTTGAAGAACGTTTCGCATTCATCATCTTAATCCGTTTTCTAAGGTCAGACAGGTTAAAATTGTTCACGATAGCGACAGATGGCTGCAAGGTTCCTACATCTAATAAACTGTATTGGTAAGCTTTTTTATCAATCCCTTTCCTTAAAATTTTAGCGTCGGTAATAAATTCAATGTTTTCCCTTACGGCTTTTTTCATTAACCAAACCCCTGGATTAAACCAGTAGAAAACCACACAAATTTCAGCCAAAATGATATCAAAAGTGTGCCATTCTTCTACATGCACACGTTCGTGCTCGAGAATATTGCTTAAATCTTGTTTTTTATGTAAAAGCGGATTGATATAAATGGTTTGCCAAAAGCTAAACGGGCTTACCTCATCATTTAAAATCCGCACATGATAGTTGTTTAATTGCTCTGGCGAAGATTTTTTATGCATCCTATAAAGTGACATAAACTGCACCAGTAACCTCATGCCCATTACTATAACGCCAATATAAAAAAGAACAGTTAAACCTTGCCAAAATATCGAAACGGCATTTTGTTGCACCAATTGACTAACCTGCTGATTGAATTGCGGAACGAAGGCAGGTACAGCTTTCTGAGCAGCAAAAAACGCGGTCAGGTTAATAAAGGGATAGGCTGAAGAAAAAATGATCCCAAACAGCAGAAATACCCTGTTGATGGAATAGAAAGTTAGCCTGCGCAACACCAGGTAATAGGTTGCTGAAAACAAAATCAGAACCAAATTAATTTTCAATAGAATGATAAAGAAATGTGGCATGGCATTTACTTTTCAGGGTTCTCAATTAAATTTATAATCTCTTTAAGTTCCTCCGCACTGATTTTTTTATCCTTTGCAAAAAAAGCAACCAGTTCTTTATAAGAGCTCTGGAAATAATTATTTACAAAACCACTCATAAAGCGCTTTTTATATTCCACTTCCTTCACCTTGGCACTGTAGCGGTTCGCATTTGCAAAACGCTCGCTTACCAGATAGCCTTTCCGTTCTAAATTTTTGATGGTAGAGGCCAGTGTAGTGTATGGCGGTTTCGGATCTGGAAGTACATCCATAAAATCTTTGATAAACCCCTTACCTATCTGCCAAACGGCGAGCATCGCTTCTTCTTCCTGTAATGTTAACTTTTCCATTATTACGAATATATCGTAAATATACGAAAACATCCTAAAAGAAAAAGACTTTAACAAAACGCTAACATTTAGCGCTTTATTAAAGTCTTTCCTAGTTCATTGTTGATTGGTTAATCGCCCTTCGATTAATCGACTCCAAACTGATTTACAGACAATTTGGATTCGAACCCCGGACTCCCGACTTCGGACTAACCTTACCTACTTCCCGCTTCTCTTTTCTGCCTGTAATAAGGTTTCCTGAATAATTTTTCTCATTTGAACAGCTGCATCCAGTAATTTTGGATTGCCATCAAAATCGCCATAAATGGTTACATGTTTTGATTTCTTTTTATAATTGAAAGTAATATCATAGCGCGGTACTAACCTGGATTTATCACTTTTTTTACCAATGGTATCTGGAAAATTCCAAAGGCCGATTTCATTTGCCTTTCTATGCATGTATAATACATCGTTGCTCTTTAAAAAGAACTTTTTGGTCACCACAGAGTCCTTATTATTAACGTACTGATAAACACCAGTTTTTGAATCATATGTGTTTTCTAAAGTATCTTTTAAGCCATAACTATACTGCATCGACACAAAATCATCTTTGCGGAAAGGTGCATTCTGAATAATCGGTTTGTAATAGATATAACAATAAATGATCATCGGAACGATAATGGTAATGGCTAAGAATATTTTTTTTCCTCTACTTGACACTTGATATTGAATTAATGAATGAATATTTAATTATTGAATGAGAGAATTGTTAAATGATTATTAAGACTCAAGACTATTGACTCCAGACTCAGGACTCCTTAAGCTCCCCTTCCCACTTACTTACTACTGCCGTTGCAATGCTATTTCCTACCACATTCGTTGCAGAACGGCCCATATCCAATAACGGATCGATACCGATTAACAAGGCCAGGCCTGCTTCCGGAATATTGAAACTTGCAATGGTACCTGCAATGACCACTAACGATGCTCTTGGCACACCTGCAATCCCCTTACTGGTTAACATCAGGATTAAAAGCATAGAAATTTGCTGTTCGAAACCCAGGTGTATACCATAAGCCTGTGCGATAAATAAAGAAGCGAAGGTCATGTACATCATCGATCCATCTAGATTGAAGGAATAACCCAATGGCAAAACGAAACTTACAATTTTATCTTTGCAGCCAAAACGTTCTAACAGCATCATTGTTTTTGGATATGCCGCTTCGCTACTTGCTGTACTGAAAGCCAAAAGTGCTGGCTCTTTCATATCGTTTACCAGGCGGAAAATACGTTTCTTCAATACTAAAAATCCTAAGAAAATTAAAACAGCCCAGAGTATGGCTAAACCCAGATAGAATTCACCAATAAATATAGCATAGGTATTTAGTACATTTAAGCCTTGTTTGGCCACGATGGCGGTCATTGCCCCAAAAACGGCCAATGGTGCAAAATTCATTACATAACCGGTCATTTTTAAGATTACGTGCGCAATGGCATCGAAAGCTTTGATCACAATCTGCCCTAAATCGCCGATGGCTGCAGTGGCTACCCCAAAAAATAGCGAGAATACCACAATCTGCAGAATTTCGTTGGTTGACATCGATTCGGCAATACTTTTTGGAAAAACGTGCGCAATAAAATCTTTCACACTCATTGCTGCTTTCTGGATCCCCGTATTTACCAGTTGATCTGGTAATGATAATTTCATGTGTCTTCCTGGTTCAAACAAATTAACCAGAACCATTCCCAAAACCAGCGACATCAGCGACATGGCCAGGAACCAGCCTAAGGTTTTACCCCCGATTCTGCCGACTGCTTTAATATCGCCTACTTTGGCTACCCCAACCACTAAGGTTGTAAATACCAATGGGGCAACAATCATCTTAATTAAGCGAAGAAAAATATCGCTCAGCAGCGTAAAATATTCTAATTTTTTCTCCCTGATGTCTTCGTTCTCTTTTTTGATTTTGGCATTGGCTTTTCGTTCAGCTTTAAGTTGTGTATAACCAATACTGGTGGTATCGGTCGATTTGGCAATGCGAACCTCAATACTTTTTACTTTCGCATCGGCGGTAAGTATATTTTGGTTATAAACATTTATTGAATTGACATTTAAAATATAGCCTAATGCAATACCCGCAATCAGCGCTAAGAAAATAAAAAGCGTGAGTTTGTTTTTCTTCATGAATATAAAAAGTTTGTGGCAACTTAATTTGGTAAAACTACGATATTTACGGCGTGTAACAAATTTTGATAACAGGTGACATTAAAAAATATATTATTTTTGATTTCCGCTGTAACAAAAAACACGCATCATCATCTAAAACGCAACTATAAACCCCTAAATGGAACAAAAAGACAAGTTATTTAAAGAGATCTTCGATTCAAATTCCAAAAAAATATTCCATTTATGTTATGGTTATACTGGCGATACCGACGCTGCAAATGATCTTCTACAGGAAACTTTTTTAAAGGTTTGGCAAAATCTGGACAAGTTCAGGAACAAATCTTTAATTTCTACGTGGATTTACAGAATTGCAGTAAATACCTGTTTAACTTATTTGCGATCAGAAAAAAGACAGGCAAAAGATGAATTAACAGATAACATTATAGAAAATAAGGTAGAAGAGTTTTCAGAAAAAAATGAACAGGTTGCCCTACTTTATAAATGTATATCGAAGCTCGAAGAAAATGACCGTTTGATCATTACGATGGTACTTGATGAGTTACCATACCACGAAATTGCCGATATATCAGGGATAAGCGAAGGCAATTTAAGGGTAAAAATTCACCGAATTAAACAAAAATTAACAGAACTATATAGCCAGTATGCAAGCGTTTGATCAAATACAGGAGTTGTGGCAAAAGCACGAGGTAGAAGTTAAAGTTTCTGCTGATGAGATGTTGCAACAAGCGAAGAAAGAAGTAAATGGATTAAAGCTAAAATCTGCTTTAAATATTTTAGGAATGCTGGCATCCTTTATCGCTATTGCTGCATTATGGATTTTTATGCATTTCGAATCATGGACAACCCATGTTGGCATCAGCATTACCATCGTTGCTATTGGTGTATATACGCTTATCCTCTATCGCGACCATCGTTTGATTGCGAAAAATGATGCGACTGCCCATCCGCACGAATACCTGAATAACTTAAAAACCTATCAATTAAACCGCTTCAAACTTTACAATTCTCTATATTGGTTTTACGCCATTGCATTATCACTGGGAATTATATTTTATTTCATTGAAATATTAACCTACTTGAGCATGCCTCAAAAAGTAGCGGCAATTGTATTAACTTTTTCATGGATACTATTCTGCTCAACTATATTGCGCAAGGCTGTAATCAAACGCGAAAAGGAAAGAATTTCACTACTGATTGAGAAATTTGAGCGCATTAGCGGACAGATTTCTGTTGCAGAGTAATTTTAGGCACGGTTTTTTCATTGTAAAAACCAACACATGAAACCGTCATGATTTACCCATTAACAATGGAATAACTAAGTCATGATCGCTTCACCACAGTTGAAACTAAAATTACACAGGTGAAAACACGATTGATTTTTTTATTATTTTTACTCGCATTGCCATGCACTTTTGCCTTTAAACAAGATTTTACCCAACCGGTTCAGCTGAATTGGGAAACACACTTTAAAGGTAAAGCTGATCTGCGCTCACCATTTTTTGCCTTAACCGCCATGACGTGGAGATATAGTTATGAAAGTACTGTTTACCGTAACCGTGTAGCCATTAAGCTTAAAAATGATGTAAGTATCGATAAAACCAGATCGTGGGTAAAGTGGGATAAAATTAAAGATCCCGAAATCAGGGCCAGTCTTTTACACCACGAACAAGGGCATGCTGATATTCAATATATTTTGCTTTTAGAAGCCGAAAGGGTATTGAAAAACAGGAACTATTCAGTATCGAACTATAAAGCGCAAATATCTGAGCTGGCCAATCAGATCAGCGATTACTTTGATACCATGCAACGTAATTATGATGAAGAAACTGAGCATGGCAGCAATCATAAAATGCAGGCCCGATGGGATGACATTATCCAGGATAAGATTGAAGAATCGAGGACTGCTATGGCCGAATTACAAAAATAGTTTTGGAAAAAACACAATAAACCCCACAGCTACCGCCAGAAACGCAGCCACCAAAACTGCAGCCGCCGCCAGATCTTTAACCACTTTAATTTTGGGATGATAATCCGGAGAAACCACATCGGCTAGTTTTTCGATCGCAGCGTTTAAAATCTCAGCTACTATAACTGCTGAAATAACAGATAAAATAGCAATCCATTCTAAGTCGGAGATCTTTAAATAAAAAGATAAACCAATGGCTATTATTGCCGCAAACAGATGAACCCTGCCGTTATGGTCCTTAACGAAAAATAGTTTCAGGCCATTAAAGGCATATTTAAAGCTTTTAATGCGATCGATAATTGAAAACTTTTGGTTGCTCATTGTTTTTTAAATGCATGATAGATCCTGAATCAAGCTCAGGATGACGTCCTCCCAGGAATAACTCCTCGCCTTACGCCTTACGCCACACGCGCTACGTCTTATTTCACCTCACTTGTAGAAAAACTATTTCCACTTAATTTATACTGATAGGTTTTGGTAATGGTTTTAGTGCTATCGGCGCTATCTTTTACCGGGAAAGAGCGGAACAGGTCTCCGTTTTTAATAAAAAAATTATCGTTGCCGGTATAACCTTTCTTTTGACTGGTACTTAAAGAAGGGAAACTGATTTTATTGAAATTGCCACCCGAGTATTCAAAAACATTTAAATCCGAAACTGTTTTTTTGCTTAAAAGCTGAATGTACAATTCAGGATTTCCATCATTATCTAAATCCATATTCCAGGCATCGATCAAAATACCTTTGCGATCTACCGCAGCAGACCTATAATTATTGCGAACAGAATCAGACATGAGGATCTGATATCCGCCTATAGAGTCAACCCCTTTTCCCCAGCTCACAATTTCGAAGTTTAATCCGGGTTTCACTTCTATATCTTTATAAAAACGGAAGGGGTTTTTCTGCACTTTTGCCGTTTCTGTCTTAATTTCTTTCGGTTTTTCTTCTGTGCATGCAAAACAAAACAGCATCCCTGTAATTAACAAGAGATGCTGTAATGTATATTTTTGTAATTTCATTTATTTAGGACGTTTTGGTTGCCCCAAATTAAGTATTTTAGCCGTTTAAAGCAACATTTTTATTTCTTTGCCTCTGCTTTAACTTCAGGTGCTCCGTTATTTAAAACGGTTTCAGTAACTACACTTCTTCTACCGCTTGGTGCAATTACAATGGTTTTTAATACCCTTTTTTCGCCTTGTGGAACGATGATCTTAACCGGCGAGGTGTATAAAAATGCATTTTCTGATGGACGTGATAAATCAATCGAATAATAAATTTTAGCTCCGGTAATTGGTGCTTTTAAATCAATCGTAAATTCTCCTCCGGTTAAAGGTTTATCGCTCTGACCAATTGGTGTTGGTACCCAGAAATTCACATTCATCTTATCTAAGCGCGCTAAATGCGCTGGTAAACGTTGTTCAGAAAAATTCTTTAAATCTTTACGCTCAACCGGCGACCAGGCAATTTCTGATAAAGCCAGTAAACGTGGGAAAGCATGATTTTCTGCTTTTGCCGTAGTTTTGATATACTCAGACCACATATTGGCCTGTACGCCTTTAATGTATTTTCTTTCATCAGCAGTTAATACTTTCGGAATCGGATCGTAGGCATAAATCTTTTGATAAGGCGCGAATCCACCAATGGTTACCGGCTCATCAGGAGAATTAGATTGTTTATGGTCGATGTATAAACCCATAGAACCAGGTGTCATAATCACATCGTGTTTTTGTTGTGCAGCCGCTATTCCACCGTCTTCACCTCTCCAGCTCATTACGGTTGCATTTGGAGCCAAACCACCTTCTAAAATTTCATCCCAACCAATAATCGATCTTCCTTTTCCATTAACGTGTTTTTCAATAGTCTGAATGAAATAGCTCTGTAATTCGTGCTCATCTTTCAAACCTTTCTCTTTCATCAGGTTCTGGCAGAAAGGAGATTCTTTCCAGTAGGTTTTAGGTGCCTCATCGCCACCAATATGAATGTATTTTGATGGGAAAATAGCTATAACCTCATCAAGTATATTATTCAACATGGTGAATGTGTTTGCAGATGGCACAAAAATATCATCAAAAACACCCCAGGTTTGCTGTACTTGCTTTCCTTTTCTGCTGCCCGCCCATGGCGTTTTATCGCTGATAAAAGTATCGCGATCAGGGAAACAGCTTAATTCAGGATATGCTGCAATTGCGGCTGAAGCATGTCCAGGTAATTCAATCTCCGGTATAACGGTGATGTATTTAGCAGCAGCATATTGAACAATATCTTTGGCTTCTTCCTGCGTATAATAACCTTTAACCGGTGTAAGGTAATTGCCATTGCCCGGATAATTACCAATAATAGAACCGTTACGTGAAGAACCAACTTCAATTAGCTTTGGATATTTTTTTATTTCCAGTCTCCAGCCCTGATCATCTGTTAAATGCCAGTGGAAAGTATTTATTTTATAATAAGCCAGCTGATCGATATACTTTTTGATAAAAGAAATCGGGAAGAAATGACGGCATACATCCAACATCGTTCCGCGGTAAGCAAAACGTGGATAATCGTTAATATTAACGGCAGGAATGGTAATTTTATCGGCAACTTTATCAGGCATCATTTGCATAGCCGACTGAACGGCATAAAATAGGCCTGCGCCTTTTCCTGTTAAAACAATTTGTTTCGGTGTAACTTTAATGGTATAACCTTCGGCCGGTAACTGATCTGCTCCAACAGATGTTAAAATAATAGCCTTTTGGTTAGGTTGGGTAATTTTAGCTTCTCTTAAGGCAAAACCTGCCTTGGTCACGATAAAAGCATTCAATAAATCAGACATCTTTGCGCCGTCGATGCTTTGATTTACTAAAACTGTGGTTTTATCTAATACGAAATTTCCGCTTGCCCTGGTAATGGCTACAGGCGCAGGTATGATACCCAGGTTAGGATCACTCTGCGCAAATGCACTCGTGCTGATTAATACTCCAATAAAAATCGATAATGCTTTGTTCATGTTGTGTTTTGGTTTTTATAGATTCATTTGATTATTTGAACCAAGATAGAGATTATGGAGACATTATAAATCCCACATTCTTGTTACAATAGGGATCAAACGTTTGATATCAGCGATTTTCATCATAAATCGATTTATTAATTACGGGCAGGTCCTTCATCATCAGATAGTCGTATTAATAATGGAGATAACGTTTTTTTGAAAATCAGGTACAGCATTATTAGGAGACGGGAGTCCCGCTCCCGCTTCTGCCGATGGAAATATCGGCATCTCGCTTTGATCGGGTTTAAGTGGCACAACCATTGGTACTATTTTGGGTTGCAAAGTGCAAAAGAATTATTTCAGGCAGTCTGCCATTCGACTTTAAATAGCAGAAAACAATTATTTAAACCTGATAGAAGTGAAAAGCCCGCAGCGTAGCGAGGACTTGTAACGGAAAGCAGGACTAACAATAAAAAGAGCCACCGCAGTTGCTTTCCAAAAAACATCAATCATAAGAAAGAGAAATCATCTCTTAGAACTCCTACTCATAGATCTCTCCATTTCACTGCGTTCCAGTCGAGATGACGATTTTAATAAAAAAAGAGAAATTATCTGTTAGAATTCTTACTGGTAGATCTCTCCATTTCACTGCGTTCCAGTCGAGATGACGATTTTAATAAAAAAGGGGAATTATCTCTTAGAACTTCTACTTGTAGATCTCTCCGTTTCACTGTGTTCCAGTCGAGATGACGCATTTCACCGTGTTCCAGTTGAGATGACGATTTTAACAAAAAAGAGAAACCGTTACTGATTTCTCTTCTTCAAAATATTTTGAAATTATTTTTATGCTTCTACCGCATGTTCTTTTGCGGCTAAGTATCTTTCTGCATCGAGCGCAGCCATACAACCAGAACCTGCAGCGGTTACCGCTTGTCTGTAATACATATCCTGCACATCGCCACAGGCAAAAACACCTTCGATATTGGTTAAAGTAGAACCAGGTTTAGTCGCTAAATAACCGGTTTCGTCCATATCCAACTGACCTTTAAAAATATCAGTATTCGGTTTGTGACCAATAGCCACGAAGAAACCTTCTACTGCGATATCAGACTCAACACCGGTTTTGTTATTTAAAACTTTAACAGCCGTTACATTTTTGCCGTTACCTAAAATCTCTTGTGTTTCGGTATTGTAATGCACCACAATGTTTGGTGTGGCCAATACACGGCTCACCATGGCTTTAGAAGCTCTGAATTCGTCTCTGCGCACCAATAAGTGCACCGTTTTACAAAGTTTTGCTAAATAAGTTGCTTCTTCGGCTGCTGTATCTCCCGCACCTACAATGGCAACATCCTGTCCTTTAAAAAAGAAACCATCGCACACGGCACAGGCCGAAACACCAAAACCATTGTATTGTTGCTCACTTGGTAAGCCCAACCATTTAGCAGTCGCCCCGGTAGCAATAATTACGGTATCGGCAGTAATGGTTTTAATTTCGTCAACCACTACTTTATGCGGCGTTGAAGAAAAATCTACTGAACTTACATAACCAAAACGGATATCGGTACCAAAACGCTCGGCCTGCTTGCGGAAATCTTCCATCATTTCTGGTCCCATAATTCCTTGTGGATAACCTGGAAAATTTTCTACATCTGTAGTCTGTGTAAGCTGTCCACCGGCTTGCATACCAGTATACATAATTGGTTTTAAATCAGCTCTGGCAGCATAAATTGCAGCCGTATAACCTGCAGGACCTGAACCTATAATTAAACACTGAACGTGCTCGTTTTCTTGTGACATTATATTGTGTGTTTGAAATTCATTAATCGTAGCGCAAATTTAATGCTTTAAATATTTGCTGACAAGTGCACATTGTCAACATAGTTTACTTATTAACATCATGGGAGCAGCGGATAGCGCCTGGTGTTTGGCGATTAAGTCCAGGTGCACATTCGTGATGTAATTAAGGGTAAGATGAAACATTTTACAGCACCAAAAATCACCGACCTTTATTCTCTCTAATCAACCGAACTACATTTCTGCCCATAATTTTCCTGATATCGCTTTCCGAATATCCGTTTTTAATGAGTTCTTCTGTAATTTTAGGATAATCGGCCACACTATTCATGCCCAGAGGAAAAGATTCTGCGCCGTCAAAATCTGCACCCAGCCCCACATGGTCAATACCAATTAATTTTACAACGTGATTGATGTGTTTAACCAATAGCGATATGGGCGGACGTGTAGCATCAGCATCAACCTGATGGTTATAAATTAAGGTATCAATGGCATTGCTTCTGCTATATTTAGCCGTCAAAGTTTTAAGCTCGCCATCATATTTGGCAAAAAAAGCTTTTTGTTTGGTATTGAAAGTAGAATCTAAGAAACCACTGTAGAAATTAATACACACTACGCCCCCATTTTTGCCTACAGCTTTAATCTGATCATCTTTTAAATTTCGCGGAACCGGATTGATGGCATAAGTACAGCTATGGGATACTATTACAGGCTTAGCTGATACTTTAATGGCATCATAAAACGTTCTTTCACCTACATGCGATAAATCGACCATTACCCCAAGTTTATTCAATCGCTTTACTACCTGTTTTCCAAAGTTGTTTAAACCTGCCTGCTCAGGTTTTACCTTACCTGAACTTTCTTCGGCCGCCGAACTCGACCAAGATGTGCTGTTGTTCCAGGTTAAAGTAAGATAGGCCATTCCCCGCTTTGCCAGGCTATCGATATTGGCTAACCGGTTTTCGATCATATGTCCACCTTCCACCCCAATCATTGCGGCCAATTTTTGTTTATTAACCGCTAATTCTAAATCTCTAGCCGTTGTAACCAGTTGGATCCTATCGGGATATCTTTTGATTAAACTATATAGCGAATCTATTTCGCGGTTAGCTACGGCATACCCACCCGTTTCATCACACCAAATAGAGAAAAACTGAACATCTAAACCGCCTTGCCTGGCCCTTACTAAATCGAAATTTCCCTTCTGCTGAAGCTTACCGATATCGATACCCGATTTAATCTGATTGAAAAGTATATCTCCATGGGTATCAACTACAATGGCATCTCGATGAATTTTGGAACTTTGGGCAAAAAGATTGATTTGTAAAACAATCAGACCAAGAAAAAGGCAAATACTTTTCATGTTTTAAATATAACATTAATTGCTTTGGCCACTTAAATTCTTTTAATTGTTCTTTTACCACCAAGAGCACAAAGGCAAAACTCAGGTATACTAAGGTGACTCAGGTGGTGAAAATTCATGAAACATTAAATGTTAGATGGTAATATCCAACAGCGCATCGAAAAATTTCTTTTAAAGCAAACCTTATTTAGATAGGTCGTTTTTTAATTTCTAATACACATTTGTTTTTTAGATCTAACGCTTGCTTTCTCATTTGCGCTAAGGAAACTTTGCATCTGTTTAGGTTAGCTTGTTGGGCTAATTGATCCATTTTTGAAAATGATATATTGTAATCCATTATTAATGCTCAGATATACTTAGTTTGTGAAAAATATACCCACCAGCAGTCAGATGATCATACCTAACAGCACATTATACCTATGTCTGTATCACTCCAACATTAAATTTCTTTGTAATCGGCGATTGATTAGCGGCCTCAATGCCCATCGAAATAACCTTTCTGGTTTCTAAGGGGTCGATAATACCATCTACCCAAAGCCTTGATGCTGCATAATAAGGTGTGGTTTGGCTATCGTACCTATCGGTAATTTCTTTTAACAGTTCGGCTTCTTTTTCTGGTGTAATTACCTCGCCTTTGGCTTTTAATGAGGCCTCCTGAATCTGGAGCAAAGTTTTTGCTGCCTGCGAACCGCCCATTACCGCAATTTTAGCAGTTGGCCAGGCATAAATCAATCTTGGATCATAAGCCTTCCCGCACATCGCATAATTGCCGGCACCATAAGAATTCCCCAATACGATTGTAAATTTCGGCACCACCGAATTGGCAACGGCATTAACCATTTTAGCCCCATCTTTAATAATACCGCCATGTTCTGATCGACTGCCCACCATAAAACCGGTAACATCCTGTAAAAAAACCAGCGGGATTTTCTTCTGGTTGCAGTTCATAATGAAACGGGTAGCTTTATCGGCGCTATCAGAATAAATTACACCACCAAACTGCATTTCACCCTTTTTCGATTTCACTACTTTACGCTGGTTGGCCACAATACCTACTGCCCAGCCATCAATGCGACCTAAACCACAAACGATGCTTTGTCCGTAGCCTTTTTTGTATTCTTCAAATTCAGATCCATCAACCAAACGGTTAATGATATCCATTATTTCGTAAGGTTTATCGCGGTTCTCCGGAAGAATACCGTATAACTCTTCTTCTTTTTCTTTAGGTTTAGCCGGTTTAATCCGGTCGAAACCTGCATTTTGGGGAGCCCCCAGCATACTCATGATATTCCGGATACTATCTAAACAGGCCTGATCATTGAGGTGTTTGTAATCGGTAACCCCAGAGATTTCGCAATGCGTAGTGGCTCCACCTAAAGTTTCATTATCCACTTCTTCACCTATGGCCGATTTTACCAGATAAGAACCTGCTAAAAATACCGATCCGGTTTTGTCCACAATCATTGCTTCATCGCTCATAATCGGCAAATAAGCTCCTCCCGCAACACAAGCGCCCATAATGGCCGAAATTTGCACAATCCCTTCCGACGACATGATGGCATTATTACGGAACATCCTCCCGAAATGCTCTTTATCTGGAAATATCTCATCCTGCATGGGCAGGTATACGCCGGCGCTATCTACCAGGTAAATTACCGGCAAGCGGTTTTCCATGGCAATTTCTTGCGCACGCAGGTTCTTTTTTGCGGTCATCGGAAACCAGGCGCCCGCTTTTACAGTGGCATCATTGGCCACAATCATACATTGCCTCCCGCTTACATAACCTATACCACACACCACTCCTGCCGAAGGGCATCCACCCTGCTCAGCATACATGCCATCAGCAGTAAAGGCCCCTACTTCTAAAAAATTAGAATCTTTATCAATTAAATAAGCAATCCGCTCGCGGGCCAGCAGTTTGCCTTTTTCTTTTTGTTTTGCGGCGTTCTTTTCACCGCCACCCAAATATATTTTTTTGAGTCTGGTTTTCAGTTCGTAAACCAACTGTTTATTTACATCCTCGTTTTTGTTGAATTCGATATTCATGGTGGCAATTTAAATTTAATTTTAGAAAAACAGTATTGACCAAAACGGTTTCTGGTCTACCGCCTGGTTTAACCGCCAGGTGCGCAGAAAAAAGTCGCAAAGAAAATAAGGATTTGCACATTATTAACTAAAAAATTTCTTTGTGAAAACTTTGCATCCTTTGCGGTTAATATAAAAGAAATCCATTTAAAATGATATTTTTGGGTAAATCCTAAAAATGGAACTAACCATCAATATTCCGGCACTATTGTTTCCTGCCATCAGTTTAATTATGCTGGCTTATACCAACCGTTTTCTGGCCTTGGCCAGCCTGGTAAGAAGTTTAAAGTCGAAATATGAAGACGGCGATAAAAATGCTGCGCTTCATCTGCAGATTGAAAACCTACGTTACCGGTTAAGGTTAATTAAAAATATGCAGGCTTTTGGCGTGCTCAGTTTTGCGAGCTGTCTTTTTTGTATGTTTTTTATTTACCTGGAGTGGAATACGGTTGCCGAAATTCTTTTTGCATTGAGCTTGATCTTTTTTATGATTTCGCTCATTATCTCACTGATCGAAATCCAGATCAGTACAAAGGCACTCGAGCTGGAACTGAGCAGTTTAGCAGAATTGGATAATCCATCGATAGTGAGCAGATTAAAAAAGAAGTTTGATAAAAATTTATAAACAGATGGCCATTAATACACCAGAAGAATATTTAAACAGTATTGCTGAAGAAAGAAAAATACCCGTTTCAAAACTGAGGGATACTATTTTAGAAAACCTACCCAAAGGTTTCGAAGAAAAAATTACCTATGGTATGCTGGGTTATATTATTCCGTTAACACTTTATCCGGCAGGTTACCACTGTAAACCGGAACAGGCTTTACCCTTCATCAATATTGGTTCGCAAAAGAATTTTATTGTGATGCACCACCTGGGCCTATATGCATTTACCGATTTACTGGAATGGTTTCAGGCAGAATACCCTAAACATTGCAAATATAAACTCGATATGGGCAAAGGTTGCGTCCGTTTTAAAAAGCCTGATGATATTCCGTACGCCTTAATTGCGGAACTGGCCGGAAAAATTACGCCTGCACAGTGGATTGAACAATACGAAAAAGCATTAAAACGTTAAAATTAATTTTGGTAAACTACACCATTAATGATTAATTTTTTCCAGTTACCAGGGAAACCTTTACCTTTTAAATATTTTATGGAATGCGGATGTCCTTTTAAATTTGGATGATAAACGGCATCGAATGAGAAAGTCATTTCGGTATCTGATTTTTGAATCACCGTTACTTCGTTATCATTTTCATCCTTTTCTCCTGTAGTGAAAAACTTATCGCCCATTTTTGCATTAAAATCAGCTCTGGTATACGTTTTCGAAGGACTATCGGGATAACTCTCAATCAATTTATTCTGCTCATCGATTCTTAAATAAACTGTGCTGATTGCATCGCCCCCGATCAAAGAATAAAACTTATAAAAAAGCTTTTTATTAATCCGAACGGTATCCTGAATTTCGGTATAAGATTGAGCATTCATGTACCATAGGTTACCAACCTGCATGGGTAAAAATGAATCGGCAACAGGATCTTGATCCTTATTTTTCATACAGGATAAGATAAACAGACCAATTAAAGCAAAACCTAAGAAATTGAAAATATTCTTCATCAGCGAATTTGTTTTTCTTTTTTTAAATGTTAAAAATAAACGATCCGCTACATCGCCATAATTAGCTGATAAAATGATACAAGAAAACAACCTCTCCGCTAAATGCAGGCTTTTTCTGGTCTTCGATTTCCATTTCAATACCCATGTTTACCTTAGTTACGCCCCGAAGGTTAATGATAGAAGCCAGTTTTGCTTTTAATCTTACTTTGCTGTTTACGGTAACGGCCTGTGCAAACCTTAAACTTTCAATCCCGTAATTGATCTCCATTTTTAAATTCTGGATATCCACTATCTCTTTCCATAAGTAAGGGATTAATGATAAAGTTAAATAACCATGGGCGATAGTTGCTTTAAAAGGTCCTTCATTTTGTGCCCGCTCTTCATCAACATGTATCCATTGATGATCTAAAGTAGCATCAGCGAATTTATTAATCTGTTCTTGCGTAATGGTATGCCATGAAGAAACGCCTAATTCCTTGTCCAGGTATTGTTCAAATTCTGCGTGGGAAGTAATGATTTGCATTTTTTATATATTTTTAGCGCCAAGCGTTTTGCGGTTGGCGAATTGATAATTGCTTGTTATTGATAATTAATTTTTAGCTTAAGTTTCTTTCCCTAAACCAAACTTCATCAGGGCTAGCAGAAAAGCCGTCCATTTTATGAATTAATATTTCTGCATCTGCCTCGTTGAAAACTAAATCGCGATTGGCCGGTTTTAAAAATTTGCTTTGCACCATCATGTCCATTTGGGCAAATAAGGGATCGTAAAAACCACTTACATTTAATACACCAATTGGTTTATTGTGCAAACCGAGCTGTAACCAGGTTAACACTTCAAAAAATTCTTCCAGTGTACCAAATCCACCAGGTAAGATCACAAATCCATCGCTCAAATCGGCCATTTTCTGTTTTCGCTGGTGCATGTTTTCGGTAACCACCATTTCGGTTAAACCCTGGTGACCGACTTCCTTATCCATTAAAAACTGAGGAATTACCCCTGTTACTAAACCACCCAACTCCAATACATCATTGGCTAACACGCCCATCACGCCAACACTGCCACCACCATAAATCAACCTGATCTGCTGTTTTACAAGTGTTTCGGCCAATTGCTTTATCGCCTTACGCAATGTGATATCGCCATTAAAGTTTGAGCCACAATACACACAAACCGAGTTAAGCTTATTCATTTTTTTCAAAAATTTACCGAAGTTAATATTTTATCAGCTTTCTATAAATTTTAATTCTGCACAATACTGTTACAGGTCTGTTTTTTGAAGTTTAAAGCACCAAAAGCGATAGCTTATTTTACGCTGTTTCATTTTACCCTTTAAATTTCTTAGTCATGATAAAATTAGTTTCTGGTACTTTAATCTCCTTAAGAACCACGGACTGAAGTAAAACAGACCTGATGGAAGTGGGCATCCCGATTCTTCATCGGGATAAAACGTACAGCAGGATTAGCGGAACCGAAAAGTACAGAACCCTGCGCTGCCTAAAACAAAAAAAAGGAGTAGCATTACACCACTCCTTTTAACCAAATATAAGAGAGAAAAGATTTCTTTGTTAAGCACTTAGAAAGAATAGCGCAAAGTAGCGCCATAAGTTCTTGGATCGCCAAGTACACCTGCATACAAACCAGAGTTACCTGCGGCTGCCTGCAATTGCTCGTAATAATTTTTGTTTCCGATATTTCTGCTCCATACAAATGCCGAGAATTTATCAGATTTGAAGCCTAATCTGGCATTAAATAAAGCATAACCTTTAACATTTAATATACTCGATGGTGTAGGATTTGAAGAATACTCTGAACGGTAGCTGGCATCAGCAGCAATAAAATACCTGCCCAGTTTGGTTGCTAAACTACCAGGGGTGCTAAATTCTGAACCACCAGAAATATTCCATTTAGATATACCTGGTAATCTACCTCCTGAGGCATCTTTAAATGCTACCTGAGTCGCTACGCCATTTACCAATTCTGTATGTCCGGTTTCTTCTAAAGGTAGTGGTGCATTGGTAAATTTCACATATTTACCATCTAAATAAGCAACAGCAGCATTTAAAGTTAAGAATCTTTCTAACTGATAAGTTCCATCAACTTCTAAACCTTTTACCTGAACTTTTTCCGCATTGGCCAGATAACCTCTGTTTACACCCAATTGTGGCGATTGCACATTGGTTTGGTAATCTTTAATATCGGTATTAAAAGCTGTAATGTTTAAAATAGCGCCTTTAACTGGTTTGGTTTTTAAACCCAGTTCGTAATGTTGAACATATTCTGGTTTTACAACAGCAACTGATAAGTCTGCCTGTCCGGTTGAGGTAGTTGGCAAGCCCCCTACGTTTACACCAACTGGTTTATAGGCGGTTGAAAAAGTTCCATAAACATTTAATTTAGGGTTTGGACGATAAGATACAGTAAGGTTACCAGACAGATTATTGTTATCTACATTCGTAGTAAACTGTTGATTGCTATACACTGCTGCTTTTAGTGCTAATAAAGCTGCATCAGTTGTTTGCAAACCGCCGTAAGTTACCCTGTCGTAATCAACATCTTTTTTGTCGTAAGTGTATCTCAATCCTGGTAAAACATGCAAGTTGGTTAAAAATTCCCAATCTACCTGTGCAAAAATAGCAGCACTTAACGATTTGATGGTTGAATTGGTTTTAATACCAAAGCCATCTAACAAACCTGGTGTTGAATATAAAGCCTGGCTACCGGTATTGCTGGTTTGCACAAACCTCCACTGATCTTTACCCACCTCTTCGGTTTGAGCTAAACCTTTTAAGTTTTGGGCAAGGGCAAACACACCAATTACACCACTTAATTTATCGGTGATATGACCAGCATATCTAACTTCCTGTGAATATTGATCGTGACGGGAGTTACCTTGTGATTTTGTTAATGCCGACAATTCCGAGAAATCCCTGTCGTTTGTTGGATCCCAGTTCCAGAATCTCCAGGCAGTAGTAGAAGTAAGCGTTCCGTTACCAATTTTATAATCTACGTTTAACGATATACCGCCAATAGATTGATTGTGTCTCCAAGGTGTATTGGTATTAATTTCTCTTGAAAATGGATCAATCTTAGGTTGCTGATAGCCTAAATCAGAAACAATTTTAGCATACTGACGGTAAGCACTTCTTTCGGTTTGGGCAACGCCTGCAATGACCAGCGGATAACCTGCCGGGTGCTGCACACTTACATCGCCACTTAATAAAATTTGTAATCTGTCTGACGGCGTATAGTACAACTGGCCTTTAAAACCAAGGTTGTTTTGTCCGCTGTATTTACGTTCTTCACGTGTATTCCAGATGGTACCATCGCGCTGCGTACCCGATATTGATATTTTTGCAGCAAGATTTTTGGCTAGACCGCCAGAAACTGATGTTTTTGCCTGGATAAAGTTATAGTTACCCACGCTCAGCTCTACCTTTGCGCTTGGTGTTTGGGTTGGTTTTGTGGTGGTAATGTTAAATGCACCAGCAGTAGTGTTTTTTCCGAATAATGTTCCCTGAGGACCACGGATCACTTCAATTTGTTCAATATCAAGAAAATCGGTTGAGGTTGCAGCGGGACGTGCGTGATAAACCCCATCTACATAAAAACCTACTCCCGGATCAATACCATCATTGGTTAAACCGAATGTTGAGCCCAACCCCCTGATATTTAAAGTGGTATTTCTGGCATTCGAAGCATACAATTGTACCGAAGGAACCAGTTCTTTTAAACGGTTAACGTTAAAGGCACCTGCATTTTCTGCTGCCTGTCCACCGATTACAGTAATTGGAATAGGCACATCCTGTAAAACCTCCGAACGTCTTCTCGACGTTACCACAATTTCATCCAGCAGTGCATCTTCTACCAGAACCAATTCAATCGGTGCCTCCTGAGGTTTTAAAAACTGAAAATCCTGCGGTTTAAAGCCAACTGAACTCACTTGTAAATAAAATGGAACGTCTTGCTTCACGTTTATGCTAAAGGCACCGTTATCATCGGCTACAACGGCCTGATTGGTTCCTCTTACTTTTATGGTTGCGTGTGGTATGGTGCTACCGTTACTTGCCTTTATTACACCCTTTATTGGGGTCTGAGCAAAAACAAAGCTTGCAGAAAGTATTAATGAAAAGAAAATAAGTAAACTTTTGTTCATGATTGGTTATATAGTTTGTTTTAAATGTTATTGATAATTGGCTTTGTTAATTGTTTAATTCTGTTTTAGAATATGAGCTACAACAACTATACAAGCGGGTTTTTAGTTCAAATTTCATAATTATATATAAATCCTATAGATTTAGTCGACAAATATATTAAAAAAATTTAGCTGCCAAATTTTATTTTGTGATTTTTCTATTTTTATTAATCCTCCAGTCCTTTATTAGGTTTTAAAACCTATAAGATCTAAAAGCAAAACGGGGCTATCGTAAAACGATGCCCCGCTGTAATTATCCTTAAATCCCCTATAGGTAACTTTAGATATATATTCTTTTCCTAAAATTTTGAGTGGTTAGAAAATCCTCCTGCTAAGATTATTAAAAGCCTAAACCTTACACCCTAAACCTTTTACCTTACACCTACCTAGTGTAATTTGGTGCTTCTTTGGTAATGGTAATATCGTGAGGATGACTTTCGCGCATACCTGCAGCTGTAATTTGTACAAATTGTGCTTCCTGTAACGCTTCTATAGTTGCCGCTCCGCAGTATCCCATACTGGCACGTAAACCGCCGATATATTGGTACATTACTTCTGCTAAAGTACCTTTAAATGGCACACGACCAACAATGCCTTCTGGAACTAATTTTTTAATATCATCTTCCACATCCTGGAAATAACGGTCTTTCGAACCTTGCTCCATCGCTTCGATTGAACCCATTCCGCGGTAAGATTTAAATTTACGTCCTTCGTAAATAATGGTTTCACCTGGTGATTCTTCTACTCCTGCAAATAACGAACCTGCCATTACTGTACTTGCACCTGATGCAATTGCTTTGGCAATGTCGCCAGTGTGTTTAATACCACCATCAGCAATAACCGGTACGCCTGTACCTTTTAAAGCTTTTGCACATTCGTAAACAGCATATAACTGCGGAACACCAACACCTGCAATAATTCTGGTGGTACAGATAGAACCTGGACCAATACCCACTTTAACCGCATCAGCACCAGCATCAGCTAAAAATTTCGCAGCAGCACCGGTAGCTATATTACCAACAATAACCTGTAAATCAGGGTATTTAGCTTTAACTTCTTTTAATTTATCCACTACACCCTTTGTATGTCCGTGGGCAGTATCGATGGTAATTACATCAACACCGGCATGAACCAAAGCATCAACACGCTGTAAAGTATCGGCTGTTACCCCTACTGCAGCACCTACCCTTAAACGGCCACGCTCATCTTTACAGGCAACAGGATAATTTTTAACTTTAGAAATATCTTTAAAAGTGATTAAACCGCTTAGGTATCCATCTTTACTTACTACAGGAAGTTTCTCGATTTTATGGTTCTGAAGAATTTCTTCTGCCTGAACCAAAGTGGTTCCTTCTGGTGCAATGATTAAATTTTCTTTAGTCATTACTTCAGAAATTGGTCTCTTCATATCCTTTTGAAAACGTAAATCTCTGTTTGTAATGATACCAACCAGTTTATTATCGCTACTGACAACCGGAATACCACCAATTTTATGCTCTTTCATGATTTTGAAAGCATCGGCCACAACAGCTGTTTCCAATAAAGTTACAGGATCCTGGATCATACCGCTTTCCGAACGCTTAACTTTACGTACTTCTGCAGCTTGTCTGTCAATAGTCATGTTTTTATGTAACATACCAATACCACCGTTTTGCGCAATGGCAATGGCAAGTTCGGCTTCTGTTACTGTATCCATTGCCGCAGAAATCAATGGAACGTTAAGTTTAATTTTTTTAGTTAAAAAAGTGGCTGTATTTACTTCACGGGGCAGAATTTCGGAATATGCGGGTACTAAAAGTACGTCGTCATACGTTAAACCTGTGGCAATAAACTTTGTGGAATCGAGTTGCATAGCAAATAAATTAGGATTTATTATTTGCCAGGCAAAGATACGAAAATTGAGGGAAAATAAAAGCACAAAGATAAAAATGCTTAAATATTGAGCTTGCCTGACAATTGCCACAGCACCAGAATGGCCAGGTTAGTATAAAATAACCGGACTAATTATTTAGCGATTTAATTTGATTAAACTCGGGATTTATATAAATTCATCAAACCAAATATATAAGTATGATTGATTTTCTGGAAGGAACGAAGGAATGGCTGATTGGCTTTTTCGGCTTATCGGCAATTTTACAGCTGCTGCAAACCAACGATTATAGTCAGTTTATGAGCTGGAAAGGAATCAGCGCGTTGATCGGTCCTTTAATTCCTTTTCTATTGGTTTTTGAAATTATTAGAATGACATTTTACCGCCGTTTTAAAGTGGTAGATTACCGCATCTCTTTCTTTTCGCTGGTTTTCAATTCATTTGTGGGTCGTATCATTTCAATCGGAATGGTTTCCATCTGCATTGGTTTATTTGGAAAATATGCCATTTTTAAAACCGAAATTACCTGGTACTGGCTCATTTATGGTTATGTAATATGGGAATTTGGCCATTTCATTTATCACTTTTTAGCGCATAAAGTTAGGCTGTTCTGGTGCCTGCATTCTACTCATCATGCGCCAGAAACCATGAATCTATCCGTAAATTTTGCTCACTTTTTTCTTGAAGCTCCCTATGCCGACCTGATTAGAACAACAACCTGTATTCTTTTGGGTGTAAGTCCTTCGCTGCTTTTTTTAATTATGTTTATTGATGGTCTTTGGGGATCTTTTATCCATATTGGCGAAAACATTTCTAAAGATGGCCGTTTCGGTTTTCTTAATAAAATCATCCTCACCCCTTCTCACCATCGGGTACACCATGCCAAGAATGCATTGTATATGGATACCAACTTCTGCAACCTGCTACCCATCTGGGACCATGTTTTTAAAACCTATCAGGAAGAAGACAAATCGATAAAAATTGAATACGGCATTACCCGGGAAATGAAAAAACATAGTTTTTTAGATGCTTATTTTGGTGAAATTGTTCTTTTGGCTAAAGATGTTTGGCGTGCGCCGGGGATTAAGAACAAGTTCCGCTACATTTTTATGCCTCCCGGATGGAGCCACACCAAAGACCATAAAACGGCCAAAATAGTGAGATCAGAATACCTGAAAACTTACAAAACTGAAATGACGAGCCCATAAAAAGGAATACCAGATTACTTTTTAAAATTTCGCATACCCTATCGTCTGATTTAAAAGATTATATCAAAAATTTGTTGTGCATGAATTGATCATATCTCGCTGAATCTTTTTATTATTGCACAACCAAAAAACTAATTTTATAAATGCAGAAAAATGCTCTCAAATTTCTGACTTTAATGCTATGCGTTGGAGTTAGCACCCTTTATGCCCAAACTACTCAACCTATAAAAAGAGAATTCAAGTTTGGTAAAATTGCCCCGACAGAATTTGAAGTGAAAGCCACAGGACAAGACTCCTCTGCCTCGGCGATTAAACTGTTTGACGTTGGCGACTGTTATTTTGAAGTCGGGCCTGGATCCGGAGGATTTATTTATGTTTTTGAAAGACACATCCGTTACAAAATCTTAAATAAAAATGGCTACGATCTGGCTAATTTTAAGGTAGAACTTTTCAAAAATAGCAATTCGGCAAAAGAAGACCTCAATTTTATGGATGCTGCCACCTACAACATGGTTGATGGCAAAATGGTTACCAGTAAACTGAACAAGGATGCCAAGTTTACCGAGGAGTTTAACAAAAACTATGTAATCAAAAAATTTGCATTGCCTAATGTTAAAGAAGGCTCTATTATCGAATTTAAATACAAAATCAAATCAGACTTTATTTTTACCCTGCGTGGCTGGAAATTCCAGTCAAACATTCCAACACTTTGGTCGGAGTACAACGTAAAGATACCTGAATACCTCACCTACAAGAATAACCTGAGTGGATATTATCATGTCGACCATCCGCTTCACCAAAATGTAAATGCAACCTATGTACCTGGCTTAAGTTCTACTGCTGTTTACGATAAATATTGTGCTGCCAACGTCCCTGCATTGAAAGAGGAGCCTTACGTTACCACAATGGACGATTATACGCCTAAAATAGAATTCGAACTTAGGGCAACCCAGTTCCCGGGTGAAGTTTATCAGGACTTTAACGGTTCGTGGCCAAAAATTATACATGGACTGGCCGAGGATGAAAATTTTGGTGGTTTTATTAATAAAAACAGTTATGCCAAATCGGTACTTCCGGGCATTTTAAAGGGCGAAAAAGATACCCTTGCTGCTGTAAAACTTATTTTCAACTATGTTAAAAACAATTTAAAATGGAATAAAGACTACTCGAAATATGCTTACGAAACCAATCCAAAAAGCATTTTCGAAAAGAAAACAGGTTCATCTGCTGATATTAACCTCGCCCTGTTAAGTTTATTAAAGGAAGCGAAGATTGATGCCTACCCTGTTTTGATCAGTACAAGAGAGAATGGCGAACATCCCGGATATCCGGTGGTATCGGCATTTAATAACGTAATTGGTGTTACACAGATCGGTAATAATTTATATTTTCTTGATGCTACAGATAAAGATCTTCCTGCTGGTATGATAGATTCTGATAACCTGAGCCACCAGGGCTTTTATATGGACTTAAAAAGTTTTAATGGAAAATGGCTTTCGACAGAACCAAGTGTATCGAGCGAAAAGATTTTTGTTTATAATATGACGCTTGATAAAGACCATAAATTATCGGGCAAAATCAATCAATATTCAAAAGGCTATAGCGCATTAAACCTTCGCAATAAGTATAGAAAAACAAATAACGAAACCGAATTTGTTAAAAACTTCAAAAAAGACAAAACTGGTCTTGAAGTTTCTAATTATAAAATCGACAACCTCGACAATCTTGATGAGCTGCTGACTGAAACGATGGATGCAGTAATTGAAGACAATGTGGAAGAAGCCGGGAACCTGGTGTATTTTACACCGTTGCTTTTCGAAAGAACCAAAGAAAATTTATTCAAACTGGAGCAAAGAAAATTCCCGGTCGATTTTGCTTATCCGTTTAAAGAAAGTTACCGGATTACAATCAACTTCCCGGAAGACTATGAAGTAGATAAGTTACCAAAAGGTGGGATTTTTAAACTTCCGGAAGAGAATGGAACATTTACTATCAATTACGTTGCAGAAGGCAAAACCTTAATGGTAAGAAGTATTATCAACGTAAACAAATCGCTTTATACACCGGAAGAATATTTCGATTTAAAAGAATTATTTAAAACGGTTGTGGAAAAACAAGCTGAACAGATTGTATTTAAAAAGAAAGTATAATGAAGTACTATTTAAGTTTGGCACTAGCGTTTGTAAGCGTTAACAGTGCATTAGCACAGGTAGACTACGATGTAGCAAAGATCCCGGAGAACCTGAAAAAGGATGCGATTGTGGTCATCAGGAATGAGGAATCATTTTTTGATGTTAAGGGTTTAGGTGCAGGAAAAATAGATTATAAAGTGGCGATGACCATTTTAACCAAAGCTGGTGAAGGTTACGGTGAAATGGCAGAGGTTTATGATAAATTTAGCAGCATATACAACATTAAGGCTACGCTTTACGATGCTGCAGGAAAAAAGGTAAAGGACTATAAAAGCTCAGATATTAAAGACCAAAGTTTGATTTCGGATTTTTCGATCTTCGAAGACAATAGACTTAAGCTCTTAAAATTTGTAAGTATAACCTATCCGTACACCATAGAGTACAGCTATAGTCAGGATTATAACGGATTGCTTTATTTCCCTTCATGGCAAGACCTGAAAGGTTTCGGGGTGTCGGTAGAAAAATCGGCCTACACGATTCAAAAGGCTAAAAACTACAAAATGCGCTATATTACGAGTCCGAATTTACAAACCGACTCGGTGCTTAATGGAGAAAAGGTACAGTACAAATGGAAAAGTGCTAATGTTGCAGCAGTTGCTGATGAGCCTTTAAGTGTAGGCATTGATAACATTTCTGCCTGGGTTAAAGCCTCTCCCAATCAGTTTGAATACGACGGTACTACAGGAAATTTCGATAACTGGAAGAATTTCGGATCCTGGTTGTTTACCTTAAATCAGGGCGGAAATAAACTTCCTGAAGCAACCAAATTAATGGTGCAGAACTTAATTAAAGATGCCAAAACCCCAAAAGAAAAGATCAGCATTTTATATAACCATTTGCAGCAAAATACCCGTTATGTAAGTGTTCAGTTAGGAATTGGTGGATTTAGGCCTATTTTGGCTGAAAAAGTTGCCCAGGTAAATTATGGCGATTGTAAAGCACTTTCTAATTATATGAAGGCCTTACTAAATGAAGCAGGCATTGCCTCAAATTTGATTGTCATTGGAAACGATATGCCCAGCTTAAATCCCAATTACTCCAGCATGGGGCAGGCAAACCACATGATTTTATGCGTTCCATTAGCAAAAGACACTACGTTTTTAGAATGTACCAGCCAATATAAACCCATGGGATTTATCGGTTATAGCAATTCAGACCGGAATGTATTGATGGTTACCGAAGATGGTGGGAAAATAGTGCATACCCCTGCTTACAATGCTAAAGAGAATTATCAGATCAGAAAAACCAAAATTATCCTGGCTGAAGATGGTACCGCCAGTTCTGAAATAAAATCTACATACGGCAACGCGCAGTTTGAAGAAAATTTTCCGATGACTTTAATGGAACCCGTTGAGCTCCGCAAAACAATAATCGAAGACAGTCCTATTCCGGTGGCAGAGCTGATTAGCTATAAATATGCACAGCCAGATAAAACGGTGCCGGTGCTGACCGAGGAGATTAACTTTAAAACCAATCCCTTGTTAACCAAAGGTGGAGATAAGTTGTTTCTGGTGGTAAACCAGGTGAATCGTCGCGAGACTGTTCCGCTTAAAGTAGAGGGCAGAAAAACATACTTTGCTGTTCCGTTCAGTTATAATGATGATGATGAAATTAGTTACGTTTTACCAAAAGGCTATACTGTAGAGTTTATTCCAAAAGATATTGCCATTAACTCTGAGTTTGGCTCGTACACTGCAAAATTTAGTGTTAAGGATAACATGATTGTTTATAGCAGAACACAAACCATGAACAATAAAAAGTATCCGCCAGAAAAATATGGTGAATATGTAGATTTTTATAAAAAGATCTACCAGGCAGATAAACAAAAAGCCGTTTTAGCAAAAACTTTATAAATTAGCATATGATTACTGAAAACCAATATTTTGATGGCAACGTTAAATCGTTAGGCTATGAAACCGCTGAAGGAAAATCGACGATAGGCGTTATCAATCCGGGAGAATATACTTTTGGAACAGCTCAGAAAGAAATTATGCACGTAATAGAAGGTGAATTAACAGCACTTTTACCAGATGCCACCAACTGGCAAAACATTAAAGCAGGTAGCCATTTTGAAGTCCCTGCCAATTCATCATTTAAAGTAAAGGCGAGCGTTCAAACAACGTATCTTTGCCAGTACAGGTAGATTGATATAAGGTCGTCATCTCGACTGGAACGCAGTGGAATGGAGTGATCTATCTCGACAGATTTCTCGACTTCGTTGCACTCCACTCGAAATGACGGCCTCTTTATTGGATTAATTTACCCTTATTTCTTCCCGATCACTACTTCCGTAAAATGATCAGTTGTGAGGTATTTATTTGCCAGGGCGAGTAATTCTTCTGCAGTAATGTTTTTAACTTTCTCGATATATCTGGTATAATAGTCGTAATCCAATCCTGCGAAATAAATGTTCTTGAATTTATCGGCATGGGAGAAAACATTCTCCAAACTGCCCAGCATCGAACCCAGCATATAGTTCCGAACCAGATTCAGCTCCTCTTCCCCTACCAGCTCATTTTTCAATATCTCGATCTCTTTGTAAATCTCAGTTAATGCAGCGGAGCAAACATCGGCACCAACTTCAGTCGCAATATAAAAATAACCAGCCTGTTGTAAAGAAGAAATACCCGAACCAATGCCATAAGTATAACCTTTATCCTCGCGGATATTGTTCATTAAACGTGATCCAAAATAGCCCCCTAAAACGGTATTTAAAATCTGAAGTCCCGAAAAATCCTCGTGTGTGCGGTTAATCGCCAACTGACCTATTCTGATGGCCGATTGTAAAGCCTCTGGTTTTTCGGTATAAACAAACTGTTTTGCCGTTGTGGTGAAATTGAAACTATTTTTTACCGCATTACTTTTTTCCCAATCCTTCCCAAAAGCATCATTTAACAGCTCAAAGCTGGTGTTATCAAACTTTCCTGAAACAATTATGGTACAATTATTTGGTGCATAGGCCGCTTTAAAATATGCTATTAAATCTTCGCGCTTTAATGCATCGTAATGTTCTGCTTTAATATTTACACCATAAGCGGTATCGCCAAATAAAGCATGGGCAAATTCTTTTCTCGAAAGCACATCGTTTTTTTTCAGGTTTACCTGTAACTTTTGCTTCTGATTCTGGATGTAAATATCGAGCTCGTGTTGTGGAAACTGACTTTCTGATAAAACATCTTTCACAATCGGCAATACCGAATGTAAATGTTTATTTAAAGTGTACAGTGTAACCGAAGATTGGTCCTGGGCATATTCTGTTTGGAAAAATGCACCATAAAAATCAATCTGCTCTGCAATTTCTTTTGAAGTTAATTTATTTGTTCCATTATTGATCAAAGCGCTAACCGCAATCGCCTGCAATGGTTTTTCGAGTTTCCAGTTTACGTTATCAAAAATAAATTCAATACGTACCAGATCCTGCTCTCCGGAATAAACTGTAAAAACGGGTACACCGTTATCTAATACTTTTTTTTCGGGGTGGATAAAATTTATGGTCGATACCTGCTTAAAATCAGGCGCCTGTTGTCTGTTAAGCATTTTCTTCAGTTAAATAATATAAAGTTGACGATGAATTGGTTTGGAAAGTTTCGTTAGATATCCGTTTAATATCTTCGGCTTTAACCTTTAAAAATGCTTCGGTTTCCTGGTTCAATAAAGCCGCATCTCCAAGTAATTCGTAATAAGCCAGGTTCATCGCTTTATCTAACAGGCTCATTTCAGAAAAAACAAGTACCGATTCTACCTTGTTCTTCACTTTAGTTAATTCAGTTTCAGAAACCAGCTCGGCTTTTAATTTTTCCAGTTCAACCCAGATTGCTTTTTCTGCCCTTTCGATAGTTACACCTTCCACCAGTTTACCTTCAACAATAAACAAACCCGGATCTAAACTGCTCGAAATATAAGCGTTGATATCGCTAAAAAGTTTCTGTTCCTTTAACAGGCTATTGTACAAACGCGAAGACTGTCCCCGTGATAAAATATCCGATAATAAATCAAAGGCATAATAATCCTGACTTAATCGCCCTGGCATTTTAAAAGCCATATAAAGCGCGTTTAATGGCACATTCGCCTGAACAGTTTCGGCTCTGGCTTCAGTTTGAGGTTCCTCCTGTACCAAATCGCGGTTGTATTTATCTCCGGCGGGAATAGGTTCGAACCATTTTTCGGCCAGTTTTTTTACCGCTTCGGTTTTCACATTGCCACCCACTACCAAAATCGCATTTTGTGGGGTATAATGTTTCTTGAAAAATGCTTTCACATCTTCCATGGTCGCATTTTCGATATGCGAAAGTTCTTTCCCGATGGTTGCCCAGCGGTAAGCATGCTTTTTATAAGCTAATGGACGCAACTTTAACCAAACATCGCCATAAGGCTGATTAAGATAACGTTGTTTAAATTCCTCACTTACTACATTTCGCTGGGTATCTAAACTTTTTTCAGAAAAAGCCAGACTCAACATGCGGTCGCTCTCCAGCCAGAATGCAGTTTCTATATTTTCAGCAGGCAGCGTGATGTAATAATTAGTAATATCGTTACTGGTAAAAGCGTTGTTCTCACCTCCTACGCGTTGTAAAGGCTCGTCATAATTGGGGATATTGATTGATCCCCCAAACATTAAATGCTCAAACAAATGCGCAAAACCCGTTTTTTCCGGATCCTCATCGCGTGCGCCTACATCATACAAAATATTCAGAACTGCCATCGGAGTAGTTGCATCTTCATGCACCAAAACTTTTAACCCGTTAGCTAGTGTAAAACGATTAAAATCTACCATTATTTAATTTTAGAGCGGTAAAGATAATTTAATAATTCGTTTAGCAGAAAGTGATTATCAAGAGAATACAATTAAAAGATATTTTAGTCGCTGGCAATTCTATTTTTATTATTTTAGCAACAGATAATCAAGTAAACATGGGTGAGGAAACAGCAAAAAATTCTTTCGGAATTTTAAATAGTTTAAAAAAATTAATTTTTGAAGACAGTGCAGATGAGCCAGGCACCACACCAGCTCAGCAACCGACCAGCTCCAGTACAAAAACGCCCGAACCTGTAACTAACCAGCCACAGGTTAATCTAAAGGAAAATGTGAGTGCAGTAGGTGTTACCGATGTGAAGCAAATGAAAGTAAAAGTTTTGGGTATACTGGAAAAAATGAATGAGCCCGGACTCGATTTTTTTGAGGTTTGGAATGCTGCAGCAGAAATGGGCAGTATTGATGCTTCAACGATAAAAGCTGCTTATACATCTTTAAAATATGTAGAAAAAGACTTAAATAAACAAAAGCTGTTAACTACCGGCCGAAATTATGCTACAGAGTTAAAAAAAGTTATTGATCAGGAAAGCAGCCAGAAACAGCAGCAAAAACAAAACATAGAAAACAGCCTGGTTGATGAAAAAAACAATCTGGTAAACGAAATTAAAAGCATTGAACAAAACATTGCCGAGCTTAAAACTAAATTGCAAAATAAAGAGCAGGATTTAAAGAGCCTTAATGTGAAGTATGATCCGCAGTTGAAAGATATCGATCAGAAAATTGCTTTAGGTAATGCAGCAGTTAAGGAGGTAATAGCCGATATTGAAAAAGCACTGAATATTATTGAAACAAACATAAATTAACGATTAAAAATTAACGAAAACGTAATGGAAAACAAAAATCAGTATGTAAATATTCCAGCCGAAATTAAAAGTCAGCTGCCTATATTTCAGGTTTTAGGCGATCATCTTCCCAGTCAAATACAAACACCTGAAGGCAAAAAGGTAATGTCAAGTATCTTTTTTTGGGCGCTAATTTTAGGAGGTGCATTTGCATTTTTCAAATTTTTGCCAATTATGCTGGTTTATGCAGCCAAAAGTATTTTACTGGTTATTTTTAGTATTATACTGATTGTATTGCTTTTATTGGCTCCAAAAATTATTTCTTTATTACACAGGTTAGGAACAATTTTACTTTTTAAAGGCGAAAAAGCCATTATAAGAGGTAACCCGATCGAAACCCTGCAACTTTTATCAAAAGATGCAAAGGACACGTTAAAAAGAGTGAAAGATAAAATTGCCAATGTTGATGGCGTACGGATTGACATGATCCAAAGCGGAGAAACCGCTCAGAAAACTGCCGAAGAAAAATATACTTATGCTAAACGCTTTACTGTTGAAGCCGCGGGTTTAGACGAAAAAGCTAAACAGGAAACAGCAAACAACAATATTGAAAAGGCCAACGATTTTAACCGGGATGCAAAAGAAACGCGTACAAAAGCTTTCCTTTTGGGTAAAGAGGGCGAAGCCGAAGAACAGAATGCACGTAGTTACGTACAATACGCCAACCAGTTTGCTAAAGTTTTAGAAGTTTTAAAAGATAACGAAAGTGCTGCCCGCATTTATGTGAGCACCTTAGATAGCAGTATTTCTATCATTTCTAAAAAACTGGAAGCAACCCAAAAAATGAAAAATGCAACTGAAGGCCTTGCTGAAGTTTTTAACATTAAAGATGGATGGGCTTTTCAGGAAGCGATGAATGCGGCTACCGGAGCCATCAGCCAAAATATTGCATCTATCCGTTCGAACCTCGATTTCTTGGATCAGAATAATAACATTACCGTTGGTGGTGCACCATCGCAAAGTGAACTGGAAGAATTCATCAAAAAAGTTGACGACCGCAACCTTAAAATGCTTAATGTAAGCAGAATGACCGATGCGTCTTACGAACTTAAACCTGAAGAAAAAATAGACAAAGGCTTTACCTTATTAGATTAATCAAACTCTTAATTAAAAACATATCACAATGGAAGAAAAATCGACCTGGGCAAGACTACGTTGGCCTATAAAAGCAATTATTATTGCAATACCTATTATTGGCCTTGGTTACTGGGCTTTCGAATCAGGAAAAATTGATGGTGTAAACATCACAGAAGGAAGTAAAAAAGACACAACGGAGCAGGTATCATCACCTACTGCCGCTAAAAGCGATGAAAAAAGAAGTTTTAATTACACTCCTGAAAAACCTGTAAATGGTGAATATAAAGGTGTTGTTGAAGTTGGTGCATCGGGCTTTAACTCTTTTGTAGTAAATATTGATAAGGAAAAACGCTGGGAAATTATCTCTAAAGATTTTGGAAAATCTTTTGTTTATGAAGGTTTAGCCAATACCGCAGATATCAGAACCGGACTAAAAGATTATATAGGTGCCATGTTTGATAAAGGTGTAAAATCTAAAAACATTCACTTTGTAATCAGTTCTGGTGCACAAAAAGAGCCTAAAACAACGGCCATTAGTTCTGAATTAAAGAAAATGGGCTTTGTGGTGAACCTTGTTACAGCAGAGCAGGAAGGTAAACTCGCCTTAAAATGTGTTTTACCTGCATCTTATTATGATAATTCCTTTGTTGTTGACATTGGTTCAGGTAATACTAAAATTTCGTGGATGGATGGCGATGTGAAATCTTTTGAAGCACCCGGCGCTAAATATTATGAGAAAAATCTGAAAGATGATGATGTATATAATGAGGTTAAATCTTTATCATCAAAAATCCCTTCTACAAAACACGATGTTTGTTTCATTATCGGAGGTGTGCCTTTTGAACTTGCAAAACAAACCCGTACAGGTGATGAAAGATTTACTGTTCTAAATGATCCTGATCAATACAATACCGATAAAATTAAAATTAAAAGCGGTGTAAACATCTACAAAGCTATTAAAGACGCTACCAATTGCGATACTTTCGTATTTGACTGGGATGCCAATTTTACCATTGGGTTTTTATTATCCCTTAAATAGTAAACGTTTTAAAAAGAGCGGCTCTTTAATAAGGTCGCTCTTTTTTTTTATGCCAAAAATTTACTTTCCTGCCATAATAACTAAGCAGTGTTGTATAAACAATTTAGTATTTTTGCATTATGAATACAGCCGATTTACTGCAAAGGGCATTACATTTTGACTTTTTAAGCCTTGAAGAAGGTGTCCATCTATACCACCATGCCGATACCGCATCTTTGATGTTTGTGGCAAATGAACTGAGAAAAATACAGGTACCCAGCGGTAAAGTAACCTGGCAGATCGACCGTAATGTAAACACCACTAACGTTTGTATTGCCAACTGTAAATTCTGTAATTTCTTCCGCAGGCCTGGCCACGACGAAAGTTATATTACTGATATCGAAACTTATAAAGTAAAAATTGAAGAAACTTTCCGCTTAGGTGGAGATCAATTATTATTACAAGGTGGTCACCACCCCGATTTAGGTTTGGCTTTTTATGCCGACTTATTCAGAAAACTAAAAGAATTATATCCTGATTTAAAATTACATGCTTTGGGCCCACCGGAAATTGCACACGTTGCAAAGCTCGAAGGCATGACACATACTGAAGTATTAAAAGCACTAAAAGAAGCAGGAATGGATTCACTTCCTGGTGCCGGTGCAGAAATTTTAAACGACCGCGTGAGGCGTTTAATTTCGAAAGGTAAATGTGGCGGACAAGAATGGCTTGATGTGATGCGTGCATGTCATCAATTAGACATCACGACTTCGGCAACGATGATGTTTGGCCATGTTGAAACCATAGAAGAACGTTTTGAACATCTGGTATGGATCCGCCAGGTACAGAGTGAAAAACCTGCTGATGCAAATGGATTTTTAGCTTTTATTCCATGGCCTTTCCAGGATGATGGCACTTTATTAAAGCGCTTACGGGGCATTAGCAACAATGTAACAGCTGATGAATATATCCGCATGATTGCTTTAAGCCGCATCATGTTGCCAAATATTAAAAATATCCAGGCCAGTTGGTTAACTGTTGGTAAAGCTACCGCACAGCTTTGCTTACATGCAGGTGCGAATGATTTCGGATCGATTATGATCGAAGAAAATGTAGTATCGGCGGCTGGTGCACCACACCGTTTTACGGCAAATGGTATTCAGCAATCTATTAAAGCTGCAGGTTTCGAACCGCAGTTACGCGGACAAAAATACAACTACAGAGATTTACCCGAGCACTTAGAAGAACAGGTAATTACGTACTAGGACTGTAAAAGGGATAGATGCCGTCAAATGGATGAGGTGAGATGGATTTTTTATACACATTGATCTTAAAATCCTGTCATCCTGATAATCTTGCAAAAAAAGGGAAGTAAAACCAAGTTCTACCTCCCTACCTTAAACAAAACATTACCTAATTAATAATGTAAAAAATTGCTATTATAGCTTTTTGCCGTCTTTCAGGAATAAGTTTGCAATGGTGATTACACTTGCTTTATCCAGTGGTTCATCGAAACTTTCCACAGCAGCCAGTTTAGCCGCAGTGGCGTTTGGTGCACCAGTAATATTTGCAATGTTCACATTTGCCTGTACGGTTAAATCTTCACCAGCATAAACGGCATCTACCTGAGGAACTCCAGAGTCATTTGCCTGGCCTGAAGCGCCTAAACTAACCCATGGTTTGTAAACTGCAGTGCCAGCTGCTGTACGCATTTGACGGATGTGTGATGCATGACGTGCCTCTACAGAGTGAATTTGTAATGCAGTTTGCAATACGCCCGGGCTCACTAATAAATTCCCTGCCTGACCTTTATACGCCCTAACACCAGTATCTTCAAAACCTTGTGCTACCGCTAAGAAGGTACCATAATCAGAGTATACGGTACTAAATGTTCCACCTGCTCTAAAATCGGTATCTGCATAGGCAATTGGTGCACGGGCCGAACTTCCCAAAGCGCCTACCAATAAATCAACGTGCGCTTTTTCGTGATCACGAATGGTAGTAATGGCTGCCTGGCTGGCTGCATTAGGAAAATTAAAGGTAACATCGGTTACAGCCGATCCCGGAGTTTTTCCTACAATACAGTGATTATAAAAATGGTATTCCAAATACTCTAATGATAAAGCAAAGTTCAATACATCCACAACCGCTGCCGGTAAAGCGGTTTGTCCATAAGCTTTTTGGAACATTGAGCCCAAAGCCAGTGGCATAGCCGCTAAAGAGATTTTTTTACCCATGTTGAAAAAGCTTTTCATTGCAGCTCTTCTCGGATTTAATCTCTCATAGATTTCTCCATCAACTTTTTCAATTTCTTCTAATATATTTACGATATTCATGATTTCTGGTTTTAAAAATTAAAGATTGATTACATTAATTTTGGTTTTGATATACGTTTTAGCAATATTTAAAACTTTGTCTGGAGTAAGTGCGGCATCTAATCCCTTCGAATTATCAGCACCTAAAGCAGAAAGGCTGTTTAAATCAGCAAATGTTCCATTTGAGATCAGATCGCGGACATAAGCTGCGTGACGGGCTTCAACCGAAACAATCTTACCAGCTAACAATAAATAAGCACCAGTTTTGATTCTTGGTCCGGCGCCATTGTATGCCGCCACTCCCAAATCCTCAAAAGCCATTGCCGTTCCTAAAACACTGGCAGAACTGGTAAAATCAATTGATGAAAAATCTACTTCCAGACTTCCGATTGCAGCTGTACCTAAAGCAGCTTTAAAAAACTCTCTGTGGGCAATTTCATGAAACTGAATATCCTGGAAATATGCTTTCTGAGCTGCAGTGAAAGATGCAGGAGGTGCTGAAGCAACTTTAACATAAAATGCAGCTTCTAATTGCTCTAAAGCATATGCATAATTTAATACACCGAAATCATCTTTAAAATCTAGCGTAGCACCTGTTGCAAGCGGATCCATGTAGCCACGATCTTTTTTACAACCTGCGGCAACCAAAGCAATACCGGCTGCACTCGCACCTGCGTACTGAAGAAAAGATCTCCTGCCTACGGTGCTGTTAAATAAACTTTCATCTTGAAGTTCACTTTTTGTTTCTAGTTCATTGTTTTTCATAGTAATCTATGTTTAGTGGTTTTGAATTCGTTTGATGATACATACGTGACAATTTCAAGACTGGTTTTTTCTCTTTGCATTTTTTTTTGTAAGACCATTTTAATACATTCACCAACCTATAGCTATGACGATATTAAAAGCCATTATTGTTGATGATGAGGAATTTGCACGCTCATCGTTATTTTTTTTACTGCAACAGAACTGCCCGCAGGTAGAAATTACCGGTATTGCCAGGTCTGTAGCGGAAGCAAAAGATATTTTAGCGCATCATCCCATTGATTTGATTTTTCTGGATATTGCCATGCCTGGAGGCAACGGCTTTGAACTTATTCCCGATGCACAAAAACACAATGCCGCCGTTATATTTACCACTGCTTACGATCAGTATGCACTAAAAGCGATTAAAGCAAATGCACTCGATTATTTGTTAAAACCAATTGATATTGATGAGCTTAAAATAGCTGTAGATAAGGTTTTTCAACATATTAAACGTTTTAAAAGCCAGAACGAAAACGACGAAAGAATCAATAACCTGGCTTCAAGTTTAAGTTCACGGGCGGAAATCAGAAAACTGACCCTCCCTTATGGACAGGGTTTTAAAATGATTGATATCGATGATATTATTTACATCGAAGCAGATAGCAATTATTCGATTGTACACTTAAATAACCATGATAAAATAACGGTTTCGAAAGTTTTACGGGAATTTGAAGAGCTTTTGCCAGGCGATCAATTTGTGCGGATCCATAAGTCGAGCATTATAAATCTTAACCACTTAAAAGAGTATAATTCTAAAAACGGACTTCAGGTTTTCTTAAAAAATGGTGAAAGCATTAACATTTCGCGAAGAAGAGCAAGCGATTTTTTTGAAAAAATAAAATTATTTACAAAGGCAAACAGTGATCATTAAACTACGCATAAAAGCGCTTTTATTTGCTGAAAAAGCAATCCTGAAGTTAAACTTTGGCCGCTCTTTTATTGCTTTTTTATTCGGGTTTATTATATTTTTCCTCCCGAAAAACCTGCTTGCCCAAACCACTTACCTCCCCCATTACAATACAAAAAGCGGGCTTGCCAGCAATAACTGTTATTACATTTTACAAGATAAAAAAGGTTTTATATGGATTGCCACCGATAATGGATTGAGCCGTTTTGATGGGACAAACTTCCAGAACTTCACCATCGAAGATGGACTTCCTGACACCCAGATCCTCCAGATGAGGGAAGATAAAGAGGGACGGTTGTGGTTTTTTGCCCTGAACGGTCAGCTCAGCTACTTAAAAGAAGGAAAATTTTATAACCAGGACAATGATGAACTGCTTAAAAAGCTAAACTTTAATACAGTAATTGTTTCCTTTTTAGTGGATAAATCGGGGCGGATCTGGCTCGGAACCAATGCGAACCTGATCGTTTGCTGGGATGGAAAAACGATCAAAAAATACATCTCCCCTAATCTAAACGATAAATTCATCAACGCCTTTATTCATGAAGATGAGCAAGGTAACATATTTGCTTATAGCGACTTAAGTGTACAAAAGTTTAATGGAAAAACTTTTTCCATGGTCAGTTCGAAAGTACAACCACTTTCTTACATGACCGCTTCAAACAGTAGCCACAGATCTTTATTTTACCTGGACAGTGGAGGATTAAAACAATACAGGCACGGCAGCATTAACGATCTCATCCCGATTCCCCAGAATCTGATCAAGAACATGTCGGGATATTTTTATTACGATGTTAAGACCAAAGAGGTCTGGTTATCGAATGCCAATGGAGCCTTCGCCCTCGATAAAAGCGGGAAAACAATCCAATATCTGCAGGATATTTCGGTTAACCAGGTAATCAAGGATAATAACCAGAACATGTGGTTTGCCACCAATCAGGGAATTTATATGCTCCCTAATACCAATAACCGGTTATCGATTATTGATGCAGAATCTGGTCTGAGCAGCAATGTCATCAAAAGCATTACCAAAGATGGGAAAAACCGCCTGTGGCTGGGTACTGATGATGCCGTAATCGATGTGCTCACCATCAACAATTATCAGGTAGATGAAATTGGTTTAGATGACTTTAAGAAATATAAAACCATTAAACAGATTACTTTCGACCCAAAAGACCAATCCATATATTTTGCTTCTGATTATGGAATGGGTGTTTTCAAAAATATCTACAACAACAGTAATGAGGTAAGTTATTTAAAAGAATCAAACAACTCGATGTTCGTTATTAAACACTTTAGCGTGGGTGAAAATAACAATCAACTTGCCTTAGCCCTATCATCGGGAGTGGTTTTCTTATCAGACAGAAGAAATAAATTTGAGTTTAACGCGGCAAAATACCGCGAAAAAGAAGATTTTTTTAAAGACAGGTCTTACCACGTTTTTTACGATCGCGAAGGCAGTTTGTGGTTCTCGAATATCAATGGTCTTTCCCAATTTTCTAAAGGGAAACTGATTAAACATTACGAAAACCATCCTTTGCTTACCAAAAGGATCAATGACATTCAGCAGCTTGCCGATGGCACATTGATTCTGGCGACAGATGGCTATGGTTTAATTTTTTATAAGAACAATCAGATTACCCGCCAGATTACTCAAAAAGATGGTTTAACGAATAATATCTGTACCAAAATATTTGTAAAAAACAGCGAAATATGGGTATTAACCAATAAAGGCGTTAACAAAATAGCCGATTATCCTAATCAACCCACTGTGGCTAATTTCGATTATGGCAAAGATCTTTTGAGTGACGACATCAACAGTTTATTTATTGATGACAGTACCGCCTATTTTGCGACAAACAAAGGCCTGATCTTATTCAAATACAATAATAAAAATATTGTTAGGAATCTTCCTAAAGTTTACGTTACCTCTATCATTAAAGATAATGAGCGTTTGCCGGTTGATCAGGGTAATTTTACTTTCGAAACCGGTAACAATACCATTCTGTTTACTTTTAGTGCAGTCGATTTTACCACCAGTGATATTACCTATCGTTACCGCTTAAACGAAAATTCGGCGTGGGTAGAAACCCGTACCAGACGTTTAGATTTTTCTTCACTACAATCAGGCGATTATGTATTTGAAGTAAGTGCAAAAAGCCAGAACGGTAATTGGGGCGAATCGGCGAAAATCGCTTTTACCATTAAAAAGCATTTTTGGCAAAGCCTGTGGTTTTTATCTATTTTAATATTGCTTGTAGCCTATATCTTTTACAAGGTAGCTGTTTACATTACCCGCAAGCAGAAAGATAAAGAGCAGGCGCAATTATTATTAAAAAACAAAGTACTCATGCTGGAGCAACAGGCTCTGCAGGCGATGATGAATCCACATTTTGTATTTAATGTGATGAACTCCATTCAGCATTACATTAATACGCAGAATACCGCTTCGGCCAATAAGGTTTTAACAGGGTTTGCAAGACTGATCAGAAAAAACCTGGAAATCTGCACAAAAAGTTATATCTCACTTGAAGAAGAACTGGAATACCTAAACCTCTATCTTAAGCTGGAAAAGAATCGTTTTGGAGATAAATTAGCCTATATTTTTAATGTGGATGAAGATATCGATAAAGAAGAAACTTTTATACCGTCTATGTTGTTGCAGCCCTATGTAGAAAATGCAATATGGCATGGCATTATGCCAAAAGAAACCGGCGGCGAAATCCTGATCAACATTAAACTGAAAGATGAATTCTATCTTAACATCGAAATTATTGATGACGGGATTGGAATTGACAACTCTTTAAAGGATAAAAAGGAAACACACATTAGTAAAGGTATGCAGTTAACCAAAGAAAGATTGCACCTTTTAGGTCAGATTGGAGCAAAACCTATACACTTAAATGTGAAGCAGAACACCACAAATGGTACTACGGTATCCATTTGTATACCGTTAAAATAGAAAATTTACCGTTTACTCAATTATTAATACCACTCACTAAATAGAATCTTGTTCGAACCCGGTTTAGCCTTAAACTTGTGTTAGAAATAAACGATAGTGTTTATCAAAGACGTTCTTATAGAATTGATATAGATATTTAATAACCTAACCTAAAACTATATCTTAATTCAGGTTTCATTTGTGTGTTGAAAGCGGTCTTGTTTTTAAAAGCGAGACCGCTTTTTTTATGCCCAAAAATTCTATTTTTGTATATGCCCAATCACAACATCTCCAGGCACATCGAAGCCCTTGTATTCTCTTCCAGTCAAAGCATCGGTACGCAAGAAATTATACTGGCCTTAAATGCTGTTTTCAATGAAGAATTTACCGAAGCACAGGTATTCGAAAGTGTTGAACAAATTAAGGAAAAATATAGCCATGATGATTTTGCCATCGAATTGGTATTCTTAAATAATGGTTATCAGTTTCTCACCAAAAAAGATTACCATGAAACGGTTAACCAGCTGCAGTTACACCGTTCGAAGAAAAAATTAAGTCAGGCTGCTATGGAAACGCTGGCTATTATAGCCTACCGCCAACCCATTACTAAATTAGAAATCGAACAGATAAGAGGTGTTAATTCAGATTATTCTGTACAACGACTGCTGGAAAAAGAGCTGATCAGTATCGATGGAAAAGCAGAAACGCCGGGCCGACCTATTCTGTATAGCACCAGCACCTTATTTATGGATTATTTTGGTTTAAATAACCTAAACCAACTTCCCCAGTTAAAAGATATCGTAAAGGAGGAAAATACGGTCGGAGAAAATGTGGAATAAATAAATTAATTTCTTTGCTTCCAGGTTGTTATTAAAAAAAGTTTTTTTGTATTTTTAAACTATAAAAGCAATTTTTATTTTTGTGTTATGAAAGCGCCAAAGAAACTCCCAACCAAGCCGACTACCAAGAAACAGGTAGACGAAGATGATGATCTTGAAGATGACGATATTCAAACAACGAAAAAGAAGCCTCAAGATGATGACGATGATGATTTTGATATGCCATTAGATGACCTTGACAACTTCGATAATTTCGACGATGACGACGACGATTATTAATATTTAAAAAAACATATATTTGAAAAAGCATCCGCCCGCTTGGTAGGATGCTTTTTAATTTTAAAATCTGCCCATGCAAGTTATACCCGTAAGCAATTCATCATTAAAAAAAGACTTTCTAGACACTCCAAAAATCCTATATAAAAACGATAAAAACTGGATCTGTCCGCTGGATAGTGAAGTTGAAAATGTTTTTAACCCCGAGAAAAATACCTTTTTTGCGCATGGAAAATGTACGCGTTGGGTTTTAAAAGACGATGCAGGAAAACTGATTGGCCGTGTAGCTGCTTTTATCAATGAGAAAAAAGCCTACCATTACGACCAGCCAACAGGCGGTATGGGATTTTTTGAATGTATTGATGATGAAAAAGCTGCCTTTCTTTTATTCGATACTGCCAAAACATGGTTAAGCGAAAATGGAATGAAAGCGATGGACGGCCCGATTAATTTCGGCGAAAACGATAGCTTTTGGGGCTTACTAGTTGAAGGCTTCACCCCCCCTTCTTTCGGCATGAACTATAACTTTCCATACTATCAGAAATTTTTCGAGAAATATGGTTTCGTTACCGAATACGAGCAATTAACCAACCACATTAACCTTACTATTCCTTTCCCGGAACGTTTTACCAAAATTGCCAACTGGGTAAGAAATAAACCTGGTTATACTTTCGAATATTTCAGCAAAGCCAATTCGAGCAAATACATTAACGATTTAATGGAAATCTACAATGATGGCTGGCAGGATTTTGAAAACTTTGTGCCCATTAAAAAAGAAACCCTCGAAGAAAGTTTTAAAAGTATGGAGCCCATTATGGATGAACATCTCATCCAGTTTGCGTACTTTAATGGCGAACCAGCATCCTTTGTTGTGCTGATTCCGGATGCTAACCAGATGATAAAAGGTTTTGATGGCAAATTAGGTTTAATTGAAAAATTAAAGTTTGCTTACCGTCGCTGGGTGGGCGTTACCCGCATGCGTGCAATTGTAATGGGTACTAAACCTAAATTCCAAAAACATGGCTTAGAATCGGTTCTTTTTATCCGCTTAGGTGAATATGTGCTGCCTAAAAACCAATACAAGGAACTCGAATTGAGTTGGGTAGGCGATTTTAACGAACAGATGATTGCTATCCATAAAGCCACCGGTGCTACCTTTGGCAAAAAGCATTTAACGATGCGCAAGATATTTTAACCTGAATGGGGTTGTCAATTGCCAAGGTTCGTGTCTCCACGAACCTTTTTTTATTTTCCTGCCACGGATTCACTGAAAACACGGATCAATTAACTTCTAAGCCGTATGCAGCAGATTTCTCTCCCGAATATTCGGGACTGCACCACAGTCGAAATGACGAATCCACTATAATAATCTACGCGCTTTTATATTTCGGCAAATTAATCAAGAGCACACTTCCCAAAATAATCACCAATCCAATTACCTGCGTTAGGCCAATCACTTCATTGGTAAAGGTTAAACTTAACAAAACTGCTACTACCGGGTTTACATAAGCATAGGTGCTCACCTGCGTAGCCGGACGGACTTTAAGCAGCCATACATAAGCGCTAAAGGCAGCAATTGAACCAAAAAGGATAAGGTAGATAATCGATAACCAGGCATCAAGCGGTATGCTGCCCCAATCGAGCAATTTAAACTCAGATTTGAAAAACCCTCCGGGTAAAAAAGCGAGACTGGCCATCAACATCTGCCAGCCCGTATTAACCGAAACCGAACTACCGGTAGTGGGATGATATTTCGAATAAAGCGATCCCCCAGCCCAGGCTATTGGTCCAAAAACAAGTAATACCATGCCTATAACCTGCAGGTTACTTTGAGGTTTATCAAGCGCTTGCACGATCTGGTTGCCAAATAAGAGCACAACCCCTAAAAAGCCAATCACTAAACCCGAAACGATATACTTATTACTCAGGTTTTCTTTCCAATGTGATTTATCTAAAATAACGAACCATATGGCTGCTGAGGCCACCATAATAGCCACTAAACCACTGGGGATAAACTGCTCTACCCAAATAACGATTCCATTACCTAAGCCTAACATTAAAATACCACTTACTGCAGCAATTTTAATGGTTTTTAGATTAAAAATGTCTTCACCCTTAATCTTGCACCAGGTTAACATGAGCACTCCTGCAATAGAAAAACGGAATGCGCCTAAAATAAAAGGTGGAAAACCAACCAGGGCCTTTTGAATGAAAAAGTAAGTTGAACCCCATACGATATATACAATAGCAAATGCGAGGTAAACCATTACCGGAGATGCTGTTTTATTTAAATTTGCCATGTTTTTATTTTTCAGGAATTACTAATTTTTGCTGCTCTTTTACAGTCTCCAGCACAATCGTGGTTTTAACCGATAAAATATTTGGAATCTTACTAAATTCATCACGCAATAAAGCCATTAATGAGGCCGAATCTGCTGTCCTCACCTTAATCAGAAAGCAATCATCCCCTGCAATGACGTGCACTTCCTGCACATCAGGTATTTTTGCCAGCTCGTTTGCGGTATCACTACAGCCTAAACTTTGAGATGATTTCATCGAAATAAAGGCTAGTAATTTTAAGTCGAGCGCCACAGGATTTATCCGGGCATTATATTGGGTAATTACATTCTTCTTTTCCAACTTCTTTACCCGTTCCAGCACAGCTGATGGAACCAGATCCAATGCCTTCGCTAAATCTACATTCGAGATCCGCGCATTATCCTGCATAAGTCTGAGTATAGCCAGATCGACATGATCCAGACTAAAATTGTTTTCGATTACCATTCTATAAAACTATAAATTATTAGAATAAAATTCAAAATATTTTAAATAATAATGAATTTTATTCTTTATTATAATTTTAATATGATAATTAGTCGGCAAAATAGCAGATAAACCGCATTTTATATCCCAAGTTTATCGTACAGATCAATCACCTTTTTACGGAGTTTGTTAATTTCCTCTTCTTTTTCGATCAGTTCTTTTTTAAGCGCGGTTAATTCTTCAGAAGAATTAGATCCTCCTGATTGTCCGGCGATCAGCTGCATAACCGGAACCTTAAATGTTTTGGAAATCTGGAGTAAACGGGAGATATTGAGATCGGTTTGACCCGTCTCGATTTTACAGAAAGCCGGAGTAGAAATATTTAGCTTTTTAGCGGCATCAGCCTGACTTAAACCTAAGGCCAGCCTGCTTTGTTTAATGTGATCTCCGATGCTTTTCATTGGGGTAGATTTGAGGTGTTAGATATGAGATTTGACTAAAAGGATTCTTCACAAATCTCACATTCGACTTGACTAATATCGGGATTATCAATACAAAATTTTATGTAAGTGCTAAATCACGACTTTTATTTAACCTATTAATGTTATTATTGAGAAT
>NZ_JBWKYI010000036.1:0-50236 GCF_059423705.1 Pedobacter sp. GW460-11-11-14-TSB4
ATCTGTTTGTTTTTCTGCGGTGATCTGCGCAATCAGCGGGAGAAGATGTGTAAGTTATGTTCCCGGAGATTCAATAGATTTTCGCAGATCTGTTTGTTTTTTCTGCGGTGATCTGCGCCATCAGCGGGAAAAGAATTTGGAGGGTTCCCGATTTAAATCCGAAAACAATTCATCAGCAATCATGTTATCCTTAAAAAAATCGAATTAATGCAAAACCAGACCCTGATCCAATTTTTCCATTGGTATTATAATGAAGAACAAAATTTGTGGACTAAAGTAGCTGCCGAAGCCAGTCATTTAAAAGAAATTGGTATAACATCTGTTTGGCTGCCTCCGGCTTATAAATCGAACAATGCGGCCTATGATGTTGGTTATGCCGTTTATGATTTATTCGATTTAGGCGAGTTCGACCAGAAAGGAAGTGTAAATACCAAACATGGCTCGAAAGACGAATATATCAAAGCGATTGAAGCACTTCACGATAACGGGATTGGTGTTTTAGCCGATGTGGTTTTTAACCACAAAGCTGGGGGTGATGAACTTGAAAAAGTAGCCGTTAGAACGGTAAACCCGGAAAATAGAAACGAATTTACCAGTGATGTTTTCGAAATAGAAGCCTGGACGAAGTTTACTTTTCCTGCGCGGCAGGGGAAATATTCTGAATTCATTTGGAATCATGAGTGCTTTAGTGGGGTAGACTGGGCAGAAGACCTCCAAGAAACAGCCATTTATTCGATCCAGAATTATTTAGGTGAAGGTTTTGAAGAAGTTCCTTCTACTGAATTTGGCAATTACGATTACCTGATGTTCAATGATATCGATTACCGCAACAGGGCGGTTGTGGAAGAGTTAAAATACTGGGGTGAATGGGTTGTCGAAACCACCAAAGTAGATGGTTTTCGATTGGATGCGGTTAAACACATCAATCCGGATTTTATTGTAGAGTGGATCGATCACCTGAATCAAAAATTTAACCGGGAGTTTTTTATTGTGGCCGAAGATTGGAATGTGGTGGATAGAGAGGGGCAATTAAACTATATCGAAATTACCGGTGGCAGAACGCAAATATTCGATTCGCTTTTGCACCATAATTTTTTCCTGGCGAGTAAGGATGAGGCATTTGATATGCAAACGATTTTTGATGGAACCCTGGTTCAGGTGAAGCCGGATTTGGCCGTAACATTCGTTGATAACCATGATTCGCAACCTTTGCAGGCACTCGAATCTTATGTCGATTTTTGGTTCAGGCCTTTGGCTTATGCTATCATCCTGTTGCGTGTACAGGGTATTCCATGTTTGTTCTTTCCCGATCTGTACGGAGGAATTTATGATGATAAAGACAAAGAAGGGGATGAGGTACACGTGGAGTTGGTTCCAATTCCGGTGGTAGAAACCATGAGTAAAATCCGTACAGCTTTAGCCTATGGCGAGCAGCGCGATTATTTTGACCATAATATTTGTGTCGGCTGGACCCGTACAGGTGATGAGGAACATGAAAATAGCGGCCTGGCGGTATTGATGAGCACAGGAGAAGAAGGCTTTAAAGAAATGGAAATCGGTAAACACTTTGCCGGAAAAACCTTTGTTGATGCCTTAGGTTATAGGGAGCAGGAGGTAATCATTGATGAAAATGGCTGGGCCGAGTTTCACTGCAACGCGGGAAGTGTATCGGTTTGGGTGTTGAAGGTGGGGTAGGAGAAGAGGGTGATATTGTGGTCTGTGGGGACACAGACCACGGCGTTGGCTTAATGCCTTTTCGACGCATTATGATTCCCAATCAAGTTGGGAATGACGCTGACATCTAACCCTCCACGCGTCATTCCCGTGCAGACGGGAATCTTAATGCGCCCGCTAGTGGTGATTGTTTTAAGATTGCTTTCCCGAAATTTGGGGCAGGCTGTCGTTCCTTCTCGCAACAACGAATTTTTTTATTTACAAAAAGTTATCCTCAGCCCGGTAAGCCGAAATAACAGCTAGTTCGCCTTCTTTTCCACCTTTGGAGTTGCCATGCTCCATGCCCATCACACCCTTATAACCTTTTTTGTGCAGGTGTTTAAAGAGGTTTTTATAATTGATCTCTCCGGTGGTAGGCTCTTTCCGACCTGGATTATCACCAATCTGAATGTATGCAATTTCGTCCCAGCAGCGATCGATGGTTTTAATTAAATCACCTTCTGTACGTTGCATGTGGTAAATATCATAAAGGATTTTGCAAGAAGGGCTTTTTACCGCTTTACAAACTGCATAGGTTTCATTTGTTTTTTGAAGGAAAAGCTCCGGGGTATCGCTCAAGGTTTCCAAAACCATGATCAAACCGTGGGGTTCAAAAATCTCTGCTCCGGCACGCATGGCATCAATTACATTGGCAAATTGATTGCCATAAGGTAAATTACGTTCGTAAAAACCAGGTACTACGGTAAGCCATTTAGCATTACAGCGTTTAGCTGCTTCTACTGATTTTTTACAGGTTTCGACAAATTTATCTTTAAACTCCTTTTTTCCGGTGGTTAAAGAGGTTTTCCAGTTATCGCCGCCATCTACAACGAAAACACCCATGCGCATGCCCAATTTGGCTAATAGGTTTCCAATTTTTTCCTGTTCATCTACAGAGCGGTTGAGGTATCCGTTATCTTCGATAGCACGGAAACCTTTGTCGTACATAAACTGGATCTGATCTAAAAAATTCTTGCCTGCATGGTTTTCGAACATGCCCTGATGTGGGGCATAATCCATGTTAAAAACCTTATCGCTTAATGCTGCACCTGGTTTTTCGGCCGCAAAAGTATTGTTAATTCCTGCCCCGGTAGCAATTGCACCAGCAGTGAATAAGCTGTTTCTTATAAATTCACTTCTTTTCATCGGTTTGTTATTAAACGGATAGATACTAGTGTGTAATTAATTTTTTAAATCCTTTGGTTAAGGTGTCGGCTACTTTGCCATCTTTTTGGTGGTACACAAAGTAAGCTTCGAGATTTTTTCTGCTCTCTACAAAGGCAATGGCATCTTTAAGGTGCATGGCCATTAAGGCATTGTCATAGCCATCGGCTGTAATGGCATCATTGGCGTATACGGTTACGCTGATCATCTCATTATCTAAAGGATAACCGGTTTTAGGATCGATCAGGTGAGAAATCTTTTTCTTCCCGCTCTGGTGGAATTTCCGGTAATTGCCAGAGGTGGTAATGGCGCCAGAATTGATGGCGGCAATGTGCCTGATTACGGGAGTGCCATCTTTATCAGGGCCTTCAATACCGATTTTCATCGTTTCGCCATTGGGTTTAGGTCCTGAAATCCGAATTTCGCCCCCTAATTCGGCCACATACTGTTTAATGCCTTTTTTTTCGAGATAAGCAGCAATTAAATCGACGCTGTATCCCTGGGCAATTCCGTTTAAATCAATTTGCACGCAGGGTTTCAGTTTGGTTAATAAGCCATTCTTTAGCTTCAGGTTTTTCATGCCTACGCAGGCCAGTATCGATTTAATGGCGGAGGGATCTGGTTCGGTTTTAGACTCTTTCGGACCAAAGCCCCAGACCTGAACCAGTGGGGCAACAGTAATATCGAAAACTCCTTTTGTATCCTGATTGATCTCGAAACTCCTTTTCAACACATCATTTATTAAACGATCGGTTTTGATTTCTTTTTCTGCCGAATTAAACTGATTTATCAATGATCCCTTTTTGTAAAGCGACATCGATAAATCAATTTGGTTTAATAAACTATCTATGCCTGCCTGAGTGGCTAAACTATCAGTAGCATAGTACATTATAGCATAATCAGTTCCCTGTGCAAGACCATTGATTTTGTATTGCCTTAACTCCTTTTTCAAAGAGAAAGCAAAAATCAGTGGTAACAGGAAAAGCAAAAATCTATAACGCATCAATTTCGTGTTAGATCACCTTTGCTTGTCCAGGCATGGCAATAGGGTATAGTCCTTTTTCATCAGGCATTAATCTTGGGTTCGCATCCCATGCAAAACGCTCAGGCATTAAACTGATGTTCGACGCTAAAGCCTCATCCCATTTAATGGTTTGACCAGAATAAGTGGCATAACGACCGATAATTGCAGAGAACGTACTGGTTGCAGCATAATCTACATTACTAAATCTGTATTCTCCCTTAGAAACCGCATCGAACAGTTCGTCGTGTTCTGTTTGGTAAGGATTTGCGTTTCCTTTGGTATTGTGGTTATAGAGTTCTTTACCGCTGTAATCTTTCATGATGGCCTGGTTGCTGCCGGAAAGGTAAATCTTACCTTTGGTACCCTGGAAAGATTCATCCACCCGGTTACTGATGCCTTCGAAATGTCGGCACTGGCTATGGATTACCGCGCCATCTGCATAAGTTAATTCGATAGAGTGATTGTCGTAAATCTCGCCATAGTCTTTCCCTGTTCTCCAGGCGCGGCTACCTGTTCCCTGTACGGAGGTGGGATGTCCGTTTTTTATCCAGTTGGCAATATCGATATTGTGTACATGTTGCTCAACGATATGATCGCCGCATAACCAGTTGAAATAATACCAGTTTCTCATTTGGTATTCCATTTCGGTTTGGTTCGCTTTACGCGGACGTACCCAAACGCCACCACTGTTCCAGTAAACCTGGCCCGACATGATATCGCCAATAGCACCATCGTTAATGCGTTTCATCGATTCGCGATAGTTGGTCTGGTAACGGCGTTGCAAGCCTACCACCACATTTAATTTTTTCTTTTTAGCTTCTTCCGCTGCGGCCAAAACCTTTCTAATACCTGGAGCATCTACAGCAACCGGTTTTTCCATGAAAACTTGTTTGTTCTGTTTAACCGCCTCTTCGAAATGGATAGGACGGAAGCCCGGAGGAGTGGTTAACAACACTACATCAGCTAATGGAATAGCTTTTAAATAAGCATCGAAACCCACAAACTGGCGTTCTTTAGGAACATCCATCTTCGCTGCGAATTTTCCGTTTAATGATTGATAACTGCTGTCTAAGCGATCCTGAAAGGCATCGGCCATAGCCACCAGCTTAATATTGAATTTGGTACTTAATGCCTGGAAAGCAGCGCCTGTTCCGCGGTCGCCACAGCCAATCAAGGCAATTTTTATGGTGTCAGAGCCCGAAGCATAAGCCCCGGCCAATGGAATACTGCTTATCATGGCTCCACCTGCCAGCATGGCGGTTGCCTTTAAAAAATCGCGACGATCTTGTTGGTTAATTGGTTTTTTCATGTGTTTAGTTTTTTTATTGTGGTTGCTTGTGTTTTTTAAAAGTCTTTTATAGGTTGTTTATTGTAATAAGCATCTATTTCTGCTTTCGATGGTGTTTTTACCGGACGTACCAGGCGCATACCTACAAACGGAGCTTCGGGGAACCACCAATTGCTTTTAGGAATCTGTGGATCTAATTGTTTCCAGGATGGATCAGACGCTAATCTGGCTGTTGAAGTTAAGTTGTTGGGCGTTTCATCATAGGAGCCGCCACGAACTGCATTTGGGTAGAGTTTTTCAGGTACGGCTACAGGGTTTTCTGCAGTTTTATCTTTGCTTTGGCTGTAAAAATCAGCGATATATTGATCATAGGTCCATTCGCTCACATTGCCATACATATCAAATAATCCCCATGCATTCGGTTTTTTTTGTCCTACCTGATGTGTTTTGTTATCGCTATTATCCTTGTACCAGGCATAATCACCTAGTTTTGATGCATCATTTCCAAAAGAATAATTGGTTTCAGTACCGGCTTTACAGGCATATTCCCATTCTGCTTCGGTTGGCAAACGGTAAAAAATACCTGTACGTACATATAGCCATTTGCAAAATTGGATGGCGTTATATTGGGTCATGGCTACGGCTGGCTGGTGTTCTTTGCCCATACCAAAAGTCATGTCGAGATAAGGTTTTGTAGGTCTGGTAACGGCATCTACTTCAGCCGGAATAGCACTTATGCTGGCTTGTTTTTCGTAATCACGATACAGGAAAGGCTCAAAAATATCCCAGGTTACTTCATGTTTCCCTATCCAGAAGGCATCGAGTTTAACCTCATGAACAGGTTGCTCATCTGCTTTCCCTGTTTTACTTCCCATCTTAAATTTGCCTGCTGGTATAGCCTGCATGTCGAATTTTAGTTTTGTTCCGTTAATGGATTGTGTGTACGAATCACTGGAAGTTTGTGCTGAAATGTGTGCACAAGGATAGGCTATTAATGCTGCGGCAATTAACTTTTTAAACATAATTTTTGGTTAGATACACTTATTTTCTAAGTGTTTATCTGGTTACTTTCTGAAATGCTAAAGTAAATAACCACATTTAAAACAAAGAAAATTTATGTAACAATAAAGGTAAGTATTGTCACATTAAAAGTCAAGTTGACAATTAAAGCTATCCTCATCCTGAACTTGTTTCAGGATCTGATCGGCGAAGATCTTTTAAATCGATCTTAGTTATAATTAATTGTCTAAGAGTATTATAGGTAAAAGGTCATTTACCACTTAAGAATACAAGGGCATTTAAGCTTATATACCTTACATCGTTTGTTTTGCATTTTTGATGCATTATCATTGCAAGCTGACTTACCTTCTATCGGTAACCTTATTGCTTAAATTGGTATAACCAACGAGGGTATCCCAGCGTGCGCCCGGGCGACGATAATAAACAAAAATCTGATAGCTGTTTTCAGTCTGGAAAAATGCGCCCTCAAAAGGTTTAGTTTCCATTATCCTGGTGTCTTTATTGTACCAGGCAAATTCATAATCATAGAGGCCTTGTTTAAGTATCACGTTGCCATAAAACTGTTTCCTGCCGGCATCGTAGAGTAGTTTGTTTTCATTACTCATGGTGTAATTGTTAAACCGGCCAACAACATAAGCATCGCCATTCGGGCTGGGTGCCGGGGCATTTAAGGTAAATAAAACACTCATGTACTCTGCTTCTGTTTTATCGTCCCGTCCGTCGGTATTGCGGATAAAAAAGTTTCCATTTTCATCGTACTGGTTGGCAAAAGCACCGACTGTTCTGGGTGCATCCTGAAAAAGCATTACGTTTACGGATTGATTATCGCGATAAATATCCTTCACATTATCGGCCTTGTACCTTAAACTCCTGGTATCAAACTTCCTGAATTCGTTATCTCCCCAAAAATCGTTGGTATTGAGGTCGTTATAAACCAATTGGTTTGGCCTTACAAAAGATGGTTTGGTATTAACCTGGATGGTATTGGCATTAAAGTTTTGCATCACCACAGCTTTTACATCCTGATAGGGGTTCGGGATAGGGAAGGGGTGATTAATGGTAAAATTGATTTTTTGTTTATAATTCCTATTTTCCACCTGCATGGAGTTATTTACATCAGCGGCCACAGCAACCTGATTGTCGAGCATGTAAAAGCGTTGCGAAATAACAGGTTTGTTTTTGTCGCCATCTAAATACACTTTTAACACATAATTTCCCCCAATTTTTGGCTGGATTTGGGTATTGGGTAAGCTGATTTCGTAATGTGTATATTTTCGTGCGGTATTAGAAGAGTAGCGATAATTGATGATGCGGTCATCATTAAAACTTCCTAAATAATCGATGCTCGAAATTTTCGATGTTTCCCATTCTGCGGTGCAATGTTCAATGGTATACCAGTAGTTTTGGGTACCCGCCAGTAAATCATCGAACGAAAAAGTTATCGTTTCCGACGAATTGAGCATAATTACAGGTAAACTCTGCTCTTTATTGCTGTTATAACAAAGTACAGTTTTAATATTTGGAAGATAAATTTTATTCTCGTTGGTAAACGTTTTGTCGTTTTGCGCAAAGGCCAGGCTGGAGATGAAAAATAAAACCGGAATTAATATTTTCTGCATGGTTAAAAGTAAAGTTTTATTGGGAAGTGGCAAAACCCATCTTTAAGTTTAGCCACCGAGGCAGGGATTGGCAAGGAAGATTCCAGTGCCGTCATTTCGAGCGGAGTGCAACGAAGTCGAGAAATCTAACTCGAGATAGATCTCTCCATTCCACTGCGTTCCAGTCGAGATGACGGGACGAAGAATTTAACTCCTTCCGTGCTAATCCGTATTTCCGTGGCAAAAAGAATCATTACAAAACAAAAAAGCCGTTCCGATATAAATCGAGACGGCTGTATATCTATAATAACTTAAACTAAGCCTCCAGCTCCATAATTTCAGCAGCTAAACTTTCCCATTTATTTTGGCTAAGATCTAACTCCTGTTTAGTGGCCAAATAACGTTTGTTGGCTTCTGCTAATTTATCGGCGTTGGCATAAACATGCTCATCTGCCAATTCTGCTTCAATATTTTTAACCTGCTGCTCCAGTTCGGTAATTAACTTTTCTGTTTTTTGCAGCTCGTCGTTCAGTTTTTTTAATTGATTGGCTGCATTTGGCGTAACAGGTTTTGGCTGTTCCTTTTGCTTTTCTGGCATTTTAACCGGAATAGGTTTAGCCGCCGGAATTATCCTTTTGCTATTCCATTCTTCATATTCGGCATAAGTACCAGGGTATTGTTTAATTTTTCCGCTTTCGATAAACCAGATTTTGTTGGCTACATTATCTAAGAAATACCTATCATGAGATACGGCAATAAAAGTACCTTCAAACTGTTGCAATGCCTGAATCAAGATATTAACCGACTGGATATCCAGGTGGTTGGTCGGCTCATCCAGAATCAGGAAATTAGAATCTGTGGTTAACGATTTAGCCAGGGCCACACGCGATTTTTCTCCTCCAGAAAGCACTTTGATTTTTTTGAAAACATCATCACCGGTAAAAAGGAAACAACCTAAAATACTACGTAATTCCGTATCGCTATGTTTTGGGGCAAAGGCTTGTAATTCTTCTAAAATCGAATTTTCTAAATGCAGCGATTCTAATTGGTGCTGCGCAAAGAAAGTGGTGGTTACGTTATGACCAGTTTCGCAGAAACCTTCAAATTTTTCGGCTCCGGCAATCATTCTCAATAAAGTAGATTTACCCTTACCGTTTGCACCGATCAAGGCAATTTTATCACCTTTTTCAATCACGCCCTCAGCATCATCTAAAATATGCACATTTGGATAACTCTTATTGGCATGTTCTATACGCACCACGTGTCTGCCTGAAGGTTTAGAGAATTTAAACGCGAAGTTTACGGTTGGGTTATCATCATCCACATCATCAATACGCTCCATCTTATCTAAAGCCTTCATGCGCGATTGTGCCATTTTAGCCTTACTCGCTTTCGCTTTAAAACGCTCAATTAAACGTTCTTCCTGCTTGATTTTGGCCTGTTGATTTTTAAACTCGCCTTTCTGGATTTCGCCACGCAAGGCTTTTTCTTCAACATAGAAGCTATAATTACCCGCATAAACGGTTAATTTCCCCTTACGCGATTCTACCGTACGGTTTACAATTTTATCTAAGAAATACCTATCGTGAGATACAATTACAATGGCACCTTCAAAACCCATTAAATAGTTCTCCAACCATTTAATGGAAGGTAAATCCATGTGGTTGGTAGGCTCATCCAGTAATAAAATATCAGGTGTTTGCAATAAGATTTTCGCCAGCATTACACGCATACGCCAACCTCCTGAGAAGGTATTTAAAGGGCGTAACTGATCTGCCGTACTGAAACCCAAACCGGCTAAAATTTCGTTGGCCCTATATTCGATGTTATAGCCATCTAAAGCTTCAAACTCTTGCTGTTTATCGCTTAATTTAAATAAAACCTCTTCGCTATAATCGGTTTCGATTTTCTTAAGCAGTTCTTCAATCTCATCATGCAATTGGTTTTGGCGCTCAAAAGCCTCCATGGCCACATGCAAAATGCTATGGTGCGAATCGTAAGAGAGTAAATCCTGGTTTAAGTAACCAATTTTCAAGTCTTTCGACATGGAAACGGTACCCGAACTTGGTGCGTATTCGCCTACAATTATTTTTAAAAGTGTTGATTTTCCTGTTCCATTGGCGCCGATTAAACCAGCTCTGTCGCCAGGTTTAATGTGCCAGTTCGCGTCATCGTACAAGGCCCTTGAGCCAATCAGGAAGGTTAAATTATTTATTGAAATCATTTCGGCTGCAAAAGTACGAAATTTAAAGGCTTTTTTCAGCTGCAAAGTCAAATAGGATAAGCCAGCAACATTAATGTTTATATTGAAGTAATACCGGCTAATTCGTGTGGCATCAACATTAGAAAACAATTTTTGTAAAAACAAAAGCTTTTAAGTGCCTGTTTAATCATTATTACTGTTTTAAATTGATACTCGATATAACGCCTATCTGCTCAATATCCTCAAATTTTAATTGATCAATAAAACGGTAAGGCATTACAATTGTCAGTGCAGGGTTAATGATGTTAAATTTTTATGATGTATAAAAATTATCATACCTTTGTTCTGTAATAAAAATAGTTACAGTATGAATAGCAGTCATTTTTCTATATCGCTTCACATTCTTACGCTCCTTGATCAGGTGAAGGGGCAGCTATTGAATTCTGAATACATTGCGGGTAGTATCAACTGTAATCCTGTTCTGGTGAGAAAGGAACTGGCCAATTTGCATAAATACGGTTTTGTTCAAAGTAAAGAAGGAAAGGGTGGTGGCTCAACCCTAGCTAAAAACCCTGCTGATATTAACCTTGGGGATGTTTACCGGGCCGTTAAACAAAAAAGCCTGTTAGGCGAAAGCAAAAATGAACCTAATCCCGATTGTCCGGTAGGTAGACAGATCACTAAACATTTAACCGATTTATATGATGAAGCAGAAACTGCTTTAGTAAAGAATCTTTCGGCTAAAACTTTAAAAGATTTTAGTGCGGGTTTTAAATAAAAAATTTTAAACATAACTGTAACAAAAAATATTACAATTTATAACAGGTTAATCAATTTTAAAAATTAAATAATATGAAAGTAGCATTAATAGGAGCCTCCGGATTTGTAGGCAAAGCCATTTTGAACGAATTAGTAAGTCGTGGGAATGAAGTGATCGCCATTGCGCGCGATACTGCTAAAATTGAGCATAACGATGATCATGTGCGTAAGATCGCGGTTGATGTTTTAGATACTGAAAAACTAGCAGCAGCTTTAACAGGTGCCGATGCAGTAGTAAGTGCTTTTAACGCAGGTTGGACCAATCCAAATTTATACAACGATACGGTACAGGGCGCAGAGGCCATTCAGGCTGCTGTAAAAGCATCGGGTGTTAAACGTTATATTTTTATCGGTGGAGCGGGTACTTTGCAGATCGATGGTCACCAAATTGTAGATGGCCCTCACTTTCCTGCCGAATACAAACCAGGTGCAACAGCAGTAAGGGATTATTTTAATACCTTAAAGCAAGAGAAAGAATTGGATTGGTTGTTTTTTAGCCCAGCTATTGAGATGCATCAGGGCATCACTACTGGTCGTACCGGAAAATACCGTTTGGGTAAAACAAGTCCGGTTTTTAATGAAGAAGGCCGTTCTATTTTATCAGTGGAAGATTTAGCGATCGTTATTGCCGATGAGCTGGAAAATAATGCACACCACCAGGAGCAGTTTACGGCAGCATATTAGGGATGTAGGATGGAAGATGTGAGAGGGAAAATGTAGGATGGAAGATGTAGAATGGAAGTTGTGAGCTAGTTTGTAGTTGACTACTTTTGGTAAATGGTTGATAGGCTAGTGTACTATCTGCTCGTGGCAATTTTACTATTGACGATGAGCCATCAACCAAAATTTTGTACGTCATAAAGGTTTCCATCTTTCCTTTTACATTTTCCATCTTCCATAATTAGCATTAAGTTCTTATCTTCGTGCCATGTATCGCCTTATTAAACCAATATTCTTCAAATTTGACCCTGAAAACGTACATTATTTTGTAGTTAAGCGGTTAAAATGGTTTAATGATAAATTTCCGCTTGGTAAAACCATTATTCGTAGCAGCTTTGATGTGCATATTAAAGGTTTAGAGCGCGAGGTTTTTGGCATTAAATTCAGAAATCCTGTGGGTTTGGCTGCCGGATTTGACAAAAACGGTGAATATGTAGAGCCGCTTAGCAATTTAGGTTTTGGATTTATTGAAGTGGGTACCGTCACACCAATGCCTCAGCCCGGAAACGATAAACCCCGGATGTTCCGCTTACCTAATGATGAAGCCTTAATTAACCGGATGGGTTTTAACAATAAGGGGGTAGATGTAATGGCCGAGCGTTTGCGCTTGCTAAAAGATAAACATCCTGATATTGTTGTAGGTGGAAACATTGGTAAAAACAAAGCTACCCCAAATGAAGATGCCGTAAGCGACTATATTAAATGTTTCGATCGCCTTTTTGATGTGGTCGATTATTTTGTGGTCAATGTAAGTTCGCCCAATACACCAGGCTTACGCGAACTTCAGGAAAAAGAACCCCTGAAGAAAATCCTCAATACTTTACAGCAACGTAATCGTAAAAACGATATTTCACGTCCGATTTTATTAAAAATTGCGCCTGATTTAACTGATGCGCAATTAGACGATATTATCGAAATTGTTGCGGAAACCAAAATTGCAGGCATTATCGCCACCAATACAACCATTAGCCGGGAAAATCTGGCTACTGAGAAAGATTTAACTGGTGAAACCGGTGGTTTGAGTGGTAAACCTGTTAAAGAACGCTCTACAGAAGTCATTCGTTATCTTTCATCGAAATCAAACAAAGCATTTCCAATTATTGGTGTAGGCGGAATACACTCCGCAAAAGATGCCAAAGAGAAATTAGATGCTGGTGCATCTTTAGTTCAATTGTATACGGGTTTTATATATGAAGGACCAGGCTTGATCAAAAGCATCTGTAAAGAACTGGTTTAAATATAGTCGTCACCTTCACCGAGCCATCACTCGTTTCTTTCCTGCGGGTTTTACGCTATTATCAGGTTTAGTTAGTAAGGTTTGGCTATAAAATCGGGGCTGAAATTGCCAAATAAGCAGAACCAGCCGTTTCTTAATCATTATTAATTTTTTCTTTTTTAGGAAATGAAAGTTCAACGTTTCATGGGTACAGTAGCCCCGCCATCCGCTTTACTTCACCCGATGGAAAAAACCGGGTTCGTGTTCGCTTCTGTCGGGTTTATAAACAACGGCTTGCTTTCAGTGCGCCGACCCAAGTTAAATAAACCCGATTGTCGGGGAGAGCTTCCGATCCTTTACCGATAAATCGGCACTAAATTAGCATCGGAACTCGCACCAAAAGCGGGACTGAAATTGCCAAAAGAACGAGACCCCCATTTCCTAGTGATTATAAAAGTCTTTTATGTTTAGGAAATGAAGGATAGCAGTTCATAGGTACTTGTTTTCCGCCATTCGCCTTATCCCGATTGAAAATAATCGGGATGCTTATGATTGTTTATTTAACAAGGCCTGAATTTTATGATTAAATACGATTTGTCGGGCTTGCTTTAAACAGAGGGATATCATACATGAAATATGCTGATAATAGGTAAAAGACTACTTCTGCCGGCTTACCATCTCATTAATCCAGATGGGCGCAAAGGGGGAGGTACATCCTTTAGAAACAGGATAATCGCGATATATGCCAAGTTTTTCGCCGATGGCTAAAGCGCTTTCTCGATAATCAGGATGGTTAATGCCAATCTGCGCCAATGCGGTGTTCATTGTCCATTGGATTTCTGGGGCTACTTTAGGCATTTCTTTTTCAATCCGATCGAGAATGGCAGGAATGTCTAATCCCTCAGGTGCCCGGCTTATACGTCCGCTGGTTAGGCTCCAGCCTGCCCGGGCCAGCATAATATTACCCGAGTTCATCCACTTTTCACGAAACTGCTCCTTATCCGGGTATTCTTTAACAATGTAGTTGTAAAACCAATCTGCAGCCCAGGTAAAATTTTCTGAAGCGACCATCTGCTCAATTTGTGCTGCCGATAGTGCTTTTGGTTTCAGGATTAAGATGGCAAGCAACCTGGCATCAATATTTTCGGTTTCCCAAAGTTGAAGTGCAAGCTCATGATCGGTTTTGATCTTTTTTGCTACTGCCCTGATGTCGCCCATTTTAACACCAAAAATGTTTTCTCTGGCGCCGTTTTTAATGTGCATGGCACGGACTTTCTCATCTGCCAGTGATTTAAGCTGATCTAATACATTTTTAAGATTCATATACTTTCAAAATAAATGAACAATAATATAAAATTAAGTTTTTGATCTTAAAAAAGATGTCTGTACTTGAAAATATCCAGATGAATTCTTGTAGGAGCATTATTCCGTTCATCTGGTTCCCGTAATTAACGATAACTAAAATCACGCCTCCATTAAATATCTTCCAAAAATACTTAATACTAGGTATTGTGCAGGCCCTGCTTTAAGCATAGATTTAATACAGTTATTAATTAAATCTCTTAAAATAAGCCAGTTATGTTGTATGCCAATGTTCTTGTGGTAACGGGAGCTTCTGAAGCCCAGCTCAATAACATCAAGACGTTTATCGCTCAGTCTGGTGCGATAGTAGAACGGATTGATGCAACTTTTTTTCTGGAAATAACATCCATTGATCTCAGGAAATCATTGATTGCTGAGTTGAATCAACAAGGGTTTACCTATTTATGGTATTTTAATAAAATAGCATCAGGCTCCCGTATCTATACAGGAAAAATAGACCCGGCGCTGTTTGATAAAATTGAAAATATTATGCTTTAATACCCAAAATATGAAAAAAAATATTTTAACGCTGTTGTTCGCTTGTGTTGTATTTTCAGTAAAAGCTCAGAAGAGCTTTAATGATTTCCACGAGTATTATCCGATTGGTGAAGATGCAAATCTAGGTTATAAAACCAGTGTGCTTTCTTCCGAAAAACTTGTTTTCGAAGCAAACCCAAATGTACGTTACAGCTTTTTTAATAATATGGAGAAAGGTTTAATGGAAAAACCCTTGAAAAAGAATGTATTTGCTGCATATGTTGCTTTTAGATCGCAGCTTAGAATGTACGACAGTGAGTCTTTGCCTGTGATTATGCCCTCGTATAGGGTACAGCTTGGTGGCCAAATGATGCGCAGGTTGAATGATAATAATTTTATTGCCATTTCCTTAGAAAGTGGTCATTATTCGAATGGGCAGTCTGGAAGTGCCTTTTCTGAGACCCTAGTTGATGGATCACCGGAAAGTGAGGCGCTTTATAATAAAATTACACCTGAAACCAATCTTTCGGCAATCCTGAACCGTAGAAGTGCGAATTTTTCCACTAATCTAACCGAACTGCTGATTAATTACCGGAATAATAAAAATAGTTCTGAAAATTTACCTTCAAGAACGCATTCTGTTACAGGCGGGCTTTTGTTGTACCATAACCGGTTTTTGGGAGTAGGTAATTTCGGTGGTTTTACCGAAAACGATATTCGGATCTACGGGCGATACCGTTGGCAGCTTCGATATGAATTTATTAAGCAATTGAAAAATGTTCGTGCTTCTGTTGCAGAGCGGATGGAGCTTATTCAAGGTGCGCATCCTTTTGTAGATCCTTTTAGAAGTGAAACCATACTTACCGTTTATCCATTTCCAAAAACGAAAGCGTTTGGTTTTTTTGTCAATTATACTTTTGGACACGATAATTACAATTATCGTTTTGTTGATTCGGGTAGGACATTAAGTTTTGGTATAACCTGGACAATATTTCCGCCCTTCCAGATGAATGTGGATGAATGATGATTGGCAGGTTATTGGAATCTGTTTGATTTATTCTTTTATCCCCTGGTGCATTAAAAATATCCGTGCATAAAAAAAGCATCCTTTGATCAGAAGGATGCTTTAAATCTTTAAGAAGAATTTCTAAAAACTATTTTGCCAAAGTAGCTAAAACAGCATTGTTTTTAGCTAATTGATCGTTTTTAGGTTGTGCAGAGCGGCTTCCTAACTCGATGTTAGTTGCTCTCTTTAAAAATGCTACCTCTTGGTGAGCTGTATTTTTATTTCTTCTGTCTTTTCTTTTTAATCTGGTAACTGCCATGGTAATAACCTTTTAATTATTTTATTTGTACAAATGGAGGTCGAGAGCGGATTCGAACCGCTGTAGAAGGTTTTGCAGACCTCTGCCTAGCCACTCGGCCACTCGACCCTTAAATTCAAGGCTGCAAAAATAGCAATTATTAGTTAGCCCGCAAATAATATCTCAATTTAATTTCGAACTCGCACTAACTCAGCACAAAAGATTGCTGCACTTACGGCCACGTTTAACGATTCGGCTTCTCCAATTCTCGGAATGGTTACCGGTTTATTTATTTTTTTGATCACTTCTGCCGATATTCCCTTTCCTTCATTGCCTAAAATCACCAGTCCTTCAGTTCCCCATTGCGTTTTGTAAATCGATTCGCCATCTAACAATGCCCCAAATACAGGGATGGTATTTTTCTCCAGTAGTGCTGGTAAATCTGCTTCATAAATATTTACCCTTGCCAAAGAGCCCATTGTGGCCTGTACCGTTTTTGGATTGAATACTTCTACACAGTCTGCAGAGCAGATGATATTTTTAAAGCCAAACCAATCGGCCGTTCTGATGATGGTACCCATATTGCCCGGATCCTGAACACCATCTAAAACCAAAGTGAACTGATTTTTCAGCGCTTTTAGATCTAATTCTTTGTTTTTAGGGATGTAGACGAGTGCTAAAAAGCCTTGTGGCGTTTGCAGCGTACTAATCTTGTCTAATTCAGCGTTCTTTACTTCAAATAAGTTTATATTTGCAGGCAATTTGGGTAACAAATTGTATTGTTCGCTGTTGTAAAATATAGTATGGATCTGGTAGTTTGATTGGAAAAATTCTTTTATGGATTTTATACCTTCAACAATAAATAAACCATGTTCTTTACGGTATTTTTTTTGATGTAACGACTTTATAAAACTAATCTGTGATTTTGAAAGCATACCAAAACTCAATAAATATTAAACTGAAAAGCACTGCAATATTACTATTTATTATTGTTTTAATTCAGGCCTGCTCATCAACTAAGTACATTGCCGACTATCAATCGATAGTGAAAAAGGTAACGATCGATAGCGTTGATGCTAAATTTGAAGAACAGGCTTACAATTATGTTCAGAAAGATATCAGACCAGCATCGAAGTTGAGCATCAATGTACCTTTGTACAATTTGTTCAATACAAAAGATGGTCGCTATAAAACCAGCGACATTAAACCATTTGGTACGCCACCAGCCATTCTGGATAGCACATTGGTGGAGATTTCGAGAACACAGATACAAAAATTTTTAAAAAGTAAGGGCTATCGCCAGGCTGAAGTAACTTCGGCCATAAAGATTGCAGATAAAAAGGCCGAAGTTATTTTTAGTGCTAAACCGGGGCCCGCTTATTTTATTAATAAATTGAGCGATTCGATTCCTAATGCAAGTATTAAAAGCCTTTACGAATCGAATAAGGCCAATGTGACACATTTGCACAAAGGCATGCAATATGATGAGGACTCTCTAACTTACGAGCGGGAACAGATTTACCGGATCATGAAAGAAAACGGTTATTTCTATTTCTTAAGACCTTATGTAAATTTCGATGTTTACGGAGCGGAAGCAAACTCTAAAACCAATAAAATTGATTTAACCTTAAATGTAACCGACCCGACTGAAGGATCGCATAAACAATTTAATATTGGCTATACGCACATGATCATTGCTCCAAACCCGGATGGTTTCCCAGATTCTGTGCGCTATAAATTGAGCAAGGATACGATCAACGGGATTGTGTTTACCGATTTTTCTAAGCGGTACAGGCGGAATCCGATTGTGAGGTACGACTTTTTGAAGCAAGGTGAGCTTTATGATATCCGGAATGAGAACCTCACTTATGATCGCTTATATGAGCTTAATATTTTTAAGAATGTAAAAATCGATTATTTTAGACGAGATAGTACCTCAAATAAAGTAAATGCCGTAATCCAGTTGATCCCTCAAAAAGTAATGACTAACCGGGTAGAGGGTGAGGTACCTTTTAACGGTGGTACCGTAGGGTTTAACATCAGTAATACCTACACCAATAACAACCTTTTTAGAGGCGCAGAGCGGTTCGAACTGCAGCTTAAAGGTGGTTTACAATCGCGGATTGGTAACGGAGCGAAGGTTTTTAGTGATATCTATCAGCGTGATTTTTCGATCAGCGCGAGTGTTACGGTGCCAAGGCTGATGATTCCCTTCTATAATCCTACGCTAGGTGGCAACGGAATGCCGCACACTACTTTTTCAAGCAGTTATATCTATGCCCTGCAAAAAGATGTTTCGGTGAGGAGGATTTTCATCAATTCCATTACTTACGACTGGGTTGAAACTAAATCTAAGCTGCACTCTTTTACGCCTTTAAACTTTGAATACCGTTTTGGTAATCTGGATCCCAATGTGGATCCGAATACCGTACTTAACAACCTGTATTATTCCACATTACTGGGACGCAAGGATTTAACCTTAGGGATGAAATATACCTATACCTTAAACGCAAACAAACTGAATGAGTTCAGGTCTTTCGTTTATTTAAGAGCGGGAATGGATATTGCGGGAAATATGCTGCAGGGAATTTCTAAACTCACCGGGGCGAAGAATGACCCGGCAGATAACGATCCAGCCAAAATATTGGGTTTGCCGTTTAATCAGTACATGCGCCCGGAAGTTGATCTGAGGTGGTACAAACACCTCGGTGGTGAAAGGCAGTTTGTTGCCCGTTTAAATGCTGGTGTTGCTTATGCCTACGGCAATTCGGTTTCAACAGGAATTCCTTTTGAGAAACAGTTTTTTGCCGGTGGATCGAGTGGTGTAAGGGCCTGGCAGGCCAGAACCATTGGTCCGGGCAACTATGATAGAGGGCTTTTAAGAAGTGATACCTTACGAAGGGCTTTTTATGGCCTCGATCAGCTTGGGACCATGCGGATTGAAACCAACTTCGAATACCGCTTTACAGTTGCCAAGAAATTTTTTGGTGCAACTTTAAAAGGTGCGGCATTTGTTGATATTGGTAATGTGTGGAATCTACGTAAAGGTGAATCAATTCTCGCAGCAACGCCAGATCTTGACGAACAAACGGTGTTTAAATTGAGCAAATTTGCGCAACAGCTTGCAGTTGGTACCGGTTTAGGCTTAAGGTATGATGTACAGTATTTTGTGTTCAGGTTTGATGTGGGATTAAAACTTAAAGATCCACAGTTTATGGGGTCGGATCAGTGGGTAATCAGTAAGTTTTTCTCAGGTGCCAGAGATTTTAAAAACAATTATAATTTAACACATGCTCCAGATACCTACCGTTTTCTTCAATACAACTTTGGTATTGGCATGCCATTCTAATTAACCGAAAAGGTTTAATGCTTTGGGTTTAGTATCTGGATCTCTAAAAGAGAATTCTTTAAAAGGTTGCCATCTTTTATCCATGTGTTTATAAACTGAAAAGGATGAAACGGGGAACTCGCGTTTAAATTTCCGGTCTTTAAATTCGGCAGAAATCTGCTTAAATATGGGTGGTTTTACATCTCTGAAAGCTAAGGTTAAATGCGGATTAAACTTTTCTTTCTTCTCCAGCAATTTTAAAGGTTGTAATGCTTTAGTGATCTGTTTTTCCAACGCCATCAGTCCTTCATTTTGCTCAACGTCGAGATAAAAGGTATGCTCTAAAAATGAATTGAAGTTTCTAAGCACCTGTGTAAAGGGTTGACTGAAAGAAGCATCTGCTAAAGCACTAAAAAATCTTTTTTCCGCATCAAATGACGACAGCTTTACCGGAGGGTACAGGGTAATGTGCGCAGGGCGTTTTAATGATTCGTATACATTAAATTTCTCTGAAATGTATGTCCTGATCTCGTCGATGTCTTCCACGATAGAAACAGGAGGAACCAAACACACTAAAAATAGATTTTCCATGAATCAAATTTACTAAAAAATTTAGTAAAAAAAAATAATGATTAATCCTTAAAAAACGATTTGTTCTTTTCATACTCGTCAGAAACGAGCGTGAACGCAAAATATTTATTTTTCCGCTCTATGCCGCGGTGGCATGGTACTTTGGAGCGCCAAAGTACCCAAAGCGCTTTGTCAATCCAGCAATGGGCCCTTTACACAATCTCACGTACATCAAAAAAACAACGGCACTTTGTTTTGTGTTCAATGCTCTTTTAAGCTTTAATTCAGTGATTACGAACACAAAACCACTGCGTTTCAGGTTTGTTCGTGCCAATTGTAATGAACTACTCCTGTTTTTTTGATTCTCCCGGCCCTTGGGATTGACGGTGTTCTTCGGTTAAACCTGTAATTTATTAAAGCAAGCTAGCAAAACGTATAAAAAACCCAAACCAAAAGATGTGTCCACACGAAAGGCTTAAGGCACTACAATGGTATTGCTACCTGTAGTAAAATAAACCCGACCGACAGCGTTATCCCGATTTAGGTGATTTCTTTATCATTGTATAATTATATCGGGATTAAGCAAAGGGCGGGACGGGTATAACCGAAGTACCAGAGGCCTTGCTTTTCAAAAAAGAATAAGAGAATTTATAGCATGAGATTGCTTCGGCACGTGCTTGTCCAGTCACGCACTGATGATTTTATTATTTAAAAGCTAAAAACATATCTTAACTTCAGCTTCTTTTATTGGAAGGCAGTTGCAGAGGCTATTGGTTCTCTGTAGTCCCGCTCCCGCTTCTGCCGATTGAAATAACCGGCATCTCGCTTCGATCGGGCTTAAGGGGCTATAACAGTGCTACTATCTGTGGTAAAATAAACCCGACCGACAGTGTTATCCCGATTTAGGTAATTTCTTTATCATTGTATAATTATATCGGGATTAAGCAAAGGGCGGGACGGGTATAACCGAAGCACCACAGGTATTGCTTTTCTGAAAAATAGAACGCATTAAATTTATAGGGAAAGGTTGCTTCGGTTCGCGCTAGCCCAGCCTTGAAATGACGATTTTGGCGAGGGAACCAAGCTATAAGAGTTGACAACTCTTTTCTCCTTACATCAAATCAAATTCTTTAACCCATCAAATATACTTTCGAAAAAGGTAGAAAGGTTTAAGCCATTACTATGGTTAAAATACACGAATACCAAAAATATAATGACCACAAATATGATCAGCTTGCGGAAGGCAAAGGCAATAATAACGAGTATAATGGGAATGATGAAAAGCCATAAACTATTTATGGCGTACGGACTTAAATCGGTATCTTTTTTATACACGTACACCAGTTTGCTGTGTGTGCCGGAGTCGTTTTGATGTTTAATATATACGAAGGTAGATTTATCAATTGGTAAAGGTAACACGGCTATGCCATCGTTAAATTTTAATACCTGTGTAAAACCACTTACGCTAAAAGTATAGGTTCCGTTTATATTTTCGTTGGGGTTGTTTAACGAATCGGCAGCTATAATGGCCAGCTTATTGTTTTTAAGCAAATTCTCTTTTACCAGAAAATTATTGATTGCTGCGGTTTGTGCAAAGCTGAAAAGCCCGATTAAGCACAGCGAAAGCATGAGTAAGATTCGTTTCATTCGATAGAACGTTTATTGTAAATTAAATAACCGATATGCAATAATACACCATTTCTTTTAACAGCATCATTATATAAATTATAACTTAGGCTAACCGGCCCCAGCGGTGAGTGATAAACCAGGTCAGCAGTACCTGCATAGCGTATTTTTGTAATGGGCTTTGCATAATTTATATCCTGGAAATTATTCAGCTCAAACTCTTTATGCGGTAAAAATAAATAACCTTCTAATCTAAAGTCTAGATTTTTTTTAACATTATAAATGTTTTTTATGCCGCCGGCGGCATAGGTAGTTGCCCTAAACTTATCCAGAAATAACGAGCGGCTATCTTGCAGGGGGTAGAAGGCCGGAGCGGTTAAAAGTGTTGCGTAATAATTGCTAAATAAGGGTTGGTTTGAAATAACACCTTCAATAATATAACCCAAAGTATATTTTTTAAGGTGTAAAAAGTAGTTTTCCTGAGTGAGCTTAATGCTGCCCCATTGATGCAGCCGGCTACTGCCGGGAATTTTCACAAAACCTGGGGTATTGCGGAAAATATTACCAGGATTATAATTTTCGCGACCTGTAGTATAGTTAAAACTTAGCGAAAAGCTTTGCCCATTGGTGGCATATTGTTTTCTGTTCAGCGAGTTTTTTTCAAAGTTTAAAGAACCTCTGAAGCCATTAAATATGGTTTGATCTAATAAATCGCCTACGGCAAAGGTATTGTTTGGGCTGTAACGGTCATTGTTGTTGATAAATGTAGCGTGGAGCACAATTTTGGTGTTGTAATTTAAAGGCATTCCCATCATGAGATCAATCTTACGGTCGGATTGTTCGATGTAAATGGGGCGTGGGTTTTCGATAAAGATCTGGCTGGTATTATAGAAATTCCAGTGATTATAGGTTAACTCGGCCGCCAAAAATAAGGGTAGCCTGGTTGGATAATCTACCCGGCCATTTACCTGTACCGATTCGTAAAAACGGCCGGAGTAAAAGCTGGTTCCAAAAGTGTAAGATTTACGGTTGAGGTAATTGTACTGAGCGCCCAAAAAAACATTGCTGATGGGTCTTGTAGAGATATTGCCGCCTAATTCGAGTTTGAAACTCTTTTTGGGCTGTGCAACCACCTCAAAAGTATAACTGTCTGTTGCCGCCTGATAAGAGATTTTAGGATATACCGTTTCGAAAGTTTGATCGGCAACCAGTTTATAATACCCACGTTTAATGTCTTGTAGGTTAAAACTAACTTTATCGCTCTTAAAAAGCCTTTCTACATATTTTTTTTGCTGGCTGTTTACGCCTGTTACGATGATGTTGCTGAATTTTAAATCTGGTTTTTTTGCATTAAATTTTTCCCTTCTTTTTGCCAGTTCTTCGTCACTCACCCTTTTGCTGATTAACGCTTTAATTCTTGGCATATCGGCTATTGTTGCATCATAGCCTTTTTTGATCAGTTCTTCTACCGGAGCAAAATTAGTTACACTATAAGTAGCTAAATTGGGTTGGATGTATACACCGTTTTTTCCGATCATGGTAGAATCTGATTTGGAAAGAAACATGTAGACCAAAAAGCGGTTCATTAAACGATCGTCGATGTTTTTAGGATATTCGTTGTAGGTTTTTGACGAAACATTGGCGCCGATAACGAAATCAGGTTTAAAATCTCTTTCCATTACATCGGCAGGGAAATTATTGTACAGGCCCCCGTCAAAAACATATTTTCCGTCTAATTTAATCGGACGATAGATGATCGGAACCGTCATGGTTGCCCTTACTGCTTCGGCTAAACTCCCCTTGCTTACGGTGATACTTTTTTGCGAAAGCACATCTGCCACCATACAGCGATAGGGAACAAAAAGATTATCGAAATTATCTTTAGAAACAGCAGAAGCCTGCGAAAAGAGCTCAAGAAAAGCAAAATTTAACGGGATATCGTTAATCAGGTTAGAACGGAAACTAAAATGAAAACCCGTATCAATAGCCACTTTTGCAGTAAGCATAGAAGCATTGGGCGCATTTTTCTGGAAGTAATAGGTGTAATCGCTGGTGTATCGACCATTTACCCAATTTTGGAAGTCGTTGCTCAGTGCAATTTTTTCTATCTCTGCAGGGCTATAACCTGCGGCATACATGGCACCAACAATGCCACCCATCGATGTGCCTGTAATGTAATCGATAGGGATGTGGTTTTCTTCCAGCGCCTTTAAGGTGCCAATGTGCGCCAATCCTTTTGCACCACCACCGCTAAACACAAGACCTACCTTTTGCGCCTGCAATTGGTTACAGCACAGAACGAAGAGTATCAGCAAAGATCTTTTAAAAGTTACCACTTCCTAAAAATAGGGTTTTCTTTTAAAATTAATTCAATATGAAAATGTTGTACGTTAAAAATGATGCAAAAGTTACCCAAAGGATGTAGGGGATAAATATTAAACCTGCCCATTTGTTTATTTTATAGAACATGGATGCATTAACCACAATGACAATCAACAATAAAATAATTTCGGCCAGGGCAAAGCCTATCTCATGCAGGTAAAAGAAAATAAATGACCAGCCTAGATTTAAAATTAACTGGATAAGGTAAATCGCAACTGTTCGTGGGAAATGAACAATTTTATCGCGCCTGATCCATACCAGATAAGCAGCGATGCCAATAAGGACATAAAGTGTCGTCCAAACGGGTGCAAAAAGCCAGTTTGGTGGATTAAAGGATGGTTTGTTTAATGTGGGGTACCAGGTTTTAACCGATTGGGCGGTTGCCCAGCCTCCTAAAGCACCAACCCCCAGTGTGATGGCAATATTAACAATAAAAGCTAAAGGTTTAAATTTCATACGCTAAATTTGGATTTAAACAACGGCAAACCCTAAATGTTTTATCATCTGCCAATACCCGGCACTACCGGCAGGCTTTCAGTATCGTCATTTCCGATACTTTGAACGGCAAATAAATAATTGTCTTTACTGTAAGGCAATCTTAATTCGGTGGATGAGGTGAAAAATTTCTTTTCCCAAACGGCGCTGCTGGTTTCGCGCATTAAAACATAATAACCCTTTACACTACCATTAGCAGGTGCTTTCCAGTATAAAAAGGTAGCGTTACTCAGGTTTTTGACATCAACTTTTACTTCTGTAGGACTTGATGGGGCTTTAGCCAGATTGGCCAAAACAGCAATATTTACACCTGTATTTTTACGTAAATATTCGAAATCCATAAATTCCTGAAGGTCGCCGTATTTAATACCTTTCTCCGTTCTAAGGTCCTGGTGCTGGTGATCGAAGTTTTCGTTCATTTCAGTGATGCGCACTGCAGTAAATCCATTTTCTACGAATGGGGTATGGTCTCCGCCGCGGAGGAACCTGTCGTTTCTGTAAATTAACTTAACTTCCAACTGATCTACATAACGCTCGCCGATTTCTTTAACATATCGTGCCAACTGACGGCTTTTACCATCATTCTCTAAACCAAACTGACGGATGCTTTTTGCATTTTTATCCAGGTCGAAGCTGGGTAAACCTTCGCTAAATACGCGTAACCTGGTATTATCGATGATTTGTGTTTCGCTACTGTTGTTGCTGCCAATCATATCATTGTTTAACATGGCATCTACATTCCAGTTTTCTTTTTTTGCTTTTGCAGCCATAAAACCAGAGCCTAATAAAGATTGTTCTTCGCCACTCACCGCTACAAAAATTATGGTTGCTGAAAATTTATACTGACTCATAATCCTTGCAGCCTCAATTACCCCTGCAACGCCACTGCCATCATCATTGGCACCTGGCGCATTACTGGTTCTGTTCATTACATCGGTAACACGGCTATCGAGGTGCCCGCTCACCACATAAACGCGTTTATCGTTTACATCAGTGCCTTTCAGTATGGCTACAGCATTGCCCAAAAGGGTAGGCTGGTCTACTCTTTTGCCATCAGGTTTAAAAGTAATGGTATCGAGGTATGCGGTAAGCCTGCCATCGCTTTGTTTTGCAAACTGATTAAATTTATTCAGCACCCAGTTTCTGGCCGCTCCAATTCCTTTTGTTTTGCTTTTAATATCACTGAGCGTATTTCTTGTTCCGAATGAAACCATTTTACTGATATACGATTTTAGAGAATCCTGGTTGACGGCCTTAACCATTTTATCAATATCCTGATTTCGGTTAACCACAATCTGAGCCTGCAGAGATAAACTTAAAGCAACAAAAAGTAGGGGTATAGAGAATTTTTTCATATATCTTTTTTTTCAGAAATGATGATTTTATTTCAAGCGAATATATTGAATGATTCCTTGAATACGGATAGTTAAAGCCCAATCACTTGTAACATTTTGGGCATAAAAAAAGCCCTTTGAAATTAATCAAAGGACCTGAATTTAATTTTAATATTACCTTGCCACAGTTAATGCAAGTTCTTGTGTCCGGTTCCAGTTGCCAAAAGCTTTTTTAGCTGATGCTTTGGCTGTATTTAATTCAACATCACCTGCAATGGTTAAAAAGGTTTTTTCCGGAGAAATCTGGCTGTAAAAGTTTTTTACATCGGCCAGGGTTAATGCATTAATCGAATTTTCATTTACCGTTTGGTCGTAATCGTAATCCTGCAATTTTATACTGGCAATTAATTTTGCTTTAGCGGTATTAAAAGTTTTTTGATCGAAATTGGCATGTTGAATAACCGAAGCCATTGTTGCCAGGTCTTTATCCAGATCAGCATTTGATGTAGCCAGTTTACCGCTGTTATCCTTAAAGCTAATATTTGCGTTTTTGCTTACGTTTTCGTTTAACACGGCATTTAACAACTCCACTATACCATCTTTTTTGCCTTCAAAGGCTTTAGTATCTAAGGTGAAGCTCGAATATGCCTTTGGCGAACGTTCATTTTCCGAAATAATGATATTCATGCCATTCTTAAGTTTATAGCTAACAGGCTCCTTAAAGTTTTGCGCTTTCGCACTGTAAACGGATAGGATACTTAATGTAGCGAATGCGATTGTTCTAATTTTGTTCATTTTGTTTTTTATTTTTTATGATTGACGATTGCTGTTAAATACTATACAAATCTACTCCTGGATGTTTGTTTTGACTATATCTAGTCTTTAGAAAGGCAAAAAACCTAGACGAATGGGGCAATGCGCGCGTTGAAAATGGGGAAAATTTTCTACAAATATAGATTTTATTCATTTTGTTCATTATTTATTTATCAAAATATTCCTGCAGGTTATGCTTAGTTTTAATTACAACGATAATCCCATAGTAATGAATTGTTTAATAGTTGATGATCATGTAATCGCCAGGCGGGTAGTAAGCCACCTTTTGCAGGTTGATCCAGCTTTAAAATTGATTGCTGAATGCGAAAATGCCGCCGAGGCTTATCGAAATTTAGCCGTTCATAAAATAGACTTACTCTTGCTTGATATCGAGATGCCGGGCATATCAGGGATAGAGCTGGTTAAAGGCCTGGGTGATACACGTCCGCTGATTATATTTATTACTTCTAAAAAAGATTATGCGGCCACTGCGTTTGATTTGAATGTTGTTGACTTTATTACCAAACCGATCACCCCAGACCGGTTTTTAATCGCCATAAATAAGGCAAAGGAAATTCATAACATCCAAAACTTATTTTTGAATAACCAGCAAGACGATTTTGTTTTTATCAGGGATTCCGGTGTAATCAGGCGTATTAAACTAGACGATATTAATTATCTGGAGGCCAAAGGCGACTATGTAAAGATTTACTTAAATGAAAAAGTATATTCTGTACACTCTTCTTTAAAATCTATTGAAGACAAGCTGCCCGGACAGACTTTTTTGCGTGTACATCGTTCGTTCATTATCAATGTAGGCAAAATAGATACGGTTGAAGGGAATACTTTGATTATGCATAAAAATTTCGTCCCCGTATCCGACGCGTATAAAATGATCCTGAATAAGAGAATACAGATATTATAACCAAAGCAATTGATGAAAGAGAATAAAACAAACGATCAGGAGTTGAACAGCATAGTTGACGTTTTAGTTGTGGATGATCAGGCAATGGATCAAAAAAACTTATCAGATTATCTTAAAGAATACGATGTTCGTTTTGCGATAGCCTCGAATACTAACGAGGCGATCAAAATTTTAGCAGATTATCCCTGCAGGCTAATTTTGATTGCTGCCAACCTGTTGGAAGATGATTCGTTTAATATTGTACAGAAAATAAGGGCCGGTTCGCCGTCTGATGTTTCAATTGTAGCCATAATAGAAAAAGATTTAGAGGAGCTAAAAGCAAAATGTTTTAATGCAGGATTAGATGGCTGTTTTACTAAACCAATCTCGCGAATTGAGCTGGTGGGTGTTTTAACCCATTTTTTACCGGATGAGGTATTGTCGACCAAAAATATTCAGGTTAAACATGAGGTAGAGGGTTATAAGGCTATTGATTTAGGTTATCTGAAAGAAATAAGCATGGGAGATATTGCTTACGAAAAGGAAATAACAGAAAAATTCATTGAAATTGTTTCAGAAGAAATTAATGATTTAAATAATTGTTTGGTCGCCGGGGACTATGAAAAACTAAAACGTATTGCACATAAAATGCTTTCAACCATTTATGTGATGGGTTTAGGACCTAAATTAAGCGCACACCTGCAAGCCATTGAGGATGATGATTTAACTAGCGATCAATACCGGTATCGGGTAGAATTGATTGCCATGATCTGCGAAAAGGCCAAAGAAGAGGCACAGGTGTTTTTAGAACAATAACCTGTGCTTTTTCTTAGTTATAAGGTTTTAGTTATTGATATATGAAAATTTTCAGGAAGCATACAGGTGATCTGATGCTGCTTTTAAACTGATATCCTCAATAAAATCTTTTATCTCTCTTATGGTTTCTTCAGGTTCGCTAATGTGCGGAAAGTGTCCTGTGGCTTTCATCACAACCAAAAAATTATCTGGTGTATTTTTATGGATAAATTCGCCTACCGATAACGGCGCCATGATATCGTTCGAACTTTGCAGGGTAAGACTTGGCACTTCGAGGTTTTTTAATTTGTCTCTATAATCAGCCTTAAAGGTAGCCATTGCAAAGGCCAGCGCCACACTTGGGTCGGTAGCTTCAAAACATTCCTGTAAAAAATCAGCCAGTTCAGGTTTTAAAGGGCTATCCATCACCACTGGTGCCAATTGTTTGCTCCAGGCAATGTAATCATCGGCTATGTGCTCAAATATGGTTTCAATATCTGCTGCATTAAATCCACCGATATAATCATGATCATTTAAATATCTTGGCGAAGGACCGATAAAAATTAGTTTTTTAAATACTTCTGGCATTTGTAGTGCGGCAATCATGCCTATCATACTGCTTACGGAGTGCCCGACAAATATAATGTTGGTCAAATCAAGCGCTTCTATAATGTCGATTATATCACAGGCATATCCTTCGAGTGTAGCATATTTTCGTTGGTCGTATTGGCTTAGGTCCGAATCACCCGATCCAACATAATCAAACAGTATTACTTTGTAATCTTGAAGAAAAGCATCTGTAATAAATTTCCAGGAACTTTGCGCACAGCCGAAGCCGTGGGCAAACACAATTACCTGGTTACCTTCGCCCAGGATTTTTACGTTATTTCTGATGAGTATTGGATGCAAAATGTTTGGTTTTAATTCTATATTAAGTTAAGTAATATTATTTGTTTTTTTTAAAAAATAAATAATGAACGAAATGCACTGATCACCGAATATTTTATGTTTTGCACTTAATTGTTATCTTGCGATATATCTAACTAAAACGATTAAGTTGTATGAGAAACAGTATTTCTATATTATTGATATTATGCTTTTCAGCATTTTACGCACAAAGCCAGGTAAACCTAAAAGCATTTAAAACCAACGGCGCTACCGTTTCTTCCAGTCAGAAAGAAATTGTGCTTACCTGGCCGGCTGGTAAAGGATCCTTAGGTAAAATGATTTTAGATCTTGATCGTTCCAAACCCTTATTCAAACGTTTGTTGTTAGGTAAACAAGGCAGCTTTAAAGAAGTTGCAGCTAATCTCGACCCTGCATTTGTGCTGAGAATAGGCAAACGTACCTTAAGTCCGGCCAGTGGGGGCTGGGATGTGTTTTTCGACCGCGTTCCAACAAGGCCATATACCACAAATGTTGTAAAGTTCGAAAAAGGAGCAGCCAGTGTTTCTACGAAGGGGTCACAAACTGTGGTGAGAATCAATGGCGTTCAGTGCGAAACATTTAGCGGTGCTTTAGAAATAACTCTTTACAATGGAAGCCCTTTGTTTAATGTAGCTGCTGTGGTATCTACCCCAAAAGACTCAACTGCTATTTTGTACGATGCCGGCTTGACGAGCAAAAAAGACGCCTGGACCAATATTGCATGGAGCGATGTGCAAGGTGCTCTGCAGCGGGAGAAAGCTGTTAAAACAGATCCAGCTAAAAACCTGGAAGTAAAATACCGCACGGTTATTGGCGAAAATACCGGAGGAAGTTTGGCTGTTTTTCCTGCTCCACATCAATATTTCTATCCTTTGGATGAAGCTTTTAACCTAAAATTTACCTGGAAAGGAAGCAACTACTTAAATTTGATTCCCGATTTTGGAATCGGTATTCGCCAGGATCCTTTGGGAGATAAACGTTATGTGCCTTGGTTTAATGCGCCACCAAATACCCAGCAGCGCCTTAACTTTTTCTGTTTATTGAGCGGCGGAACGGCAAATACAGCTTTAGCAAAAGTTAAAAAGTTTACGCATAACGATACCTATGTGCCCTTGGCAGGTTATAAAACCATGGCGAGCCATTTCCACAATGAGTTTATTTCGGATATAGTGCTGAGCGGAAAAGCCGTTCCGGAAAAGCCCGAATTTGTTGAGGTATTGAAAAAAGCAGGTTTAAATATTGTTAAGCTTGCCGAATTTCACGGACCAGGCCATCCCAAAGGGCCAGATTCAGTTCGTTTAAAGGAATTAGATGCCTTGTTTAAACAAACCAAAAGGTTATCTGACCCTAATTTTTTATTGTTACCGGGAGAAGAAGCCAATAATTTTTACGGCGGACATTGGCTGGCATTTTTTCCTAAACCAGTTTATTGGGTGATGTCGAGAAAAAGCGATATGCCTTTCGAAACGAACGATCCGAAATATGGTAAAGTTTACCACATTAACGATAAAGCAGAAATGCTTAAACTATTGGAACAAGAACATGGTTTAGCCTGGACTGCCCATGCCAGAACAAAAGCATCAACAGGTTATCCGGACAAATATAAAGAAGAAGACTTTTTTAAATCGGAGACTTTTATGGGAGCAGCCTGGAAAGCCATTCCCGGCGATCTTTCGTTGCCAACATTGAGTAAAAGAGTACTAAACCTGATGGATGATATGGCCAATTGGGGATTAAAAAAACATGTCATTTCTGAAGCCGACATCTTTACCATAACCGAACAAAATGAAATGTATGCACACTTAAATGTGAATTATTTACAGCTAGACAAGGTGCCAAATTATGCTGATGGCTGGCAGCCTGTTTTAGATGTAATGCAGCAAGGAAAGTTTTTTGTCTCTACTGGAGAGGTATTAATTCCAACATTCAACATTAATGGTAAAGGTGCAGGAGAGACGTTAAAAATTGACCAATCTGGTAAAACGATGGTAAACATGCAGCTCAACTGGACATTTCCCTTAAGTTTTGTCGAAATAGTATCGGGTGATGGAGCGAAGGTTTACCGCAACCGCATTAATTTGAATGCTACCCAGGCTTTTGGCAAAAAGGATTTCAGTTGGCCAATCAATTTAAAGGGCCGTAAATGGGTAAGGGTAGAGGCCTGGGATATTGCAACCAATGGTGCTTTTACGCAAATGGTTTGGCTGGAGTAGTTTTAATGTCATTCTGAGCGTAGCGAAGAATCTCTAAGCGATGAAACACAAAAAATTATACAATTTGTCATCCCAAGTGAATTTTGTTTTTTTTGGAGCGCAATGCCTGTAATGTATAGGAGCGGTTCGGTCCTGCTGTACGCTGCTCCCGAAGAAACCTGTGAAACAAGCAGGCACACAATAAAAAAGTAAAAACTAGTGCTTAAATCGGGATCCGCTGCCATCAGGGCTATTAATAAAGGCTTGTGTTCAGAAAACCATCACAATCATCGTCCTCGTTTGAAACGAGGACGAACGGGAAAGGCGATTTTATCGCGATTGTTTTCTCTTTGTGCATTGCAAATGCACGTCTCGCTAATCCTCGTTACAAACGAGGACTATTTGGTTATGATCGTCCTCGTTCAAACGAGGACGATATCAACACTATACCGCATCAATCTTAAACCTTCTAATGGCGAGGTAGAAAAAGGTAATGGAATATAAACCCGCCAGTAATCCTGCACATACTGCAGATGGGGTAATCCCGAAATCGTGATTTTTAGGGAAAGAGAAATGGAGTGTAAGCATCAATGCAAATACAGCCAAAATGCTATACAAGCCATTTAAGCCTGCTTTTTTTAATATAAAAGGATAGCCTGTAATTTTTTCATCTATCTTATAATTTATAGCGCCTGAATGCTGCAGCTCTTTTATTTTCTTCAAAATATCAAGTGTAATCATAAACGGCAGCAATAACGACATGGGCAATAAAAACCTGGCCAGATTTTGCTCCCCGCTAAATAAGTGAACTGAATTTTGCGCTTTAAAAGCAAAATAGGGTACCACGGTATTCAATACCGTGTTTGGGATAAGGTGTAAAAGCAGGTTTTTGCGCACAAATTTCCGCCAGTTCGACACTTTTGCCTGCTCATCGTATTCCACTTCATCAGACATTGGCCAACTCGTTTAAATTTTCCTTAATCAGTTCCATTGCCCGGTCTTTGATCTGCCAGGCTTCAAATTCTCGCAGAAACGATTCGTTCGACATAAAAGAGAAATCCAGCTGGCCGTTAAAAGTGCTGCATACTAAGGTATTGGCATTTTTCCATGGGAAAGCAACCGTAGGACTATAAATGGTTTCAATAGCAAAATGCTGATAATCTTTCGTGATGTTCAAAAGCCCCATGTTACTGAGTGTCACATCATGTGTGCCCTTTGTTGTTTTTAAAAAACCAATCATTTTATTTACCGAAGAATGGAAATATTCACTCATGTTTAACAGGTCGTGAACTTTCATTTCTGCTACTTTTGCCTCCAGATCGGTTTTTAATTTTCGCGTTTTTGTCCAGAAATCGCTTTCCGTCTGGTCAAGTTTTAACTCTACAATGGGGGCAAAGGCAAACATGGTATCCTGCTTGATGGTTTCTACAAAACGCCTGATATCAACCGGACAGATTACCTTACCATGAGCTTTGGTGCCTTGTACCTGCTTAAAAGCTTCCATAAAGGCCACGCATATGGCCGCATGAACAGTCGTGTTTTCTTCCTTACACTTTACCAGGAGTTTTTGGGTATCCTGTTCACTGATTTTCCAATGAACAGCGTAATTGCTCCGGTCGACATTATGGTTAGAAGTTGCTTTAAAAAAGAAAAATAAACGGCCAAGCGCGGCAAAAATTTTCCCTTTAAAATGGGCTGCTTTAGTAATTGCAAATTCTTCCGGCAGCAGATCGCGAACAGAAAGAAACGAGGGATAAGGCGCCAGATCTTGTTCAGGATGATCAATCAGGGTCATGAGCTCCCGCATTAGATTTAAAATGGTAGTTCCATCGCAAATACAGTGTGGGAGCACCAGCAAAAGATCTGATTCGGTTTCACCTTTTAACCAGACTAACCTTGCTAATGGCTCATTTGGGGCATCAAAAAGTTTATACCACTCTACTTTTGATTGTGTTAACCAATCCTGATCTGTTACACGTTGAGCAGTTCTAACCGGTATTTTACTGATGTTTTCGTTTCTTACGAAATAGGGTGTTTTGCCTGTAGCATCAATATTCATTTGCAGCAGCGGGTGTTTCTGCTGAATTTTATCCAATGCCTTGTGCATGTTATCTTCACTGATTTTACCAGAAATTTTTGTGCCAAAAACACAGTTTAAGGGTGTTTTAGCATCCACATGCATGATTCTTTCTCCTAAAATTAATCTTCTTTTCATGCCGTAGCGGTTAAAATTTCAATTGGTTTTTCAATATGTTCTTTAAGGATGGATATTACTTTTTCTTTAATGGCTTCTGCTTCAATAAATGGCACGTAGCCTTCACTGGCCACAAAAGTAAAATCCATTTGGTTGCGGTAGGTGGAGGCGATCATAGTGGTGGTATTACCCAATGGTCCCATTACCGAAGGACTGAATATGGTTTCTACTTCGAAGTTGTGGTATTGGTATGGGATATCGATTTTACCCAGGTTTGAAAACATACAATCGTTGCTCGATTTCCCGTATTTTAAGAAATTGGTAAAATTATTAAGCGCCGGATGGCAGGCTTCCATCATCATCATTAAGCTGTAAGGATTCAGTTTGGCTGATTTATCGTTCACATCTTTTTGTAAGGCCTTCACATTATCAATAAAGTCTTTTTCTGGCAGCAGGGAAAGTACAATCATTAATCCGAAGGCAAAAATGTGATCTTTTTTAATAATCGGGTTAAAGTTCCTGATATCAACCGGTAACGATATTTTGTTAAATGCCTTTTCTTTTCTTACCGCTTTAAACGCCGTTAAAACAGCAGCGCTCAACAAAGTATTTACGGTAAACTGATTGGTTTTGCAAAACTGGATGATCTGTTTAGTGAAATCCTGATCAAATTTCCAGTGCAGCATAAAATCTTTTTTTCGATCTACAGCTACTTTTTTAATCGGGATAATCCAAAGTGCTAAAGTGGCCATTTTGCCAATCAGTCCGTTTTTAGCTCTGTTTCGGTAGCTGTTTAAGATCTTCTTCGGAATCACATCTTTTACGCCCATAATCGGAATTTCTTTTCCAATATCGGTATCAGGATCATCCAAAAGCTGAAGCAATTCTGTCAGAATCGACAGTGCCGAAGTGCCATCGCAGAGGCAATGGTGATAGACCATCAAAAATTCGGATACGGCTTTACCTCTAACCCAGGTAATGCGGCATAGTGGTGCAATGGTAGCATCAAAAAGGGTTTTCCACTCATAAGTAGATTCCTGCTCCCAATGCTCATCATTTAATCTGTCCACAATCCGGACAGGAATCCTAAAATTTTCGGTAAGATTGGTGACAAACCATGGCCTTTTATCTTCGTCAAAACGTATTGCAGCGGTTAACCAGGGATGTTTTTTCTGGATTTTAAATAAGGCAAACCTTAAATCATCTTCTTTGATTTCTCCCCTGATTTTGAAAGGTATTACAATGTTAAACGGACTTTTCCCATCTCCGTATAACATCCTTTCGCCAAATAGCAGTTTTCTTTTCATTTAGGTTAGTATTTTAAACATTTCGTCATCCCGAATTTACGCGTTCCGTCATCCTGAATTTATTTCAGGATCTTAATAGCAGGAAAGATGCTGAAACGAGTTCAGCATGACGATCACTCTTTCATTATCTAAGTCCAGAGTTGTCAACTTCTATGCGAACGGGCTATCAAAGTTGACAACTCTATGAACCTCAGCAAAATCTTCAAGCAATTGCACGGCTTTATCGTTACCACCAGCTGCGATGAATGTTTCTTTTATTTTTTGTGCCGCATGGCGATATTTTGGATTTTCCAAAAGTTCGAAAACGGTATCCCTTAAATCGCTGATGCGTAATCGTTTGTAACGGATGCTTACGCCACAACCTGCCTGCTCGATTAATTTTGCGGTATGAAAATGATCGTAAGCAATTGGCGTGATCAACATCGGTAAACCATTGGTGAAAGTATCGTTTACGGTATTGAAACCACCGTGGCAAATTACCGCATCCATGTGTGGCATTAATTCTGATTGTGGAACAAAACCGTTTACAATGAAGTTATCAGGCCACTGTTCGAAAATATCTGGATTGGTTGCGGCTACAATGGTTACGGGCTGGTTTTCGAAAGCTGTAATCAGTTTCTGAAAGAATTCCTTACGGATATCAACCAATAAAGTACCCAGTGAAACAAAAACTTTAGGCGTGGTGGCCTGACTTAAACGTTCCCAATCAAAAGGGGCTAAATTTGGTCGGCCTTTTACCGGACCAACAAAATGCATGTGCGGTGGTTTTTCTTCAAAACCTGCAAAAGCTTGTGAAGTGAAAACCATGTTCAGCTGGTGCGAATGGATATGAATCTCATCGCTGCAAATGCCCACTTCTCTTTGTAAACCTTTAATCAGGTTTTGTTGCCACTCGAATATTTTGGGTGCACTGTTGGCGGTATCGCCCATCACATCAGGTGGTACCGGTGTGGTAGTAACCGATGGTATGCCTTTTAAGTGCGCACTTAATGCACCAGCGAAGGTTATACAGTCGTTGATGATGACATCAGGTTTCCAGGCATCAACGAAATTGTTCAGTCCTTTCATCATCATTTTGGCGAAAGGCACATAAGTTTCTTCAAGTGCGAGTTTCATCACCTCCGGCCCGGAACAAGCCGGACCATCATCCTGACGTTTTAAAATGCGTTGTATTTCATCAGCACACTCCGCCAGATCATCTTCAGGATAAATAAATTCGCCACCCTCTGGTAGGTGCACCTGAGCAAGCGGCGTGATACCCAGCCATTTTACCTCATGGCCACGAGCCAGTAAACTTGCGCCAATACTTAATGTTGGGCTAATATGACCGAAAAAGGGCGGGACAACGAAAAGGAATTTTGACATAATGTATAATTTAACTGATGAATACGTTTGAGGTTTTGTTGCTTAATGTTTCCAGTAAATCGGCTGCGCTTTCTGTTCCGCCGGCTTCGATAAAGGATCGTTTAATCTGTTCTGCGGCGATTTTATAACTGTCGTTTTGCAACACTTTGTTTACGGCTTCTTTCAGGTGATTGGCTTTAAAACGGTTAAAGTTTAAGCGTTCTCCGGCACCTACCCTAAAAACGCGTCCGGCTACATGGCTTTGATCGTATGCAATTGGAATAACCACCATAGGCAGGCCATTCATCAGGGTTTCGCAAACGGTATTGTGTCCGCCATGGCAAACCACAGCATCGAGATGAGGTAAAAGTTCCAGTTGCGGTACCTGGCGCTGCACGGTAAAATTAGCAGGCCATTGCTCAAATAAAGTCGGATCTGAAACGACCACCACATGCAGGTCTTCATCAGCAAAAGCTTCGATTACCTTAGCAAAAAAAGCCTTTTTGTGCTCATGATCGAAAGTGGTACCGATGCTAACCAGTATTTTAGGCTTGTTTATCGCGTTAAATTCGTCCCAGTTAAACGGAACTACATTTTTTCTACGGTTAAAAACGGGACCAATAAACTGGAAGTTTTCTGGTAAATCCATTTCTCCGAAAAAGTCTCTCGAGGTAAATACCATCGTTAGCAAATCGGAGCAGGCAATCGAAGCTGTGGCGTTGATACCGAATTCTTTTTGTAAAGCCACAATCTGATTGACTTCCCATTCGTGCACTTTTGGGAGCTCGTCCATTACTTTTATGGCTGCAGGGGCGGTAACCGAAGTGACATAAGGATAGTTTGTATTGCTTGCGGCAATGGCTCCGGCAAACATTTGATGGTCGGTAATCACCACATCGGGCTTAAACTGATCGAGTAAATCGGCAATGCCTTCGTAGCTGTGTCTGTTGAGTGGAATTAATACTTCTTCATACAAAAATTTGATGCTATCGATCCCGTAAACGATTTTTTTGGTAATGATATCGAGGTATTTTTCGGAATCTTTTTTCTGCTGGTCGTTTTGATCGTAACTAATCAACAGCAATTCGCCTCCAAGGGGAAGCTTCTCGCCCAATGATTCATCTAAAGTAATCCATCCTACACGGTGGCCTCTTTCCAGCAAAGCTGTACCCATGCTCAATGTAGGGTTGATATGACCGGTTAGGGGAGGAACAACAAATACGAATTTTGCCATGTGTGTTTAATTTTATGTTTTCAGGAAGAAGTTTAATAATGCTTCAGCAATAACTAATGGTTGTTGGATCGGGATATTATGATCACCTGGAACGGCAATTAATTCTGCATTTTCAATCATTCCATCCAGGTGTTTTCCTGCATTCAAACAATTCGAATCAGTACCGTACAACAGTAAAGTCGATTGTTTTATGCTTGCTATCGCTGTGCTGCCAAAAAAGTCTTTTTCCAGTTCCATGTCGGTTTTAATCGAAGTTTGATAAAAGAGGTATTCGTACATGCGGTGGTTGCGCTCCATTTGCCTTTTACCCATTTTCACTTTGGTGGTATCGGTAAAGTTTTCGACGTAATGTTCTAAAAACTCGCGGCTATATTCATCTATAATGCCTCTTGTTTTATCATCATTTGGGTCCGGAGCTTCAATTATGGCCAGTTTGTTTATGCGCTCGGGAAAACGGATGGCCATTTTTAAAGCGATCAATCCACCAAAACTATAACCGCCCAAATGCACTTTCTGCAGGTTTAATTCCTCTATTAGGGCAAACAGATCGTTGGTCATGCTTTCCAGGTCATATCCTTCCAAAGCCTTTTCGCTCATACCATGACTTTTTAAGTCATACAGTACCACATGGTATTTTGTGGCCAGGAGTGGCGCGATATTAAAATAATAGACAGACAGGTTACTAAACATCCCGTGAACGAGAACGATGGTTTCAGCAGCTTCTTTATTGAGCTCCTGAATATGAACCGATTTGCCGTTTACCGTTATGACTGGCATTCTTCGATGTAAGAGATGATCATGCCTAAGTTTAAGTTGATCAGCTGATCCAAATCCATGGAAGATAACCAGCCGGTAAAATCAATCTGTTCGCCAAAATGCGCTTTGATTTTTTCAGAAAAGGATACAATTTCGATGCTATCCATTTCCAGGTCCTTGGTGAAAGAACTTTCAGGAGTGATATCCATTTCTTCAACAAACTCTTCGCCGATTACTTCGGTGATGAATTTTTTCATGAGGTCGAAAATTTCTTCGCTGCTTAATTTTGTAGTTATAGTGTCCATCCGATGATATAGTTTTTATGTTTGATTGTTTTGATTGTGATGTTATTGATGCGTAATTCTTCTCCGTTGATTTCTTCAACAGTATAAGCCTTAGGATTGCCTTGTAAACCTTTGCCCAGATATTTTCCATAGGCTTCTTTCGCTACCCAAAAGCGGGTTGCCCATTCGATTTTATCTCTGCTTTCGAGCAAGGCCATTTCATGATCGTTAAAAACAAGATCGAAGAAACCAGCACTCCGTTCTTCAATATGTTCGATATCGATCCCAACGGGTTCGTTAAAACGCGCTATGCCTACCGCATCGGTACCTTTATGTGCAATAGAGATATGAATGTTTTCTGTTAAACCGCCCTTAACGTAAGGTTTTCGGTGTTCGTCGGAATAAATTTCGAAGGTGATGGGGTAACAGGCCTGGTTTTTCTGTGTATTTAGTAAATTCCGTACGGCATCTTTTGCGGCCACGCGACTGATCATCCAGGTTCTTCTTTTATTCGGTAAGAGGTTTTGGTGGTGTTTCTTCTCGGTCTGGTTGAAATATCTTTTCAGGATAAAATCCCACGATACTACGCGCGAATAAGCATTGCCGAAAAGGAAAACGCCTGGTGCAACCTCTTCTGATAAACGGTTATGAAGTGGCGACATCGATACGTTCCAAAGTGCTTCGTCTATTTCCAACCGGCGGTTTTGCCAGCCTGAAATGATGAGCCAGGTAATGCCGTCTCTTTTCATGACGATATCGGCAGTAGCAAATTCGTCGTTGATTTCGGTGAGTACACAAGTACATTCGAAAGTACCTTGCTGATCGGCCATATCGCCAAAGAATTCGATTTCCTGAATTTTAACCGGGAATGCAATCCGATCTTTCTCTAAAGTGAGCTGCAGCCATAAACCAAATAACTGCCCCGCATTATCGAGCAATGAGCCTTTTCCGCCTGATGCTTCAATGAGGCCTGTAATTCCTTTTTCACCAACTGCAATCAGCTTTTTGATGCCTTGATAATCCGGACCATGGAACATGTGCGCATCGTAAATCTGCGCGGAAGTACGGTCGATATCCAATAACTTTCCGATGTCGAAAGATCTGGCTGGAGCAGGGTTCAAGTGCGTCGCCAATTGTACTTCTGCATTAGCAAAGCGCTCTAAATTAAGATAAACCCTTTGTTCGTCTTTCCATTCGCCGGTTACCGTTTCCTGAAAAGGTTTAACTACATTCATCCACTGAAATACCCGCATGTTCATGATTTTCTGCACCTTTTCTTCGGGCGATTGTGCATTGGCGATTTCAGCAAACACTTCAAAAATCATGGTCATTGGGATTACCGGATCCATATCTTCAACCGTTGGCCAGCCCTTCGGTTGTCTCAATAGCGAGTGATCGATGAGGTAAGGACAGTTGTCTAAACTTACATCCAGTGTTTTGCTAAAGGGTTGCCTTACTGGTTTTATTGGTTTCGCCGGCGCCCAATTGCTTGGCTGATCGACCTGTATAGCTGCATTTTCAAACAATTCGATCATTTCGCTCTGCATGTTGATCATCTCCATTACATTCTCATTAAAAGCCTGTAAAACCGGATGTTTGGCCTCCACAAAAGTTTTGGGCTGTGCTGGCTGAGGCTGTTTAATGGTTAAACCTTTAAGCGTTTGTAGGTTATGGATCATCGGCGAACCCAGTTCGAGTTTAATGCCTTTGTTTTTTTGCGGAGGTGTTGATTTGATGTTGCCCAAATAATTGAGGCCGATTTCTTTTCCTTCAACAAAAAGCGCGGCCAAAACCCTTTGCAACTGTGTGATGCCCGAACGGATCGGCACATTGGCACTGATGGTGCTGATTTCTTTCCCCCTTAAAGTATCGTCAATAAAACCGACCAAACCACCTGAGCCCACCTGAATAAAAACACGGGCACCTTCTGCATATAGTTTCTCGGTAAGCTCGCGGAAACGCACCGGTTTGATTAAATGTTCGGCACTTAGCTGACGGATGGCTTCGAAACCTTCAGGATATGTTTCTAAAGTGGTAGCCGACCAAAGCGGTGTGGTCGTTTTCCGGAATTGCATATCCTGCATGCCTTCGAGGATTAATCCCAGTTTATCGGCCACAAATGGCGAGTGGAAACCCGATTGGAAAGGCAAAATCTGATGAAAAATCTGTTTCACCTTTAATATCGGAACAAGCTCGTCAAGCGCGATTTTGCTTCCACAAAGGATTACCTGTTGCGGACAGTTATCGTTCGAAAGGTATAAATCGGGTATACTTTCGATTATGGGTTGAAGTGCATCTAAACCGCAACCCACGGCAATAAAACGCGAATCTTTCAATTCAAAAGTTTCAGGGTTTAGCACATTCAGTAAATTCATAACCGAACTTTCTTCTGCCAGCTCCGAAGATCTTGCGGCCAGCCATTCGCCTAGACTGTGGCCTGCGTTCATATCAGATTTGATGCCCAATTGTTTTAATGCCTGATCTAAAACACTGCTTTTGTTCAGTATGTGGAGGGCCTCGCTTAAAAGACCATCTTGTTTCTCGTTTTCATCAATATGAATGTTGAAATAATCGGCTACCGATTTAATTTCGCCTCCTGTAAGTCCATCTAAACCAGGGAAAACAAAAGCTATTTTTCCATCGTTTGCCAATAGTGGTGCATTGGTGTACCAGATATCCTGTTTATTTCTCCAGGGAGAATTTTTAGCCACAATTTTTAAGGCTTTTTTGATCCGCTCCGGATTAGGGTTAAATAAGACTAAACGGAAGTTTCCATTTCCAATGTTATAATCTCCATTTTCAAGCGATTCGATCAAAGCCTCATGGCTTGGTCTTGCGATGACCAATACTTCATCTTTTTTAGGTGTATCGTAAGCAGTTAATACTACGTGAGCGTTAATTCCACCAAAACCAAATGCATTTACGGCAGCCAGTTTTGGCAAACCCGATTGGTTCCAGTCTATCGCTTTTTGCACGGCAGAAAAACGGGTTTCAGCTAATTGCGTTACAGGTTCATCACAATGTAAAGTAGGGGGGATAATACCATGATATAAAGCCAGGCTCGATTTGATTAAACCTGCAATACCTGCTGCGGGCATGGCATGGCCAATATTCGATTTCACTGAACCGATACCTGCTTTGGGTAAATCTGCATCCTGACCGAAAAACTGTTTCAACGTTTCCACTTCAGTTTTATCGCCAAGGGGCGTACCTGTTCCGTGGGCTTCTAAATAGCCAATATTTTTACTTTCCAGTTCTGCGTTTTTCCAGGCTTCGGTAATGGCTTTTAACTGGCCTTTAACCGATGGACTCATTACACTGGTTCCGCTTCCATCGCTGCTAATGCCTACACCTTTAATTACTGAATAAATTTTATCCTGATCCCTGATGGCATCTTCGAGGCGTTTAAGCACTACAAAACCACAACCTTCGCCAATGATCAAGCCATCTGCGTTTTGATCGAAAGGTTTAATTTTTTCCTGTTTGGATAAAGCGCCCAATTGTGAAAAAATACTCCAGAAAGCCGCATTCTGACCTAGATGTACACCGCCAGCAATAATCATATCGCAACGGCCACTATTCAGTTCCTGCACGCCATGATCAACTGCGATGAGCGAACTGGCACAGGCGGCATCTAAAGTAAAAGCCAGTCCACCTAAATTAAGGCGGTTAGCTACTAATGAAGCTACTAAATTAGGGATTAATCCCATTGCCGTGTCGGCACTGAAACGGCCTTTACGCAATTGAAATTCGTGTTTTACTTTTTCTATTTCAGCATCGGTAAGTTGTGGCATCAGATCTTTCAATACACTCGAAATCTGTTCACCTGTTCTTACAATTTCGATGGCACGTGTTGCGCCAGGTCCCACATAATTGCCTTTGCCAATGATGATCCCTGTTTTGTCGAGGGCATATTTTTTTTCAAATACCGAAGCATCTTCAAGCGCCTGATGAACCAGATCTAAAGTTAACAGGTGATCGGGTTCAGTACCTTCAACAGCTAAGGGTAAAATGCCAAAGCGCTGCGGATCGAATTGATGATCGGGGATAAAACCGCCACGGTTACAATAAAAACGATCTACTCCGCTCACGGTTTTATCGAAATGTACAGGGTCGATCCGGTCGGCCGGAACCTCTTGTGTAGAATCTACCCGGTTGATAATGTTCTCCCAGAAGGTCTGCATATCTTTCGCACCCGGAAAAATGCATGACATTCCAATAATTGCTACGTCGCTTTTCTTCATCTTGTTCGCTTAGGGGATCTTCTAATCTTAGTTCTATTAATTTTATTTGTACCAACTATTTTTAATCTGTTTCACTAATGCGATCGTCATAAGGCTGTATCATCTGTAATTCAATCAAATTGTCACGTTGAGCCCGTCGAAACGCCTTTTAAGACATTTGAAAGGTCCTTCGACAAGCTCAGGATGACAGTTCTATATTGATATCGACAGAAGACCCTTCTATGTCCAGGTGTTTCCAGCCATGATTAATACCTGGCTTTCTTTACCATATTTAAGTTCGTTCAAAAAAGTTTCCATTCCATCCTGTAGTGGAATCAATGCAATTCCCCTGCGCTGGTATTCTTTCTCTAAGGTTGGCGAAACCATACCTACCCCTTTCCACGGTCCCCAGTTAATGGCCATTACCTTGCCCTGGATTTTTTGTTTTAAGGCCCAGGCATATTTATCCATCACACTGTTTGCTGCCGCATAATCGGTTTGCCCACGGTTTCCGTAAACAGAAGCGATGCTCGAGAACAGGATCACAAATTGTGTTTCTGGTCTTAATTGCTCAGCCAATACCCTTAACGGGGTTACTTTGGTATCGAAAACGCGTCCAAATGATTCAGAGGTTTTGCTATGGAATAATTTATCTTCCAATAAACCTGCACCATGTACCACGCCATCAATACGGCCGTAATCTTCATAAACCTGATTGATCAAACGGGTCAGTGCTTCTTCATCTTTAAGGTCTAACGATTCGTAAACCACGGTAGATCCACCTTCTTCTAAAGTGGCAATGCAACGTAAAATCTGGTTGTTTTTATAAATTCTGTTGGTTTCCTGTTCTATTTCGGCAGGTTTTTTAATCTCGCCCTGTTTAATTAGGTACTGCCTGATCTCGTCTTTTGTTTTCAAGGAAGCGCTGGCTTCATTTGCCGAGGAAATCGGATTTGCCGAACGGCCAACCAGGATATATTTACATGGATAATCTTTCGCGAAATGAATCATCAGTTCGGCCGTTATGCCTTGTGCGCCCCCTAAAACCATCACCACAGCATCTTTATCCAAATGGATGTGCGCATCGGTTTCGGTGCTCAATTGGTGCGGCACCAATTCCATAATATGCCTTTTATGGTCGTTGTAAATGATCTCCGAAGGTTTATCCGGATTCAGGATTTCGTTTAAGGTAATATTGGTGATTTCATCCGGCGACATTTTGGTTTCGAGACTGATGAAACGGCATTTGGTATGCTCGTATTCGCGGTCTAAACTTTTGAAGAAACCCGAATATCCTTGATAATTTCTTAAGAAAGAAATATCAGATTGGTCGTTAAAATATTGTTTGGTGTCCGCAATCAGATACACCCATTTTACGGTATCAAAATTTAGTTTTTTAATCGTTGCGAAATGATCGAGAATACCCACTTTTTGCTGTGCTTCGAACATGTTCAAAATAATGAGGCCCTGATAGCCATCCAGTGAGTCTTCAAAGCTTACCAAATCGGCAATGGCACCATGTTTCTCGAGCACTTTTTTGATTTTGATCGCCTGACCTCCACCGTCATCGGTTAAGGCAAAACGCTGCCCTTTTAAAATGGCTGCTTCGGTAATGGTTAGGGCGGCAGGAGTTAGCTCAAATCTTAAACGCGATAATTTTTCTTTAACCGTTTGATCATCGATGCTCTCCTCAATAAGCTTTTTTGCCTCGGTAAGCACCTCCGAGCTTTCTGCTTCAACATCGGCAATCCAGTTAACCAGGGCATTTAAAGTTTTAATTGCGGCCAGTTTCTCCATTAAATCATCAGCCTGTTCGCTTTGCGAACCGAAACCGATTTTTTCTTTAAGCGATGCAATAATTTCCATCCTTTTGATCGAATCGATACTTAAATCGGCTTCAAGATCTAAATCCATACCCAGCATTTCTTTTGGATAGCCGGTTTTCTCACTTACCACCTCAAGAATGGCTGATTTTAACTGATCGATTGAAAATTTTGCCTGCTCGGATTGAATGATAGGCGCTGATGTTACAGCAGCTGCGCTAACCGCTTTTGGTTGTTCCGTATTTTCTGTAATCCAGTTTATGAGGCTGCTTAAAGTTTTAAGACCGGCAAGCTCCTCCATAATTTTATCTTCCGGCAGGTTCAATTGAGAGAAACCACCCAGTTCGGTACGTAAAGCACCGATAATTTCTACACGTTTAATGGAATCGATACTTAAATCGGCTTCAAGGTCCATTTCCATGCCCAGCATTTCCTGTGGATAGCCTGTTTTATCGCTCACAATTTGTAAAAGCACCAGTTTTAAGTCTTTTTGTTCAATTGCAGGCGTAATTACCTCAATCGTTTGTGCCTGAGGTACTTCCTGTTTTGCTATGATCTGGTTTTCAATGCGAACTGGCTGAGGGACCTGATATGAGGTTAAGGGTTGATTAATGATTTGCGAAGGCATTGCGGGAGCTTGTCCTAAAAAGGAAAGCATCACATCGCGTTGTGCCTGAATCAGCATTTTCATGCTGTGCAGGTATTCCTGCATCATCAGGTCTTTGGCTGAGCCATTAACCTGTTGATTTTCAGTTGGTGTAGCGGTAGTATTCATAAGGATGATCGGTTTAGTAATAGGGGAGGCACCATTTGCCGGAAGTTTACCTGTTGATGGAACAGCGTGTTGACCATTCACGTACCAGATGGCCGGACTTTTTTTATAGATATCAAGTTCATCCAGTTTGATGGTTTTAACTGAACGGCCTTCGAATAATTTTTCGAGTTTGATTTCACGGCCGGTAGCCATATAGCCAGCCAACGTGCCTAATAAATGACTAAGTTTATTCTGGCCTTGATCCTCGGTGTGTAAAATCACTTCGTCTTTGCCAATGCAGTATTTGGTTAAACCGCTTAGCACCTTGCCAGGGCCAACTTCTACGAAAACCCTGGCGCCGGCGGCATACATATCCCTTAGTTCATCAACAAAAAGGACAGGTTTTATCAAATGGTCGGTTAAACGTTCTTTAACTGCGGCAGCTTCAACAGGGTATTCTTTTGCCGTAGTATTAGACCATACGGGGATTTTAAGGTCATTAAAATTTACACCAGAAAGCACTTCCTGGTAAAGCTGTTTCGATTTGGCCACCAATGGGCTGTGGAAAGCACAAGCCACTTCAAGCGGACGGAACGATATTTTAGCCTCTTTTAACACGGCGGCCAGTTGACTGATGGCTGGAGTGCTGCCGGCAATAACACATTGCGTTGGCGCATTAAAGTTTACCGGATAAACAGCTGCAATATCACCCAGGTATTGTGCAAGATCTTCCTGTTTTGCGCTCACAGCAAGCATGGTACCCGGATCGCCGTTTTCTACAGCATTTAAGATCGCTTTTGCCCTTTCTGCACTCAGGTGAACCAATGCTTCCTCTTCAAAAGCACCTGCAAAACAAAGTGCAGGCAATTCGCCGTAGCTGTGACCAGCCACCATATCAGGCACAATGCCCAATGATCTCAGGAAGTTGGCAATGGCCAGATCAACAATACCCAAAAGTGGTTGTGCCATGCGGGTATCTTTAATCTGCTCTTTTTGAGCTTTTAGATCCGCATCATTAAATACGGTATTGGGGAAAAGGACTTTTTCGTATTCAGGATAAGCCTTCAGCAGTTTTCTCATTTCAGGGAAAACCACGAAAAGATCCCGGGCCATATTTACCCTTTGGCTTCCTTGTCCAGGAAACATAAAAGCGACTTTACCTTCCTGTTTTTGGGTGAGGTAAGTATCTTTACTTTCTACGCCAGATAACACCAGGTCGATTTTCATCACTAAGTCTTCTGCATGATTGGCAACGATACTCAATTGAACAGGTTTGTTATCTGTTGTGGCTAAACTATAGGCAATATCTTTCAGTTCGATCTGATCGTTCAGTTCTAAAAGGTTTTTTACAGAGATTACGCGGCTTTTGGCTTCCTCGTAAGTATCTCCCCTGAAAACAAACAGTTCAGAAGGCCATGATTTTAAGATCGAATTTTTATTTTCTGTGTTTTGCGCACTTTCCAATACGGCGTGGAAGTTTGTTCCGCCAAAACCGAATGCACTTACACCGGCATATCGTTTTTCTTCCATCCATAAACCAGCTTCGGTATGGAAGGCAAAAGGACTGGTTTTTGCGTTGTAAAAACTATTTGGTGTTTTTAAGTTAATGGTTGGCGGTTTAATGCCATGGTAAACCGATAGCGATGCTTTAATTAAACCTGCGATGCCGGCGGCACATTTGGTGTGGCCAATCTGCGTTTTTACTGAGCCTAAATGTGTTTGTCCTGCAGTTGCGCCGGACTGGTTAAGCATATCCGTTAATGCGCTGATTTCTGTTTTATCACCAACTACGGTACCTGTACCGTGTGCTTCTACCAAACCAATCAACGAAGGTGTAATCCCAGCCTGGCTATAAGCCCTTTCTAAAGCATTTACCTGTCCGTTTTTACGTGGCGCAGTTAAACCCAGGCTTTTTCCATCACTTGAGCCGCCGACACCTTTAATAATAGAATAAATCGTATCGCCATCGCGTAAAGCATCGTCATATCTTTTTAATACGATCATGGCAATCCCTTCGCCAAGGGCAATTCCATCTGCTTCAGCATCAAAAGTAGCACACCTTCCTTTTTTAGAAAGGGCATGTGTACTCGAGAACATCAGGTAATCGTTAATGCCATTGTGCAGATCTGCTCCTCCGGCCAAAACCATGTCTGATTTCTCTAAAAATAACTCCTGACAAGCCAGATCGATTGCTGCAAGCGAAGAAGCGCAAGCCGCATCAACGGTATAATTTCTGCCGCCCAGGTTTAACCTGTTGGTGATCCTGCCCGAAATTACATTCGCCAAAATACCCGGGAATGAATCTTCTGTGGTCTTAGGTAAGGCAGCATCCAATTCAGCTGGCATTTCGCCAAAAACCTGTTTGTAAAAACCTCTGAAGCTATAACTATTGGCGAGGTCGTTTCCACCTTCGGCACCAATAATTACCGAAACATTTTCATTGTCTACACCACCATCGGCATAACCAGCGTGTTGCATCGCCTGTTTGGCCACCATTAAGGTAAGCAGTTGGGTAGGCTCTATGGCCGCGAGCGATTGCGGCGGAATGCCAAATTCTAAGGGATCAAAATCTATCCTTGGGATAAAACCGCCCCATTTAGAGTGCGACATATCGCCGGCAGTAGAATCAGGGTTATAATAGAGTTCTTTATTCCATCTTTCATCCGGCACTTCGGTTACCGAATCTTTACCCAAAATGATATTACGCCAATATTCTTCGAGGTTTTTAGCCCCAGGGAAAATACAGGCCATACCTACAATGGCCACGTCCAATGCTTTTGCCTTATTTTTGGGAGGCGAGGAAAGTGTAGCGTTTAAAATATGTGAATAGTTATTGTCGGCTACATTCTGGTGAAGATCGAGTAATGACATGATACGTTTATGCATGGGCGCAACCTGACCGATCATGTACATACCCAGATCAGTTTGTTCAGCTTCGTTTATTTGTACCAGCTTATCGCCACGTCTTTCGATTCCTTTTGCAGCAATACGTAAACGGCCAACATTTAACGTTTCCAGTTTGGCCCAGATTTCTTTTTTATCCATTCCTTCGGACTGAAGTTTCTTTTTTTCTTCATTAAAGAAGGTGGCAAATGAAGAATTTAAACACCTGGTTTCGTGTCCCGGTGCAGTTTCGAGCAAAACAGTTTCGTTTGCCTGCATGGCTTCCTGCTGGAATTTATCTAAAATAGCACCTGTACTGACCGCTTCTTTAGTATATAAATATGCGGTGCCCATTAATACCCCGATTTTCATTCCCCTGGCAGCCAAAGGAGCAGCCATTACTGAAATAAAAGCGGTTGAAAAAGCATCATGAATACCACCTGCGAAGAAAATGCTGATGCTTTCGGGATTTTCTTCCTTTAACAAACGTTCGATCTGTTTTTCCCACAATACCATGCTCGATAGTGGCCCAACGTGACCACCACATTCGCGACCTTCGAATACAAAACGTTTAGCGCCTTCTTTCAAAAACATATCTAAAAGAGAGGCAGATGGCACGTGAAGGAAGGTTTTAATCCCTACCTTTTCAAAAGGTTTAGCTTGTGAAGGTCTTCCACCCGCAATTAACAAAACAGGAGGTTTTGCATTTAATATATAATCTTGTTGCTCGTCTCTAAGTTCCTGTGGTGCAAAACCTAAAATACCTACACCCCAGGTTTTCTCACCAGCCAGTTTTTTGGTTTCTTCGATCAGGTTTTTTGCTGATGCTCCTTTTAATAAGGATAAGGCTATAAATGATAAGGCGCCAGCTTCGGAAACGGCATTAGCAAATGGAGCGACATCACTTACCCTGGTCATAGGTCCCTGCGCAATAGGATAGGTGATGTTCAGATCTTTGGCTAACGAATTGTCTGCCTTAATAATATTGATGGCTTTAGCTTGTTTTAAATGGCCATAAATGGCTTCTTTTATTCCAAAAACCAATTTATCGAGCTTTTTATATTTGCTAACCAGGTCAATTGATAAGGCAATATCCTGACCCATTGGAAGGTAGTTTGTTTCCAGATCGTAACCTTTAAAATATTTTTGAAGGTCATTATAATCTATATCTTCTGCTACTGCCGGCGAATTCGGACGGACCAATACGCGGGTTTTATCAATCAGTTTGGTTTCTGTTCCACTTAATTTGCCGCAAATAACTTTTAATTCTTCAGGTACCGCACATTCTGGAAATAAGGCCAGCTGACTATCTAAAATGATTCCCGTTGCGCCCTGCGCCATTAACGAGGCCGCAGTATGGATACCCACGCCACCCTGAACCCAAACCGGAAGGGAAGTAATTTCTTTAATAACCCGTTGAAAAAGTACAAAAGAAGATTCGTATGCCACACAGCCAGCACCTTCATTTCCTTTTACCACTATCCCGTCGGCTCCGTTTTCTTGTGCTGCTAATGCAGATTCAAGGTCGTAAACCTGATAGATAATTTTTGCCGATGTTTTACGTTTTAGCGCAAAATCATAAGGTGCAATGATTAAACTTACCTGTGTGGGAAGATCAATGCTTGCTAATGCTGCTGAATTGATACTTACACCGAAATCTGATATGCCTGCTTCCAGGAGTGCCTGAAGGGCTTTTTCTGCTTCATTTTTACAATGTCCAAGACTGAGAACCGGAAAGCAATCTGCTTTTTGTAAATTGGAAACCAATCTGCTATCAGGGATTTCGAAGGGAGTTACTCCAATAATGGCGTGTTTGTTCATGGCTTTAGATTTTGATTCTAATCTTCTGTTTGGTGGATGATTTAAGCGCAACATAATGGTTCTTTATGCCGGCCGTAATACACAATAACACAGCTTTTTAGCGCTGAAAATAGTGTGTATGATTAATTAGACTAAGATACGAATTGGTTAAGTCAAATTGTTTTAAAAATTTATAAATGAATGAAGTGAACAGGTGTCACCGATACAATCAATTTTTTCATTCAGAAATGAATTTTATGAACAAAATTCTTATTAAAAATTTCAATTATGCTTCTTTTTATCGTTTGTTTAAGTTTCAAGTACAAAAGAAGCTGCCCCAGGTTGGGTTAATATTAATAA
>NZ_JBWKYI010000037.1:0-48079 GCF_059423705.1 Pedobacter sp. GW460-11-11-14-TSB4
TCACCTCTGCTTTTAAGGTTTCCTTTGTCAAATTTAATTCTTTGATAATCTTTCTCAAACCTAAGGGATGGCAGCGGACATGAAATAAAGCGGACAGCGGGACGAACAACCTTTTGAAATACAGGCTTTGCTTTTCAAATCACCGCTACCAGATGACACGCTTAGCCTTATGCGCTTAGCGTTGAGTAAATTAAACGTTTAACGCAAAAACCAATTTGGAGCAACTTGTATTGCGATAGGCCTTTCTTTAAATTGGATATAAAAACTAATTTATATAAGTTTGCTAAAATTTATTAAACAAGAATGGAAAGAAGAACCTTTAAAACCTTTGGTTTACTTGCAACAGCAACTTTGATAACTGCTTTCTCTGCATGCCAGAACAAAGACACTAAAACTACTGAAATTAAAAAAACAGAGGGTACTACTGCCGCGGTTTCTCCAACTGAGAAAATTGTGTACGTAAACTCCGACTCGTTACTTACAAAATATGAATACTTCAAAGATCTTAAAGTGAAATTTGAAGGTAAGACCAAAAATGCTCAGGCAGACATGCAGGCTAAAGGTCAGGCTTTTCAAAGAGAGGTGGCGCAATACCAGCAATCGGCACAAACTTTATCGGCCGATCAACGTAAAAGCACTGAAGAGCGTTTAGCACGTAAACAACAAGAACTACAAACTTACCAACAAAATGCTGGTGGTGCTTTACAAAATGAGCAAGCTGCTGAGAATGAAAAACTTTATGATAAAGTAGCCGATTACTTAAAAGGTTACGCGAAGGAAAAAGGCTATAAAATGGTTTTAACTTACTCAAAAGGTAACAGCGCTATTTTATTTGCCGACGAAAGTTTAGATGTTACTTCTGAAGTAATTAAAGGCTTAAACGCTGAATACAGCAAAAAATAAGCAAACAGCGATTAAAATATAGATGCCCCGTATAAATCGGGGCATTTTTTTTGTGCTGTATTTTATAAAAAGATCAGATTAATATGGACAATCAACATCAGAAATATATGCAGATGGCAATTGAGTTATCTGTACAAAATGTGAGTGAAAGCATTGGCGGACCTTTTGGAGCGGTAGTGGTAAAAGATGGAAAGTTGATTGCCAAATCGGCAAATAAGGTCACTTCTACCAACGACCCGACTGCACATGCGGAAGTTTCGGCCATCAGGCTGGCCTGCAACGAGTTAAACACTTTCGATTTGAGTGGCTGCGTAATTTACACCAGCTGCGAGCCTTGCCCCATGTGTTTAGGAGCAATTTATTGGGCAAAAATCGACACCATTTATTATGCTAATACCAAGGCTGACGCCGAACACATTGGTTTTAGTGATAAATTTATTTATGAAGAGTTAGACAAACCCATGGAAAACAGAAGCCTGCCGGTTGTCCAGCTGATGCGCGACGAAGCCCTGGCAGCCTTTAAGCTATGGGAAACCTCACCGATGAGGATAGCGTATTAAAACAGAAAAGGTGCCGATACTCAGCACCTTTTCTGTTTTGAAATTATTATTTATTTACTCGATTCTTTTCCTGCCAATAAGCCGATCATGGAATCTATTTCCTTCACCACACCATCATCAGAACCAGAGAAACCTACCGCTTTAAACCTGATATTACCATCACCATCAATCACAAATTTAGTCGGGATTCCATCCACTTTATAGGCACTTACCACATCAAACTTGGAAGGATCTTTTGCATTTTTGGTATCGTAAAGCACATTAAAATTGTATTTCTTCGCAGCAATAAAGTCAGTCACCACTTTCTCTCTATTTTCTTCTGTTTGCCAGGTATTTACAAACAGGAAAACCACATTTGGATTACTGGCGTATTTGTTCATTGCTTTTTGCATCCCAGGGAAAGAGGATACACAAGGCCCGCACCAAGTGGCCCAATAATCTAAAATCACAATTTTACCTTTCAAACTGGCTAAACTTATGGTTTCGCCTTTCAGGTTAGTTAATGAAAATGCAGGCGCTGGAATATTAATCATTTTTTTTGTCCATTCTGCGCGCTCTTTTTCTAATGCTGCTTTTTCTAAATTGGCAATGTAGGTTTCATAAGTTCCACTTTTCTTTAACTTAGTATAAAGCATTTTAAATTCGTTCTTTAACGAATCGTTGCCATTACCTTCTTTAATCAATTTTTCGGCCTCACTGTAAGCTTTATCATCCTGGCCATTCTTAATTAAATAAGTTACATAACGGGAGGATACATCTGGCGGAACATTAGCGTACAAGGGTATGGCTTTTTCCTGCATAGCCAGCGCTTCTTTAAATTTCCCCTGATGATAAAGCAGCAAGCCATAGGTATCTGCATACATACCATAAGCGCCGTCTAAATATTTAAGGTATTCTTCTTTAGTGTTATAATACTTTGGCATCTCATCACTTCTAGATGCTTCTATCAGTTCGAGTGATTGTTTTGAAAGTTGAGCGGCCAATTCTACATTTTCTTTTTTCTGAGCAGATGGCCAGGCAAAACTATTGTTGTACAGGCTTGCCCGAGACATTTTATCGGTAACTTTTGCAGCGTAAGCCTGAAATTTTTCCAGATCATTAGCTTTTACAGCACTATTGGCTAACATACTATGAATGGAATTCAACCTACCGGCATCTACTTTTTTGGTTTGATCGAGGTTAAACCTGCTAATCATTTCATCGGCCTTTTGTACTTGTGTGGCAAAATCTTTTGTGCTATAAAGCGTATTCATCCCGTCATTCCAGGCATAATTTCCGGTAGGATATTTTTTAAGCACAATAGCTTTAACTGAATCGGCCTGCACTTTTTTCTTTAACAGGGAGTAAAGGCTAATAACAGTACCCAAATCTTCTTCTTTTGGTTCTTTCAGTTTTGACAGGGTCGAAATATTTTCATTGATCAGCTTTGTACCATTGTCTTTATCTGCTTTGTACTCAAGCGACAGGTATTGATTCAGGTTTTTCTTTTTCAACTCAGGTTTTAAGGCAAAAGCTTGTTTATACAATGAAACTGCCTTTTCAGGGTCGATGGTCAGCCCCAAATAGTAATTTCCTGCTAATCCATATAAAAAAGCTTCGTTAAGATAGGCCTCTGCCGGAACTTTACCCGCTTTAGTAAATTCTAAAACATAACCAGCAGGTGCTTCATCTTTTTGATCGCCAACCGAAAAAGCAAGTCCAACCACAGTAACACTATCGGGAGTAGAGATTTCTCCTTTATAAATCCCTCCCTCCTTTGTGAGTTCTATTTTGTTACTTTTAGGATTGGTTTTTGAAAAAAAGGTATAACCAGTACACTTCACATCTGCCAGGTTTTCGAGATTGGTTCCCTTTGGGTCGTATGTAAATTTAACTGTACTTCCTGCTGCAGGTTTGGTAGCAGAAAATTTCACTCCTTGTGCATTTGCTACTCCGGCAGCAAATATGAGCAAGCATAACAATTTTAAGGTTTTCATAATGAAAGGATTAAGTTTTTATTAGGTAACTAAATATATAGTTTATTCTTTATTCTTCAAAGCTGTTTTATGTTAAATTTTAAGGAATAATTATTGTAGTAATTAAGGATGACCTACGAACAAAAAATAAGCAGTGAGCTGAATTTCTGGAAGTTTAAAACTTTGCAAAAACCTTCGCTTTTGAATAAAATGACGAATAAAGTGCAGAAAAAAATAAATAGTTATATTCCCGATAAGGTTCACAATGCCATAACTACTGCGATTAAACAGATGGTTAAGGCTGTGCTTTTTGGATCGACATTTACCACCTCGAAGCCGATTACCGATTTAACCCTGATGCACCGCGAAGCATTAATTAAGCAAAAAATAGAAAACTATAAAAAAACAGGTGCAGCCGAAGGCGGAATTACCGGTGCAGGAGGATTTTTAATGAGCCTGGCTGATTTCCCGCTGTTACTGGGCATAAAAATGAAAATGCTTTTTGATATTGCTGCTGTTTACGGATACGATGTGAAAGATTACAGAGAACGTTTATACATTTTACACATCTTCCAGCTGGCTTTTTCAAGTAAAGAAGAAAGCCAGAATATTTTCATGAAAATGCAGGATTGGGATGATAAAGCACATCAATTACCGACCAATATTGATGAATTTGACTGGCTTACCTTTCAGCAGCAATACCGTGATTATATTGATTTAGCCAAACTTGCACAAATGCTTCCCTTTGTAGGCGCGGCGGTGGGTGCAGTCGCCAATTATAAACTAATCGATAAACTGGGCAAAACGGCAATGATGAGTTACCGGATGAGGTATTTTAGTCTTCAGTCCATAGTCCTAAGTCATGAGTCGACTGACGACTTAAGACTCAAGACTGGGGACTAGTTAACTAACTAATCTTCTTCTTCGAACATACCTCCAATCAGGTCATCCGTTTCCCGTCGGTCTTTTTTTGTTGGGCGGCCAGTACCTCTATCCCGTTTTAGGTTTGGTGCATGAAACATCGATTTAAAAGCATGCGTTTCTTCAACAGGGGTTAAATCTTTGTATTTTGTTAAAGCCGTTGGCGAATCTGTTCTGTTATATGAAAGTTCTACCACTTCGATAATTTTCTTTTCGATCCCTTTCGATACCTGATAAACTTCACCCACTTTCACAATCGCCGAAGGTTTAATATTCTGTCCTTTGAGTTTCACCCTACCCGCTTTACAGGCATCAGTAGCCAGGCTCCGGGTTTTAAACAACCTGATTGCCCATAAATATTTATCGATCCTAAGTTTTTCTGTCTCTGTCATAAAGTTTCAAAAGTAAAGAATTGTTAAATGTTTTATTGCTTTATTGTTAAATCGTTCTCCATATTGCACACCCGTTAAAAGCCAGTAATCTGAACAATCCAACAATTTAACAATCTTTTACACCAGTCTACAACAAAACAATTTAAACAATTAACCATTTAATAAGCAAAAATTGATTTATTTTGCGTAAAATTTAAAAACATCATGTATTCAGATTTAAAGAAATTAATTGAAGCCGCTTGGGAGGATAGAACCCTTTTAAAATACAGCAACTATTGCGAAGCCATTGAAGCCGTTATTATGGGGCTTGATAAGGGTGAAATCCGTGTTGCTGAGCCAGTTTTAAACTCCTGGGGCATTAATGAATGGGTAAAGAAAGCAGTAATTTTATATTTCCCGATTCGCGAGATGAAAGAAATTAAAAGCGGTCCTTTTGTTTACCACGATAAAATGGATTTAAAAACCGATTATAAAGCAACTGGTGTACGTGTTGTGCCTATGGCAAGTGCGCGTTACGGTGCGTTTTTAGCAAAAGGTGTAATCATGATGCCATCATACGTAAACATTGGCGCTTATGTTGATGAAGGTACGATGGTTGATACCTGGGCTACTGTAGGTTCTTGTGCACAAATTGGTAAACGCGTTCACTTAAGTGGTGGCGTAGGTATTGGTGGTGTTTTAGAGCCAGTACAAGCTGCTCCGGTTATTATCGAAGATGACGCTTTCTTAGGATCAAGAGCGATTGTGGTAGAGGGTGTTAAGGTAGAGAGAGAAGCTGTTTTGGGCGCTAACGTAGTATTAACAGCATCAACCAAAATTATTGATGTTACCGGCCCTACGCCAGTAGAATATAAAGGAATTGTTCCTGCACGTTCGGTTGTAATACCAGGAAGTTATACCAAAAAATTCCCTGCCGGCGAATTTCAGGTGCCTTGTGCTTTAATTATTGGTAAACGTAAAGAAAGTACAGATAAGAAAACTTCGCTTAACGATGCGTTAAGAGAAAATAATGTTGCCGTATAAAATGGCTTAAGGCGTAAGGTTTAGGGTGTAAGGTGACATCCCAAACCTTATACCTTATGCCTTTAACCTTATACCTTTAATGAAAATAGGATACGATGGCAAGCGTGCCGCCAATAATTTAACAGGATTAGGTAATTACAGCCGTTCTTTAATTGAGCATCTGGCACATCAGTTTCCTCAACACCAGTACCTGGTTTATGCGCCCAAAGTAAAAGCGGCCAAACAGATCGATGCGTTTTTCGAAAATGATAGCATCGAGCTTAAGCTTCCTAAAAGTGGGCCTTTTTTATGGAGGACTTTAAATATCCTGAAAGATTTAGCCCAGGATGATTGTCAGATTTTTCATGGTTTGAGCCACGAAATTCCATTAGCCATACAACATACACGGATTAAATCAATTGTCACCATTCATGATTTAATTTTCCTTCGTTTCCCGCAATATTATAAATTTATCGACCGGAAATTATACGAGTGGAAAAGCAAATCTGCCTGTAAACGGGCCAATAAGATTATTGCCATCAGTGAAAAAACAAAGGCTGATATCATTGAACTTTACGGGATTAGTCCCGAGAAGATTGATGTAATTTACCAAAGTTGCGATGACAGCTTTAAAACACCTTTCCCGAAAGAAACATTGAGCCGGATCAGGGCAACCTATAAGCTGCCTGAAAAATATATACTGAATGTTGGCACCATTGAAGAACGTAAAAACCTAAAACTGGTTGTGCAGGCCCTAAAAGCGGTCAGCGAAGATTATAAATTGGTGGTGATAGGCAAACAAACGGCTTATTTTAAAACGGTTGAGAAAGAAATAGAAAAACTTGGCCTTAAAAACAGGATCTTATTCCTAAAAAACATCCCCTTTGCCGATTTGCCGGGTATTTATCAAATGGCAAGTGTTTTTGTTTACCCTTCTTTTTACGAAGGTTTTGGCATTCCGATTATCGAAGCTTTATATTCTGGCGTTCCGGTTGTTGCGGCAACAGGTTCATGCCTGGAAGAAGCTGGCGGACCAGATAGTTTATACATCTCACCAAACGATGCCAACGCTTTAGCCACAGCAATCAATCAGATTGTCGAAAACCCTCCACTCCAAAAAGAGATGAAAGAAAAAGGGCTGGAATTTGTTCAAAAATTCAATAGTCCTGTGGTTACAAAGCAATTAATGGATTGCTATTTAGCGCTTTAATTATTTCTACGATTATACCGCAGCAGCCTTCCTAATCTAAACCTGACATTCGCGAAAAGCCCGGAACGAGGCACGAGTGAGGACTTGCAGCATTGGCAGGGCTAAGCACTAATAGTAGCAATGCCCCCTCTTTCAAAATAAAATCCTATGTCTCAAAAAAGCAAAAGAAAAAGGGCTGGAATTTATTTAAAAATTCTACAGCCCTTTCTTTATTCAGCAACTAATAAATTGCTATTCAGATCTTTATAATATACACTAAAATTATTTAGCTGCCGTAACTGTTGGCGGATATTGTGCCAATATTTCTTTTACGCCTGTATACAAACGTTCTTCTCTTTTGTTAAAGCTATCCAGGTTAAAACCAGATCCTTGTCCGTGCCAGAATAAAATCTTTTTAGCAGGGTCTAAGAAATCGATAATAATGGTGCCTTCAATATATTGGTTCACGTAGGTACCGCCGCCCCAGAAAGGATTTCCCCAGCCGCCGCGCCAGCCCCAACCCCAGCCACCATAGTAACCAGGACCATAAACATCCGTTTTTTCGCGGGCAACCACAACCAAATTCACTAACATATCTGGTTTTTCAGATTTAGTAAATCCTTTGGCATTCATTTCTGATTCAACCGCAGCCAATAAACGGCGTTTATCCAGGTTATTTAGCTTAACCCTTGCTATGCCTTTATCATAAAAATTGTAAGTTTTGTAACCGCTTAAATCAACATTTTTGTCATAGTCTGAAGCGGTGCGGAGTGTTGTACATCCTGCTAATGCCAATACCACTGTAAAAAGCATTAATAATTTTTGTGTCGTTCTCATTTGTGCGTTGTTCTTTAAATAACCTGATCTAAATATAACGATTTTGACAATTAAAAAGGAAAATCATTTATATTTTTTACAATCAGATTGTTATATTAAAAACAGCTAGTAATTAATTTAGTTTGGATGCTATATACCTCTAACTAAATATTTTACAATTAGATTAGATCGCTTATTTAATACACTGGTGGATATTGCATTAAAATCTGTTTTACAGCCGAATTTATCCTTAATTCCCGGTTATCGTAATTATCAAAATTAAAGCCTGTACCTACGCCATGCCACATTATGGCTTTTGTCCGGGGATTTAAAAAATCGATAATAATTCTGCCATCTGCAACTTGTTTCCCTGTATCTAATGGTCCAAATTGCGAATCTCTCCATTGATAAGCCAAAGTTGCTGTATCCCATTGGTAACCACCTCCCCTATACCCCCAATCAGACTTGGTTTTAAGGGTACTAAAAACTACAACGTTTACCAAAAAATCGGGTTTATTGGTTTTAGCAAAGCCCATTTTAGTCATCGTTGCATCTACAGCATTTAACATTCGGGGTTTATCAAGGTTATTCAACGCTAAGCTTTCAATCCCACTTTCGTAATAATTATAGGATTTTAACTTTTTAAAGTCGATCTTTTTGTCATAGTCTGATGCCGTATCAAGTATGGCACAGCTGGTAAATGCCATTACAACCGTAAATAGCATACACCATTTGAGTGTTTGTTCCATTTTTTGTGTTTTTATTTAATAACCTATGACTAAAATAATAGTTTATCACCTTAAAACACATAACACTTGTTGAATAAATGATAAAGAATCTGTTACGAGCACTACCATCTTAACCCCTATCAGATATATGGCACCTCAAAGGATTAAAATCTATCAAAAAATTGGGTAAAGTTTTCCTGCAACACATTCCTTATAAACTTCGTAAATAAATTAACTTTGCGACATGTTAAGAGACGAGATTAATAAAGCTTTTGAAGTATTAAAATCAGGAGGCGTTATTCTATATCCAACGGATACCATTTGGGGATTAGGCTGCGATGCAAGCAATCCCGAGGCAGTAGATAAATTACTGAAGATCAAAAACCGCCCTGCTGAAAAGAGTTTAATCGTATTATTGGATGTAGACAGCAAACTGCAAAGTTATGTAGCCGAAATTCCTGATGTGGCTTATGATTTAATCGAATATGCAGAAAATCCCTTAACCATTATTTTCTCAGGGGCAAAAAACTTAGCGCCAAACGTAATCAATGCGGATGGAAGCGTAGGAATCAGAATTGTTAAACACGATTTTTGTACACCATTAATTCAACGCTTCAGAAAACCCATTGTTTCTACTTCTGCAAATTTAAGCGGACAGCCTTCGCCAAAATTCTTTGACGATATCGATGCTGAAATTATCGATGCTGTTGATTATGTAGTTGATTTCGAACAAGAAAACCGAACCAGCAGAAAGCCTTCAACCATTATGAAACTTTCTCCAGGCGGACAATTTGAGTTTATTAGGAAGTAAGTCCCCAACCCCTAAAGGGGCTTTGAATCGCTGATAGTGTTTACCGACCAAATGTTTTGCTTAATTTTGAACAAATGAATTACCCTTATATATGCAGTCTGAATTAAATGAAGGGAACTCCAAGTCCCCTTCAGGGGATTTAGGGGGTCACCTACAAAACCCCATATTTAAAACCTTATCCTCAATAGCCGATAAGCACAATACCGAAGCTTATGTTATTGGAGGCTTTGTTCGTGATTTATTTTTAGATCGCCCTTCAAAAGATATTGATGTGGTGGTTGTGGGTAGTGGAATAACCTATGCAGAAGCGGTAGGCCGGAAACTGAACACTAAAGTTGCTGTTTTTAAAAATTTTGGCACTGCAAATATTAAATATCAGGATTTAGAAGTCGAATTTGTAGGCGCACGGAAAGAATCATACCGTTCCGATTCGCGTAAGCCAATTGTTGAAGATGGCAGCTTAGAAGATGACCAGTTGCGCAGGGATTTCACCATTAATGCTTTAGCCATTAATTTAAATGCTGATCATTTTGGCGAACTGTTAGATCCTTTCGACGGGATCAAAGATTTAGAAAATAAGCTCATCCGTACCCCGCTGGATCCTGAAATTACTTTTTCTGATGATCCGCTGCGTATGATGAGGGCAATCCGCTTTGCTTCACAGCTTAATTTCAACATCGATCCGGCTGCTCTAAATGCCATTAAAACGCAAAAACAGCGCATCAGTATCGTTTCAAAAGAGCGGATTACCGATGAGATGAATAAAATCATCCTCTCTAAAAAACCTTCAGTGGGTTTTAAGCACCTTTTTGATACCGGCTTGTTGCAGCTCATTTTCCCTCAAATGGCACAGCTTTATGGTGTAGAGATTATTAAAGGAAAAGGACATAAAGATAATTTTTACCACACACTGGAAGTACTGGATAACATCTGTGCAGACACCGATGACTTATGGTTGCGCTGGGCCGCTATTTTACACGATATTGCCAAACCTGCTACCAAACGTTTTGAAGAAGGCCACGGCTGGACTTTCCACGGTCATGAAGATAGAGGAGCCAGAATGGTTCCGAAAATATTTGCACAGCTCAAACTGCCTTTAAATGAGAAGATGAAATATGTGCAAAAATTGGTGCAGCTTCATTTACGGCCGATTGTCCTGGCGCAGGAAACGGTAACAGATTCTGCCGTAAGGCGATTACTTTTTGATGCCGGGGAAGAAATTGAAAGTTTGATGTTGCTTTGCAATGCCGATGTAACCACTAAAAACGAATACAAAAAAACGAAATACAGAAACAATTTTGAGCTGGTTAAACAAAAGCTTAAGGATGTAGAAGAACGTGATAAAATTAGAAACTGGCAGCCCCCTATTTCAGGAAATGATATCATGGAAACTTTCGGTCTTGACGCCGGGAAAGAAGTTGGCCTGATTAAAAATGCAATCCGCGAAGCCATTTTGGAGGGCGAGATTACAAACGACTATCAGGAAGCATTTAATTTTATGCTAAATCAGGCAAAACAAATGGGATTAAATCCTGTTAATAAATAATTTAATTGTTGAAACACCACAATTGGGATGTCTTTTATGGCTCCTGATATTTGTGGTAATTATAAATTAACTTTATTTTTACGGTTCCAAAACACTATAATGGCTATTTATAAATTTAGAATTACTTTCGAAGATTTTGATGATGTTGTGAGAGAGATCGACATTAAATCAAACCAAACATTTGAAGACCTGCATAAGGCTATTCACAGATCTACGGGTTATAATGCCGAAAAATCTTCCTCTTTTTATGTAAGCACCGATAATTGGTTAAAAGGAGATGAAATTGCCTATTTACCAAGCGAACGTAAAAAAGACCGTGTAGTTTTAATGGAGAATTCTAAACTGAGTGGTTTTATTGAAGATCCACATCAAAAGTTTTACTACATCTATAATTTCGATCGCCCTTACGATTTTCATGTAGAGCTGGTAAAAATAATTTTAGATGCCGATCCAAATATCGAATATCCTTTTTTAGCGAAAAGCAGTGGCGAGGCCCCAAAAATAATGGAGCAAAACAGTCCACAGGCTGTTGATCCAAGAGGCGCAGTGGCATCGGCAAGTGAATTTGATTTCTTAAATGAAATGAACTTTGTACCGGAAGATACCGACGAATTGGAGGCCATGGGCGAAATGGGCATCAATACCGAAGAGCGGGACGAAGATGAAGAAAGCGAAGAAGACGAATTCGGGGACGAATTTTCGGATAGTGATAACTTCGAAGATGATAGCCATAAAGACGATTATTAATTAGCAACAAAATAATAAGTACAAGAAGCTGCCAAATATTTAAATTTGGCAGCTTTTATTTTATACAGCACTATGCTTCACCCAAAAACCTTAATATCCATTGTTGGCCCTACTGCAATTGGCAAAACAGCCCTGGCTATTCAACTGGCTCAACATTTTGGCACAGAAATTATTTCTGCCGATTCCCGCCAGTTTTTTAAGGAAATGGAAATCGGAACGGCAAAACCAGATATTACCGAATTAGCAGCAGCAAAACATCATTTTATTAATTCACATTCGGTTTCACAACTGTTCAGCACAGGCGATTTTGAAGTAGAAGGTTTAAAAACGATCGATCAAATTTTTAAAGACCACAACCTGGCCATTATGGTTGGCGGTTCGGGTCTATATGTAAATGCCTTAATTAATGGTTTGGATGAGATGCCAGATATTGATTTAGCGATACGTGAAAGACTGAATAAACAATTTGAAGAAGAAGGATTATCCAGTATCCAAAACCAGCTGGCCAAATTAGATCCCGAATACTTCGCAAAGGTAGATCAACAGAATCCGCAGAGAATGATCAGGGGTTTGGAGGTATTTTTATCAACAGGTCAAAAACTTTCATCAATGCTTTCGGCTACAAAAAAAGAAAGACCGTTTAATATCATCAAAATCGGGTTAAATACCGATCGTGCTGTTCTATATGACCGAATTAACCGCAGGGTTGATAAAATGATTGCGGATGGTTTAGTAGATGAAGTAAAATCGCTAATACCTTTTAAAAAATACAATGCCTTAAACACCGTAGGTTATAGTGAACTTTTCGATTACCTGGATGGGCTATCAAGCCTGGATGATGCAATAACTGCGATCAAACAAAATACACGTCGCTTTGCTAAACGTCAACTGACCTGGTTTAGAAGGGATGAAGAAATCAATTGGTTTGAGCCCAATCAAAGCGCAGAAATTATAAACCTTATAGAAGATAAAATAACGGCGAAATAAAAAAAGGTTGTATCATAAATGCGATTTCACTTTAGATGCTGTCATCTTGAGCTTCCCGAAGAATCGGGATGACAATTCTATATTTATGATACAACCTCCGCTTATGCCATTAAAAATCTTATTATTTATCCGGGAACTTTACACCTCTATACTGTGTAATATCAACCGTTGGAATGGTAGAACCATATTTAGCATTAATGGCATCAATAAATACATTCGCAATTACTGCATTTCCACGTGGGGTTAAGTGAATACCATCTAAAGAGAATGCACCACCCGTAATAAATGCAGCATTAATACCAACACCCTGAACGTTAATACCCGTTTTTACCTGATTAAAATAAGTATAGGTATCAGCGATAGCCAAACCTTTGCTTGTAGCTAAAGATTTAATGGTACTGTTGTAGCTATTTACATAATCTTTTACTTTAACTACCTCATCTTTATCCAGTACCCATTTATTTTCGATTGGATTTAAGGGATGTAATCCATAAGGAATACCAGCAACATTTGGTTTTCCAAATATGCCTTCTGATTGGAATGGCAAACGGATTAAATCTTCAGCAGTTGCAGGTCTTACTGCGCCTGCTCCGGTTTGGATGTAAATTGCCGCTGCCGCTGGATTAATTGCCTTAGCGGCATTTAACAAAGCTGCCACGGTAACCGTATTAAAATAAGGAATTGCCGTTACATCAGGAATAGTACCTACTATACCTTTTTGACCACCTACGGTTAAAACATTTAAAAAGTTAGCATATAAAGATGAAAAAGTAACCTTATCTGTTAAAGCTGTTGTTGGGTCGGTAGATACGGTAACCGCACCGTTTAAGGCATAACCCAATACATCATTATTTCCTAACCAAAGGGAGAAAAAAGTATGATTTCTGCCTTGAATAAACTGAAAATAATTGGTTTTACCTACCTGAGCATCGGTTAACAAACGTTCGAAATAAGGGTTTGCAGCACTGAAAGAAAACGTTGGATCGAAAGCCAGATCAACACGCATGCCCGGTATACCTAAGTTTTGAATTTCACCGTTATATTTATCTAAATGCTTCGCTGCATCCCGATAAGCCAATTTATCAACTACCGGCGTTAAGGTTGGTGTTCCGTTAACCAACGCGGTTAAAGAAATATAACTTGAGCCGTTTAAATGTTCTTCACTAAAAAACGGCGAAGTGAAAGCACCACCACCAACAGTAGCCATTTTGGCCGCCAATAAATTAGGATAGGCCACTTTCTGTCCTTCTAAATATAAACCTCCATCGGCAAAGCCAGAGGTTAAGGAATTACCTACTGCAATATATTTGCTAAAATTAGCTTGTCCGGCGGTTGATCCTGCAGGAGTTTCTATTTCTGGTTTACAAGCTGCTGCAAAAAGGATGATAGCAGCAACGAAACTATTCAATATGTATCTTTTCATTTGTAATTCTCCTACCATTTATAAGTTAACGAAATACCTGGTGCATAAACCAAAGTTTTAAAGGTACCATCCAGGCCCGTTTCGATATTCTTTTGTTTACGCGATTTAACATCTTCAAAAAAGAACGATGCATTAACTTCGAAATGGCGGGTAGGTGTATAACCTAAACCAGCACTTAAAATATAACGGTCGGCATCAGGCGCTTCGGGGGTTACGTATCCATCCTGTACCGGAGAAAAGGCATAACCAACACCTGCCCTTAATGCTAATTTCTCTGATGCCTGGTGGTTAATACCTAATTTAAACGAAGAACCATCACGATAATTGCGTGCCGATTTTGTATCAACAAGCGCAGGTGTATTGGTTGCATAATCAAAAGATAAATCCTGATAAATGTGCCATTGTACCCAGCTTGCATCAAATGCTAAAACGGTGCTTTTTGACAAGGGAATACCTACCCCTAAACTGGTTGTTGCTGGTAAAGGCAATTCGGCATTAAATGTATTTCCAGCCGGGAAAGATCCTTCTAATGACTTAGGAACTTCAAATTCTGCTGAGCCACCATCAAGTTTTGTAATGACCTTCGATTTGTGTACCAGTGCAAAAGAGATGTTGCTTAATGTTTTAATGTATAAACCCGCGTTCCATCCGTAACCTGTTCCGGTACCATCTAAGGTTGCTTTTCCCGAACGACCGTCAGGAAAATTTACAGGAATAGCCCTTTGAAGATTTACATCGCCATGGTTATAAACGAAACCTGCCCCTATACCAATACGATCGGTAATTTTTATACTTAAAGTTGGTTGAAAATAGATTGCTTTTAAATTTAGTGAGGTTAAAGCATACTTACCAGACCAATTATCGCCCCAATCTACCAAACCGCCAAAAGGTGTATATACACCTAAGCCAACCTTCCATTTATTCGATTTCGGACCCCAAACCGCATAAAATTCGAAAGGTGGAGCAATTTTGTTCTTCACATCTTCTGTAACGTTCGAACCTGCTTGTTTAAAAGCCGACTTAAATAATAATGGGTTTACACCTGCTGAAACGGAGTTTTTCTCTAAGAAAGTTACTGCACCTGGATTGTAAAATACGGAAGCCTCATCTAAAGCCAATGCAGAACCTGCACCTGCCATACCAATTTGTTTCTGTCCTTGTAAATTAACCTGGAAACCCTGCCCCAAAACCCAAAGTGGGGCAGAAAGTAATGCGCTCAATAAAATTTTTCTCATCTATATATGGTTAAATAACAAATATATACTATGCTAACATAGCAAACAAACATTTGTTTGTAAGATTTTGAGTACGCTTACGCTTGAGCGGTTGGCCCGCCGAAGCCCATCGGAAAAGGTGGTTCTTCCTGAGTTTTAATACGTCCGTTTACGGCTTCGAATTTCTGAATGTTATCTTCCAATGCCGATAATAAACGCTTTGCGTGTTCCGGAGTTAAGATAATCCTTGATTTCACTTTAGCCTTCGGAATTCCCGGCATTACGCGGATAAAATCCAATACGAACTCGGTATTAGAGTGTGTAATGATGGCTAAGTTTGAAAAAATTCCTTCAGCGATTTCTTCTGATAACTCTATGTTTAATTGATTCTCGTTTTGTTGTTCTTCCATAATAGCTCAAAAATAAAAAATTCCGCTGCTTAATAGCGGAATTTAAAACATAATGTTTGAAATAAAATTAATTCACTGGCGCTATAAAATATTATTTTTCTAAAAAATCTAATTCTGCTATGGCCAATGTTTTTTTATTGCCTGCAATCGCTGTTGCTTTTACCTGTATATATTTTGCTGAAATTGCTTTTTTGAAATAATGCGTGCGCGGGGTTGGATCGTTAATTAAATTACCAAACCCGAAGCTCTCGGCATCTTGCCAGGTTTTACCATCGTTACTGATTTGTAAAACGCCTTTCTCTAACATTCCATCAGCATAATCAGTTGGTGGGGTATAAATAAAACCCGTTAATTCACGGACATTACCTAAATCTATTGCTATTTGGAGCTGATCATTGCTTTCGTTCGCTAACCAATACGTTTGTTTTTTACCATCAAATGCCATTGCAGCAGCGTGCTTAGCACCTTCGCTATCACTACTTAACAATTTCCAATCTTTTTTCACTATACCAAATGTTTCAGTGGCTATAGGTCCTTTTTCTTTATTGGTTATGGCTATTGCTTTTACTTCGCCTTTTGCAATTTGAAGCGGACCAGTATATTTTTTAGCACTGGCATTCGGTACAGTTCCGTTTGTGGTGTAGTAAATTTCGATGCCTTTGTTAAGGTTAGCGGTAGCATTTTCTCCGTGTGGCTTCCACCCAAATACGTGGGTTTTCGGTGAAATGGTGGTTAAACCATTGATATCTCTGCTAAACTGTAATTGTGGCGGACGTGTACGGTAATAATGTGCCGATATGGTGGCTATTGCAGGTTCAGCTCTTGATGACAGAACAGTTAACCTAAACCTCGAAGAAGTGATTTCAGGGAAACGTAAAATACGTTTATAACCGATATTCGTTGCCGCAGCAATTTTTTGCCATTTATTACCGATCCAGGCCTCCAGCTGGTGTTCGATTACGCGCTCGCTATGGTTTGCAATATCTTCCTGTATTGCGATTCTATTGATGGTAACCGGCTTAAGCGTTGCTATTTCAATGCTGTTTTGCTTATTGTTAAGTAAAACATAAGTGTTCATATCGTTATCGAGTACTTGTTTTGCACCTTTTGCACCGGCAAATAAATTTTTGCCATAGGTTTCGGTGATGCGCTTACCAACCTCGTTCAGTACACTTACATCTTCATCTGAAAATTTACCACTTCTATTTGGGGGGATATTGAGCAAAAAAGTCGAATTTCCACCTGCAGAACGTTCGTAAATATCAAAAACATCATCCGCACTACGTACTTTTTGTTTCTCATCGTCACGGTAAAACCAGCCTTCTCTTATGGATGTATTGGTTTCGGCTTGTTGATAGTGCAGGTATTTAGCTTTATAAAGTTCGTTATTGCTACCTAAATCCTTATCTGTCATATCAGGAAAATGTGTCGCCGTATCCGGGTTTTCACTATAAGGAATTACGTTCCACTCGGTTTCGCGGGTTCCACCAGCTTCATTGCCACACCAACGGATGTCTTCTCTACCAAAAATCACCGCTTTTGGTGCTAAAGTATGGATCAGTGTTTTCCAGGCCGGATAGTTATATTTCTGTCCGCCTTTGGTTTTAGGATGTGCACCATCAAACCACACTTCATCAATTGGTCCGTATTCGGTTAAAACTTCAAATAATTGGTTTAGAAAATATTCGTTGTAATCGTCAACCTCGAATTTAAATTTAGTTGGGTTAGCGAACGGGCGTCCTGCTGTTTCGCGTGGAATGGTTCGCGTAGATATTTTACTCAGATTGCCATACAATCCTTCAGGATTTTCGATTTGATATAAATCTGCCGGAGATAAATAAATACCTAGTTTAAGTCCGTATTTTTTGCAAGATGCAGAAAGATTTTTTAGAATATCTCCTTTCCCGTCTTCGAAACCTGTTGACATGATGCCGTGTTTGGTGTAACGGCTTTGCCAAAGTACAAAACCATCATGATGTTTTACGGTAATGATCACCATTTTCATCCCTGCCGATTTCATCGCCTGGCACCATTGATCGGTATGCAGTTCTTTTAAATCAAAAACTTTCGGGTCTTCTTTGCCATTTCCCCACTCCATTCTGGTAAAAGAGTTTGGCCCAAAATGAATAAATGCAATAAACTCGTTTTTTAATGCGCTTAATTGATTAGCGGTTGGCACCACATGACTTGCCTTTGCAATAATGCTGGCTTTACTTTCTCCGGGCGTAATGGCTATGGTATGCTGTGGTTTTAATTTGTCGCTTTGAGCTAAAGCGTTGGCCATGAATAACGCCATCAAGGTTGAGGTAACAATTAATTTTTTCATTAAATTATTTTGTAATAAAATTAGCATTTGGTTAAGGTTGAAGTACAACGTATGTTAACAGTCTTTGAATCTATATTATCATTTTCGCTCCGCTTTTAGCGCGACAGCCGCATCACTAATCCATTTCCCATCTTTCTGTTTAACAGGAATAAAGGCGAACATCCAGTTCTGCCCGGTTATGGGTTTAGGCACTTTTATCAACAGTTTATTCCACCCTTTTTTAAGCTTGATGGCTGCAGGTTTACGCGACCAGAAAAATTCTTCATCGGTATATGGAATTTCATTGGCTGGTGTAAACCAGGTTGGTTTAAGGTTTTGGTTTCCACCCGGATTTTGCCAAACCGGCCCTTTTAGTTCCATATTGTTGATATAAATTTCGCCACCATTGGCATCCCATTTTCCATTTTGTGGTATGCCCGCACTATGCCTGTTAGAACGTGCAGGGGTTTCGAAACCAATTAAAGCATTGATCGTTTGGTCTGCTTTACAAAAAATGTACGAAATAAAATCAACTTGTGTTAAACTATCAATTGGCTGATTTGGAATTAACGATTGATTAATTCTGATCACACTTCCAGCAACTTTTTGAAACACTTGTTTTGCTTCCCCAGCCTTGTTTTTCGGATAAACCTTGCTTAACTGCCATTCTGTTTGTGAAGTATTAAAATAAGGAAATGCCAGCTGACTAAAAAACCGGCCCTGATGAGCTGTTAACCGTTTTTCAAATTCTGCGAAGTATTGATTGGCCAGGGTATTTTTTAAAGGTAAAACATTAAGGTATTCGGGCTTAGCCTCAGCTCGCCCACACCAAACGGCTTCACTGTATGCCAATGCACCCGGCCAAACCGGATTATGCAGAAAAATTTTCTGCTTATCTGCTACCCTGGTATCTGGCCAGCAACATAAAATACCACCTAAAGCATATTGATCTCCCTGAGCTTTGTTGCAAACCTGTTGGAAAAAGTAATGCTGAATTAAAGTAACAGCATCAAATAAATTTAAATAACCACCATACGAATCGATAATGGGATTAGTGTTATTGTTGGCTACTTCGCCTGTTGCTTCTTCCCGCCAAAGCTGCTGTATACTTCCTGCTGCTGGTGGCAAGCCCGGATTCCACACCATTACCTTACGTGCGTTGGCCAAAACCCTTTTGCTCATCCTATCGATAAATGCCACAGGATTGGGAATATGAACCTCATCAGAGCCAATATGTATAATCGGGCAATCGCCGGATGGGATTTCTTTGCAAAATTCGTCAATTAACTTTTCTAAAGTCTGCATACCCTGCACACTTTCCATCTTAAAGCCAAATACACGCTCGAAATAAGCACTATGCCCAGGCATATCTAATTCGGGGATAATGGTGATAGCCCTTTCTTTAGCAAAGCGGATCAATTCCCTAATATCATCAAAACTGTAACTACTATCCGGATCGCGGCTAGTCTGCCTAAATCTGGATTCATTAAGCTGAGGGAAGATTTTACTTTCCATACGCCAGGCCGGATTATCTGTTAAATGCCACTGAAAGGTATTATATTTATAATGAGAAAGTATTTCCAGTTGTGCTTTTAACATAGCAATACTTTGAAAATTACGCCCATTATCGTGCATAAATCCCCTAACAGCGAAAGCTGGCCAATCACTAATCTCGCAAAAAGGTAATGAGCTGAACCCGTTTTCTTTCAGCATTAACTGCCTCAAAGTCTGGATACCGTAATACAAACCATTAATGTCTGGCGCGCTGATGTTAATTCCTTTTTGAGAAACGGAAAGCTGATAACCTTCTTTTTTAAGGTTTGGTATTTCTACGATTGCTAAGTTTACCTGAGTTTTATTTTTGCCAGAATTGGCTGAAATCGTAAGACCATTATCCACCAATAAGCTTTTTAAAGCAGGTAGAATAGCAGTATCCGCATTTGATTTGACAACAATTTGCTTAACAATCAATTTCCCGGGCAGCCATTGTACTTTCTGTGGAAATGGAATAAGTGCAACAGGTGCACGGTTTAATTCATCAAGCGAATGGTTACTTGTCCAATTATTTCCTTTGGTTTGTGCACTTAGATTAAAATAGATCCCTATAATAAGAATACCAAATAGAAGCCTCTTCATCATTTTGCACCGTTTTTAAATTGATGAAATTTCACCCAGTCAATTTCCATTTCTACCGGCAAATCGGCATCTTTTATCTTCCCAACCCAGCTACCTCCCAGCTGCATATCGATAAGCAGATAATGTTTGCTTTGATTAAACGGAAACTGTCCTTCTTTGGTCGTCGCTATTTTTGGATAGGTAAAAGCCTTTTTGTTATTCACGAAGAATACTAAACTGTCTGGATACTTTTCTACAGCATAAGTATTAAATTTTTTGGGATCAATTTTAGCTGTTCCTCCTGATTTTGGTTTATCCTTTATTTTAAGGGTAAGCGTATAATAAGTGTGAATGGTTTGATAAGCTATGGAATCAAAATTTAGTCTTTCCATAATATCAATTTCGCCACCATCAGGCCATTTACTGTTTTCGGCCAGCATCCAAAAGGCAGGCCAGGCACCCTGGGCTCCATTTAGTTTGGCTTTAATCTCTAAACGACCAAAACCAAAAGCCACTTTATCTTTGGTATAAATACCACCGGTTAAGTAGCGTGAAGTATCTTTCGAAAAATCATTATTTTTTATTCCACGGAGTATCATTTTACCGTCCCGAAGCGCATAACAATTTTCATCATCGCTCATGTGCCTGTTCCAATCGGCACCTCCGCGAGGTATTTTAGACCATTTTTTTTGGTCGAAACTACTTTTCTGGTTAAAATCTTCCTTCCAGGTTGCTTTCTGGTTATAGGTTCTACTTACCGAGCAGGAATAAAGTAAAACCATTAATAATGAAAGTGATACAAGCTTCATAAACCGAAGTTAATTAAACCTTACACAATAAATTAATGGATTGTCAGCCCACAACTACGCAAACGTTTGATAGATTGTAACAAAACGAATACGCAAAACATCGGCAAGAAAAGCTATAAATTCTGATTAAAAACTTTCAGGGCTTCTTTATCATCGTAGGCGATAATTAGCGCCTTAAGTTTCTTTTTAAGCTCATTTTTAATGACAAAATAGTTTTTATCCTCAATTATATTTTTTAATTCTTTGGGATCTTTTTTCAAATCATACATTTCCCAGGCCTCGGTGCCTTTATAAAAACGAGCCAAAACATAACCATCGGTTCGAATGCCAAAATGCGGCGAAACATAATGTGGCCCTGGATATTCATAATAATGATAATATGCGCCTTCTTTTTTCCAGTTTTTTATTTTTGGATTTTCTAGTACGGGCAAAAAAGACCTACCCTGCATGAAGCCTGGTTTGGAGATGCCTGCAAAATCAAGAATTGTTGGTGCCCAATCAACATTTGAGATGATTTGATCTAATTTTTTATCTTTCATTGCCGAAAGGCCTGGCACACGGATGATGAATGGGGTACGAAGGGATTCTTCATAGATAAAACGTTTATCAAACCAACCATGCTCACCCAGGTAAAAGCCCTGATCTGAGGCATAAATAACAATCGTGTTTTCACTTAATCCATTACGATCCAGGTAATCTAGTATTTCTCCAATATTTCTATCCAGTGATTTTGCCGTAGCATAATAGTCTTTCATGTATCGTTGAAACTTCCATTCTTTTAACGCATTTCCTGTTAAATAAAGTTGCTGAAATGCTTTCGAAAGCTGGCCGTAATATGCACGATATGCTTTGCTCTGCAGGCTATCCATGCGAGAATACTCTCCCTGCTGATAATAGCGCATCATTGATTCTTCAATCTCTTTTCCTTTTACTGCCGGCTTTGTGGCTTTACCTACATTAACTTTTTCACCAAAAGGCTGATTGATTTTTAAATCGGTTTTAATTGTCATGGCCTCCCCAATACTCATTAATTGCTTAGATGCCGCCGTTCTTCCTTTATAATCATCGTAAAACGTAGCAGGTAAAGGAAATTTTATCGAGTCGTATGCGCCAAGATCCTGTAAATCGGGCAACCATTCTCTGTGCGTTGCTTTCTCACCTACAACCAGGAAAAAAGGTTTATCCGGATTTCTTTTGTTTAAATAATTTTTTGTCAACTCCGTTATCACCTCCGTTACGTAACCATGGTACAATAAAGTATCGTTCTTTTGGTTTATAAAATCAGGATTAAAATAATGTCCCTGTACAGGCATCACATTCCAATAATCAAAACCCTGTGGAAGGCTTCCTAAATGCCATTTCCCAATCCAGGCCGTTTGATAGCCATTTTCGTTCAATATTTGTGGTAAAAAACGTTGGTTGGTATCTAATACACCGTCGTTAACCTTATAGCCATTTTTATGGCTGTATTGCCCGGTTATAAAGGCTGCCCGGCTTGGTCCGCAAATGGCATTTGATACAATTGCATTGTTAAACAAGGTGCCAGACTTTGCCAGTTTGTCAATATTCGGTGTATGAATCAATTTATTCCCATAGGCACTTATTGCCTGATAAGCATGATCATCGGAAAGTATAAAGATGATATTAGGGCGTTTATTTTGAGCAAAAACCGTGGCTTGAAAACATAAGAAAAGAAAGAGAAAAAAATTCTTCATATGGCAAAAATTATTGGATTAAGCAATTGCATTTAAAACTACACAAATATTTTTTTTTCGCTGCGATGAAAAATAATCGGGTAACAAAAAAGCCTACCGATTTTTACATCGGTAGGCTTAAAATTATTGTTAGATTAAAATCTAAGCTTCTACTTCTTCTTGTTTCGAAGCTAATAATTTATCGTATTCTTCCTGAGAACCAACGATGATTCTTTCGTAACCACGTACACCAGTACCTGAAGGGATTAAGTGACCAACGATCACGTTTTCTTTCAAGCCTAACATATTATCGCGTTTACCTGCAATTGCTGCCTCATTTAATACTTTCGTAGTTTCCTGGAACGAAGCCGCAGAAATGAACGATTTAGTACCTAATGATGCACGTGTAATACCTTGTAAGATAGAACTTGCAGTTGCTGGTCTTGCATCTCTAACCGTAATCTGTTTTAAATCCTTACGTTTCAATTGAGAATTTTCATCTCTTAATCTACGTAATGAAACAATCTGACCTGGTTTGAAATCTGTAGAATCACCTGCGTCTTCAACAACTTTCTTGTCGTACATTGCATCGTTCTCATCGGCAAAATCCCAACGGTCAACAGCATTGTTTTCTAAGAAAATAGTATCACCTGGATCTTCAATGTGAACTTTCTGCATCATCTGGTGAACAATTACCTCGAAGTGCTTATCGTTAATTTTCACACCTTGTAAACGGTAAACCTCTTGAATACCATTTACTAAGTATTCTTGAACCGCTGCAGGACCTTTAATTGATAAGATATCGGCAGGAGAAATTGAACCATCTGATAAAGGCATACCGGCTTTCACAAAGTCGTTATCCTGTACAAGGATGTGTTTCGACAATGGAACCAGGTATTTTTTAACTTCACCATCTTTCGATTCGATTGTGATCTCACGGTTACCACGTTTAACGCCACCTAAAGTTACCACACCATCAATCTCAGTTACTACAGCTGGGTTAGATGGGTTACGTGCTTCAAATAATTCCGTTACACGAGGTAAACCACCTGTAATATCTCGGGTTTTACCAGTTGCACGAGGAATCTTAGCGATAATCTGACCAGTTTGGATAGCTTCACCTTCATCAACTGAAACGTGGGCACCTACCGGAATGTTATAACCTTTAATCATTTCGCCTTTTTTATCAACGATCTGAACTGAAGGGTTTTTAGTTTTATCACGTGTATCGATAATTACTTTTTCACGGTGACCAGTTTGCTCATCTGATTCTTCACGGAAGGTTACACCTTCAATAATGGCATCAAATTGTGCTTTACCGGCAAATTCTGATAGAATAACCGCGTTGTACGGATCCCACGAACAGATTTTATCACCTTTAGAAAGTTTATCACCTTCTTTTACGAATAAGAATGCACCGTAAGGAATGTTGTTGGTTACAATGATACGTCCGGTTCCTGGCTCAACAATTTTGAACTCACCTGAACGACCTAATACCACCTGAACTGTTCCTTCTTCTGTTTGTGTATCAACAGTACGGATATTTTCGAATTCGATTACACCATCAAACTTAGCTACGATGTTAGATTCTGCAGCAATGTTTGATGCAGTACCACCCACGTGGAAAGTACGAAGTGTTAACTGTGTACCCGGCTCACCGATTGACTGTGCTGCAATTACACCAACTGCCTCACCTCTTTGAACGCGTTTACCAGATGCCAAGTTACGGCCATAACATAATGCACAAACACCACGTTTAGATTCGCAGGTTAATACTGAACGGATCTCGATACCTTCTAACGGAGATTCTTCGATCAATTTAGCAACATCTTCGTTAATATCTTCGCCCGCACCTACTAATAATGTATTATCCAAAGGATTGTATACATCATGTAATGAAGTACGGCCTAAAATCCTGTCGTACAATGGCTCAACGATATCTTCCTGATCTTTTAAAGCGGTTGTATACATACCTCTTAAAGTACCACAATCGTTATCGTTAACAATCATATCCTGCGCTACATCATGTAAACGACGGGTTAAGTAACCCGCATCCGCCGTTTTTAACGCCGTATCCGCCAAACCTTTACGTGCACCGTGAGTAGAGATAAAGTACTCTAATACCGATAAACCTTCTTTAAAGTTTGATAAGATCGGGTTTTCGATGATATCGCCACCTGAACCTGATTTTTGAGGTTTCGCCATCAAACCACGCATTCCGCAAAGCTGACGAATCTGCTCTTTAGATCCACGTGCACCTGAATCAAGCATCATGTAAACAGAGTTAAAACCTTGGTTATCTGATGATAACTGAGTCATAACGAATGTAGTTAACCTGTTGTTGATACGGGTCCAGATATCGATAATCTGGTTGTAACGCTCGTTGTTGGTAATGAAACCCATGTTATAGTTGTTTCTTACCTCTTCAACCTCAGCTGCTGCCTGTTCTAATAAAGTATGTTTTTCAACCGGAATGTTTACGTCTTGTAAGTTGAACGATAAACCTCCCTGGAATGCCATTTTGAAACCTAATTCTTTGATATCATCCAAGAATTGAGAAGCACGGGCCATACCGGTCATTTTCACTACTTCACCAATAATATCTCTTAAAGATTTTTTGGTTAATAGCTCATTGATATAACCAACTTCTTCAGGAACCATTTGGTTGAACAATACTCTACCTACAGTAGTTTCAGTTAATTTATTAACGATAGAACCATCAGCTTGTTTAACATTTACCCTTACTTTGATAAATGCGTGCAAGTCTAATTCTTTTTCGTTATAAGCAATAATAACTTCTTCCGGAGAATAGAAAGCAGAATCCTGTCCTTTTACCACTCTGGTTTCATCTGTTCTACGGCCTTTAGTAATATAATAAAGACCCAAAACCATATCCTGAGAAGGTACTGTAATTGGTGTACCGTTTGCAGGGTTTAAGATGTTATGTGCTGCAAGCATCAAAACCTGGGCTTCCAAAATTGCGGCATTACCTAACGGTAAGTGCACAGCCATCTGGTCACCATCAAAATCGGCGTTAAATGCAGTACAAACTAGTGGGTGTAACTGGATTGCTTTTCCTTCAATTAATTTTGGCTGGAAAGCCTGAATACCTAGTCTGTGTAGCGTAGGTGCACGGTTTAATAATACCGGGTGACCTTTTAATACATTTTCTAAGATATCCCAAACTAACGGATCTTTTCTATCAACGATTTTCTTCGCAGATTTAACTGTTTTTACTACACCACGCTCAATCATCTTACGAATAATGAACGGTTTGTAAAGTTCAGCAGCCATATCTTTCGGAATACCGCACTCGTGTAATTTAAGGCTAGGCCCTACAACAATTACCGAACGAGCTGAATAATCCACACGTTTACCTAATAAGTTCTGACGGAAACGACCTTGTTTACCTTTCAAGATATCTGAAAGTGATTTCAAAGCACGGTTACCTTCAGTTTTTACCGCATTAACTTTACGTGAGTTATCGAATAACGAATCTACAGCTTCCTGCAACATACGTTTCTCGTTACGTAAAATTACCTCTGGTGCTTTAATCTCGATCAAACGTTTTAAACGGTTGTTACGGATAATTACACGACGGTATAAATCATTTAAATCGGAAGTAGCGAAACGGCCACCTTCTAATGGTACTAAAGGACGTAATTCTGGTGGAATAACCGGAACGATTTTAACAATCATCCACTCAGGGCGATTCTCAATACGTGTATTAGCGCCACGGAAAGCTTCAACAACCTGAAGACGTTTTAAAGCCTCATTTTTACGTTGCTGAGAAGTTTCGTTAGCTGCCTGGTGACGTAAATCATAAGATAAAGTATCTAAATCAATACGTTTTAATAAATCTTCTAATGCTTCAGCACCCATTTTGGCGATGAATTTATTAGGATCTTTATCATCCAGGTATTGGTTTTCTTTAGGTAATTTATCTAAGATATCTAAATACTCTTCTTCCGTTAAGAAGTCCATATAGTTGATACCTTCTTCAGCCATTAAGCCTGATTGAATAACTACGTAACGCTCGTAATAGATAATTAAATCTAATTTTTTAGTAGGTAAACCTAATAAATAACCGATTTTGTTTGGTAAAGAGCGGAAGTACCAGATGTGTGCAACAGGAACCACTAAAGCAATGTGGCCCATACGCTCACGACGTACTTTTTTCTCCGTTACTTCAACACCACAACGATCGCAAACAATACCTTTATAACGGATACGTTTGTATTTACCGCAATGACATTCGTAATCTTTTACCGGACCAAAAATACGCTCACAGAACAAACCATCACGCTCAGGTTTGTAAGTACGGTAGTTAATGGTTTCTGGTTTCAACACCTCACCGCTTGAACGTTCCAAAATAATTTCTGGAGACGATAAGCTAATCGTGATTGATGTGAAATTGCTTTTTAATTTATTATCCTTTTTGTAAGACATACTTATGTAAGGTTAAAGGCGTAGGGTTTAAGGTTTAGGGCGTAGGGTTTAAAACCTTTCACCTTATACCTTAAACCTTCTACCTTATTTAATCTAATGTAATATCTAAACCTAATCCGCGTAACTCATGTACCAATACGTTAAACGATTCTGGCACACCTGGCGTTGGTAGGTTTTCACCTTTAACAATGGCTTCGTAAGTTTTGGCTCTTCCGATTACATCATCCGATTTAACGGTTAAGATCTCCTGAAGAATATTAGCTGCACCGAATGCCTCTAATGCCCAAACCTCCATCTCACCAAAACGCTGACCACCGAACTGGGCTTTACCACCCAATGGTTGTTGTGTAATTAATGAGTATGGTCCGATTGAACGGGCGTGCATCTTATCATCAACCATGTGACCTAATTTCAACATGTAGATAATACCTACAGTTGTAGTCTGATCGAAACGCTCACCTGTTAAACCATTGTATAAGTAGGTTTTTCCTGAAGCAGGAACTCCTGCTTTAGCGATCCATTCTTCCACCTCATCATGCGTAGCGCCATCAAAAATCGGGGTTGCAAATTTAACACCCAATTCTTTACCAGCCCATGCCAATACGGTTTCGTAGATCTGACCAAGGTTCATACGTGAAGGTACACCCAGTGGGTTCAACACGATATCAACCGGACTACCATCAGCTAAGAAAGGCATATCTTCATCACGTACAATACGTGCAACAATACCTTTGTTACCGTGGCGACCCGCCATTTTATCACCTACTTTTAATTTACGTTTTTTAGCTACATAAACTTTTGCCATCTGTACGATTCCTGAAGGAAGCTCATCACCTACACTGATCGCGAATTTATCACGTTTGTAAGCACCAAGTTCTTCGTTAACACGGATACCGTAGTTGTGAAGCAACATTTTAATCATCTCGTTTTTATCATCATCAGTAGTCCATTTGTTAGGGCTAATGTGATTATAATCAAGCTCAGCTAAAATTTTCTGAGTAAATTTAGCGCCTTTAGCAACCAATAATTCTTTGTAAATGTTAAATACACCCTGAGATGTTTTACCGTTTACGATGGTGAATAATTTGTCAACTAATTCTGCTTTTAATTTCTCAGTGATATTGTTATATCCTTTGTCTAATTTCTCAATTGCCGATTTTTCCTCAGCTTTTGTCGTTTTCTTAGCACGGCTGAATAATTTAGTATCAATTACCACACCCTGGATTGAAGGAGGAGTTTTTAAAGACGCATCTTTAACATCACCTGCTTTATCACCAAAAATTGCACGTAGTAATTTCTCTTCCGGTGAAGGATCAGACTCACCTTTTGGTGTAATCTTACCAATTAAAATATCACCTTCTTTTACGTCAGCACCAATACGGATAATACCATTTTCATCAAGGTCTTTAGTAGCCTCTTCAGAAACGTTCGGGATATCTGGTGTTAATTCCTCTTCTCCACGTTTAGTATCACGTACTTCTAATTCAAACTCTTCAATATGCAATGAAGTGAAAACGTCATCACGAACAATACGCTCGTTAATTACAATCGCATCCTCAAAGTTGAAACCTTGCCAAGGCATGAATGCCACTTTCAAGTTTCTACCTAATGCTAATTCGCCATTTTCAGTTGCATAACCTTCGCAAAGTACTTGTCCTTTAGTTACTTTCTGACCTTTCTTAACGATTGGTTTTAAGTTGATACAAGTATTCTGGTTGGTTTTTTTGAATTTAATTAAACGGTAAGTTTTGCTATCACCTTCAAATGAAACTAAACGATCATCTTCGTTACGCTCATATTTAATGGTAATTTCGTTAGCATCAACATACTCTACAATACCATCACCTTCTGCATTGATCAAAGTTCTTGAGTCACGTGCAACGCGACCTTCTAAACCTGTACCTACAATTGGTGCTTCAGGACGTAACAATGGTACGGCCTGACGTTGCATGTTCGATCCCATCAAAGCCCTGTTCGCATCATCATGTTCTAAGAACGGAATTAACGAAGCAGCGATTGAAGTAATCTGGTTAGGTGCAACGTCCATTAAGTCTAATTTCTCAGGCTCAATAATTGGGAAGTCACCCTCATAACGCGCTTTAACACGTGGTGTGGTAAAGTTACCTTTATCATCATACTCTGCATTAGCCTGAGCGATGGTTTTACCATCTTCATCTTCTGCAGATAAATAAATAACGTCTGAATCTACAACTACTTTACCATCTTCAACACGTTTGTAAGGTGTTTCAATGAAACCTAAATTATTGATTTTTGCATGCACACAAAGTGATGAAATTAAACCAATGTTTGGTCCCTCTGGCGTTTCAATCGTACATAAACGACCATAGTGCGTGTAGTGAACGTCACGTACCTCGAAACCGGCACGCTCACGTGATAAACCACCTGGACCTAGGGCCGATAAACGGCGTTTGTGCGTGATCTCTGCTAATGGATTGGTTTGATCCATGAACTGAGATAACTGGTTAGTACCAAAGAAAGAGTTGATCACTGATGATAACGTACGGGCGTTAATCAAATCAGTTGGTGTAAACACCTCGTTATCGCGAATGTTCATACGCTCACGGATTGTTCTGGCCATACGGGCTAAACCAACACCAAATTGTGCGTATAATTGTTCACCTACCGTACGTACACGACGGTTAGACAAGTGATCGATATCATCTACCTCTTCTTTTGAGTTGATCAATTTGATCAGGTATTTTACAATTGCAATAATATCTGCTTTTGTTAATACTTTAACCTCATCAGGGGTATTCATTTTTAATTTACGGTTGATGCGGTAACGACCAACATCTCCTAAATCGTAACGTTTATCTGAAAAGAATAAACGATCAATGATACCACGTGCTGTTTCCTCATCAGGTGGTTCTGCGTTACGCAAAGCACGATAGATGTTTTCTACAGCTTCTTTTTCTGAGTTTGATGTATCTTTCTGTAATGTATTATATATAATGGTATAATCAGCCTGACTTGCGCCATCTTCTTTTGATAAGATGATGCTTTTTACGCCAGCTTCGATAACCATATCAATGTGTTCGTCTTCTAAAACGGTTTCTCTTTCAAGAATCACTTCATTACGGTCGATAGAAACTACCTCACCAGTATCTTCATCAACAAAATCTTCAACCCATTTTTTCAATACTCTTGCAGCCAGTTTACGACCGATGTATTTCTTTAAACCCGATTTACTAACTTTTACTTCGTCAGCAAGATCGAAAAGTTCCAAGATATCTTTATCAGAATCGTAACCGATAGCACGTAATAAAGTGGTAACCGGGAATTTTTTCTTACGATCGATGTAAGCATACATCACGTTATTAACGTCTGTAGCAAACTCGATCCATGAACCTTTGAAAGGAATTACACGGGCAGAATACAATTTGGTTCCGTTAGTGTGACGGCTTTGACCGAAGAACACTCCTGGAGAACGGTGTAATTGCGAAACGATAACACGTTCTGCACCGTTGATAACAAATGTACCTTTTGGTGTCATATACGGGATCGTACCTAAGTACACATCCTGGATGATGGTTTCAAAATCTTCATGTTCTACATCATTACAAGAAAGCTTTAGCTTTGCCTTTAATGGAACATTGTAGGTTAATCCACGCTCAATACACTCGTGTATATCGTAACGTGGCGGATCAACAAAATAATCAAGAAACTCTAATACGAAGATATTTCTTGAATCTGTTATTGGAAAGTTTTCAGCAAACACTTTAAACAAACCTTCGCTAGAGCGATCGTCTGATGTGGTATCTATCTGGAAAAATTCTCTGAATGATTGCAATTGCACATCCAGAAAATCCGGATAGTCTATAATGTGCTTACTAGTTGCAAAATTTACTCTTTGTTCGACTGTCTTTGCCAATGGACTAAAAGATTTTAGTTTAAGAATAAACTATTTGTTTGGTTCAGATTTCAAACAGGCTCATTAACCAAACAAAATGAGATGTTTATAAACAGGTAAAGACACCGACATTTTCAGTCGGTGTCTAATACATTTTTAGCTTAGCTAAGTTAAGTGATTACTTAATCTCAACTACTGCTCCAGCTTCTTCTAATTGTTTTTTAAGAGCTTCTGCTTCGTCTTTAGCAACACCAGCTTTTAATTCTTTTGGTGCTCCGTCTACTAAGTCTTTAGCTTCTTTCAAACCTAAACCAGTTAAGTCTTTAACCAGTTTTACAACTGCTAATTTCTGACCACCAGCTTCTTTTAAGATTACATCAAAAGATGTTTTTTCTGCAGCAGCAGCAGGTGCATCACCACCAGCAGCAGGACCAGCAACTACAGCAGCAGCTGCAGGCTCAATACCATACTCATCTTTTAAGATTTGAGCTAATTCATTAACTTCTTTTACTGTTAAGTTTACTAATTGCTCAGCAAACGCTTTTAAATCTGCCATTTTATTAAGATTTTAAAAATTTACGTGTGTAATAATTTTGTTTAATTTGCGAACTTAAGGTGTTCGTTAACCTTCTCTTTCTTGAAGAGTTTTAACAATTCCTGCAATTTTGTTACCGCCTGACTGAAGCGCAGATAGAACATTTTTAGCTGGTGACTGTAATAATCCAATGATATCGCCAATAAGCTCTTCTCTTGATTTTAAGCTTACTAAGTTATTCAATTGGTCGTCGCCAACGTATACTGATGAATCTATATATGCTGCTTTAAGCACTGGTTTATCAGATGTTTTTCTCAAAGTTTTGATCAACTTAGCCGGAGCGTTTGCTGTTTTTGAGAATAATAATGATGATGAACCTTTAAGGGCTTCGTATATCTCAGAAGCATCGCCATCTAAACCTTCAATCGCTTTGCGGATTAAAGAGTTTTTAGCAACCTTCATTACGATATCACCTTCGAAACATTTGCGGCGGATGTTATTGATCTGCTCTACAGAAAGGCTAGAAGTATCAGCAATATAAAAATTGCCAAACTCTTGCATTTGTCCTTGTAGTTCTAAAACTACTTCGTTTTTTTCTTCTCTGTTCATGATTAGATCCCCGCTACTGATTTTGTTTCAATTGCAATCCCAGGACTCATTGTAGAAGACACGTGAATGCTCTTAAAATAAGTTCCTTTTGCAGCAGATGGTTTTAATTTAGAAATTACTTGAATAATCTCAAGTGCATTCTCATAAATTTTGTCTGCTGGGAATGATACTTTTCCTATCGAGGCGTGTATGATACCCGTTTTGTCTACTTTAAAATCAATTTTACCTGCTTTAACCTCTGTTACAGCTTTACCAACTTCGTTAGTTACTGTACCAGATTTTGGGTTAGGCATTAAGTTCCTTGGACCTAAAACACGGCCCAATTTACCTACCTTAGCCATACAAGCTGGTGTAGTGATAATAATGTCTACATCGGTCCAACCACCTTCAATTTTAGCTACATACTCGTCTAAACCTACGAAGTCTGCGCCAGCTGCTTTTGCTTCTTCTTCCTTATCAGGAGTTACTAAAGCTAAAACACGTACAGTTTTACCTGTTCCGTGTGGTAAAGTAGCAATACCACGTACCATTTGATTGGCTTTACGCGGATCTACTCCTAAAGATACATCAATATCAACTGAAGCATCGAATTTAGTCGTAGTGATTTCTTTTACCAAAGCAGCAGCATCCTTCAAAGTATAAGCTTTACCAGCTTCTATCTTAGCATGTGCCTTTTTTTGATTTTTAGTTAATTTCGCCACTGTTGTAAACTGTTTTTTAATTAATTGTTCCAGGGTGCGTCACCAGAAACGGTGATTCCCATACTGCGTGCTGTACCGGCAACCATACTCATTGCAGATTCGATCGTAAATGCATTTAAATCAGGCATTTTATCTTCAGCAATAACTTTAATCTGGTCCCAGGTCACCGATCCAACTTTTTTACGGTTAGGCTCAGCAGAACCACTCTGTAATTTAGTAGCATCTTTTAACTGGATAGCTACAGGAGGGGTTTTGATGATGAAATCGAATGACTTATCAGCATAAACAGTAATTACAACTGGCAATACTTTACCTGCTTTATCTTGGGTACGAGCGTTGTACTGTTTGCAAAACTCCATAATGTTCACCCCTTTAGCACCTAATGCAGGTCCTACTGGTGGCGATGGATTTGCCGCTCCGCCTTTGATCTGTAATTTGATCATTGCACTGACTTCTTTTGCCATTTTGTGTTTTTTGTTTATTTAAAACTCAATGTTAAATATTGGAAGCATGTAACATTTAATTCCTTATAGCTCCTATAAAGCTTAAAGGACTGCAAAGATATGGATAATCTTGCAAATGCACAATAGATGGAGAGAAATATATTTTATATTATGTAATGCGTAAAAATATTCCCGATCAATTAGGAGTTAGCAACGATCATTAAATTGAACCAAACCTATTTCGTATTTAATATGCTTAAGATTTGCTTAAAGCTATCTCCTATTTCATTATAGGATAATATTACTGATGTGCTGGGTTTGGAAATACTTTTTACCACTTTATTACTATGTATATAATAACGTGTTTCGACAGTGTTTTTTATTTTAGAACCTTTCACGTACATCGGCTTATCGTAGAATATCTCCTTTCTAAATACAAAGAATAGACCTTTATTATTAAGATAATAATCAACCTCAGCTCTTCCTGTTTCACCATAGAAAACACAATGCATTTTTTTTAAGGTATTTTTATCATAATAACCAGTTACCTCTCCACCTTCTGCCGACACACCGGGTGCATCCTTAGTTTTCTTTCGGTAAAGGCTTAACTGTTTATTGATTGCTAAAAAGTCCGTTTGTATTTTCTTGATAATAGCCGGAGTATCAACCAATGCTTTGATTGAACGATCATTTACACAGACACCATCAGCACCATAATAAAGTATACAAATCAAAAATATAAGAAACCCTTTCATAACTATTTTACTTTTTTCAAATCTCTAATACTTTGACCAAAAGTCATCTGAAAATGAGGATAATCTTTAAAACCTTTCCAATTTCCTCCCCATTCAAATCCCAAATCTTCTCCAATCTTAACAACCTCTTTTGGCAATATACTCCAAACTGCATTACCTTCTTTCACAATCACAACATCCATAGCTAATGCATAATTATGATAACTTGTACCTCCTTTTGCTTTAGTTACTATATTTCCAGGAGTAGTTCTGCCTTGATTATATAGCGCATTTTGTTCAGCAATAGTCCTTAAAGCCTGTACAATCCTTAGCTGTATACCAAGCTCTTCTTCCACTGTATTAGTAAATTCCCGAGCTGGCGCTTGCAATCTTTTATCTAATGTTAAGATCCGCTTATTAGTAGCAGCATCCCAAGTTGGCTTTAAGGATCTGGGAAGACCGTTTTCTACCAATAATAATAAAGAATTCGCTTTTTTATTGAACTTTATTCTTTTTCTTTTATCCCAAACCATCCCTGACTCAAGAAAATAATAATCAACATCAATACCGCCTTTTGCAGATACTTTCTTCACTACATAATTTTTATGAATAGTGTCAATAATTAAAGGAATTAAAGCAGGAGAAAATGAACCCGAACCAAAGATTAGAAACGACTTAAAAGGATCATAAAAACTAAATATAATACCTGCGTTCTTCTTCCCTACTAATGAATATTCCATAATTACTGTTAAAGTGGTTTGACAATTAATTATTAAATCACAAAAAATGATAGGGATACTTATAATCTAGCAATTAAAATGCCATAATCTTATAATGAAAATCTATTTCAAACAAAAAGGCCTCAGAAAATAAATTCTAAGGCCTTTAAATATTTTAAAGATAATTTCTTACTCTTTTTCTACCTGCATGTAGTTAAGTTCAAGTGGCGTTTTACGTCCAAAGATTTTAACCATTACTTTCAGTTTTTTCTTCTCTTCGTTTACCTCTTCGATAATACCGGAGAAACCATTGAAAGGTCCGTCCATTACTTTGATGCCTTCGCCCACATAGTAAGGCACATTCATGGTTTCACCTTGCTCGCTCATTTCATCAACCACACCTAAAATACGGTTAACTTCTGCCTGGCGCATTGGGATTGGATTACCGGCTTTATCACCTAAGAAACCAATAACGCTGTTAATTCCTTTAATGATGTGTTCTAATTCTCCATCTAATGTAGCTTCGATTAAAACATAACCAGGATAGAAGTTACGTTCTTTGGCAATTTTTTTACCATCTTTCATTTGGTAATATTTTTCCATTGGTATTAAAACCTGAGGAACCAAATGAGAGAAACCTAAACGGCTGATCTCAGCATCAATGTACTGTTTTACTTTCTTTTCTTTACCGCTAACAGCCCTTACAACGTACCACTTTAGATCGCTCATTAGTAAATATTAATTAGAAAGTGATTTATAAAAAGTATCTAACACAAATGTTGATCCTTTATCCATTGCAAAAATAACCAATGCAATAATTAAAGAAGCCACTAATACAAGAATTGCAGAACTTTGCAGTTCGCCCCAGGTAGGCCATGTAACCTTCTGGGTCATTTCATCGTACGATTCTTTTATAAACTCAACTACTTTAGCCATATTTAATTTATTGAATGACAGAATGACTAAATGAGTGAATGATAATATTCGAAAGCTTACTTTCAAATTCAATCATTCACTCATTCAATTACTCAACCATTGTTTTGAGCACGGGAACAAGGATTCGAACCCTGATCAAAGGTTTTGGAGACCTCTATTCTACCGTTGAACTATTCCCGTATTTAGAAAGCGAAGTGTTTAAGTGTATAAACACTTCGCTTTTCTTATTTTACTTAAGCCCCGGTCAACCGGGATTTAAGATTTATTTTAAAATTTCAGTTACCTGACCAGCACCTACTGTTCTACCACCTTCACGGATAGCGAAACGTAGACCTTTTTCCATTGCGATAGCGTTGATCAACTTTACAGTGATGGTAACGTTATCACCTGGCATTACCATTTCAGTACCTTCAGCTAGTGAAATCTCACCAGTAACGTCTGTAGTACGGAAATAGAATTGAGGACGGTATTTGTTGAAGAATGGTGTGTGACGACCACCTTCTGCTTTTGATAATACATAGATCTCAGCTTTGAAATCAGTGTGAGGCGTTACTGAACCTGGTTTACAGATTACCATACCACGACGGATATCAGTTTTCTCAATACCACGTAACAATAAACCTACGTTATCACCAGCTTCACCGTAATCTAAGATTTTACGGAACATCTCAACACCAGTTACTGTAGATTTTAAGTTCTCAGCACCCATACCTAAGATCTCAACCGGATCTCCAGAGTTGATTACACCACGCTCAATACGACCAGTAGCAACAGTACCACGACCAGTAATTGAGAATACGTCTTCAACAGGCATTAAGAATGGAAGATCAGTTAAACGTGGAGGAATTGGAATGTAGCTATCAACAGCATCCATTAATTCCATAATTTTTCCAACCCATTTAGGATCGCCGTTTAATCCACCTAATGCAGAACCTTGGATTACAGGAATATCATCACCTGGGAATTCGTAGAACGATAATAATTCACGAACTTCCATTTCTACTAATTCTAATAATTCAGGATCATCAACCATATCCACTTTATTCATGAATACAACTAATGAAGGTACACCAACCTGACGAGCTAATAAGATGTGCTCGCGAGTTTGTGGCATTGGACCATCAGTAGCAGCAACAACGATAATTGCACCGTCCATCTGAGCAGCACCAGTAACCATGTTTTTCACGTAATCCGCGTGACCTGGACAGTCAACGTGTGCATAGTGACGGTTAGCTGTTGAATACTCAACGTGAGCTGTATTGATTGTAATACCTCTTTCTTTTTCCTCTGGAGCAGAGTCAATTGAATCGAATGAACGTGCCTCAGTTAAACCAGCATCAGCCAAAACTTTTGTAATAGCTGCTGTTAAAGTTGTTTTACCGTGATCGACGTGACCGATTGTACCGATGTTTAAGTGCGGTTTACTGCGGTCAAATTTTTCTTTTGCCATTTTATTTATAACTAATTAGTAGGTTAACTTTTTATTATTTTTTTATTTATTGTTATTTCAACACAAAAAACCTTGTCTACTCTGCTTATTAAACAGATTTAACAAAGCTTTATTATACCTGAGCCAACTATGGGAATTGAACCCATGACCTCTTCCTTACCAAGGAAGTGCTCTACCGCTGAGCTAAGTCGGCTTTTTAGTTTCCAGTTTCAGCCTTTTTAGTTTTATCCAAATTAAAACTGTTACCAATAACTGCCCACTTTCTAATTTTTATTGGAGCGGAAGACGAGGTTCGAACTCGCGACCTATAGCTTGGAAGGCTATCGCTCTACCAACTGAGCTACTTCCGCTTTTAAAAACTAGTGATTGATTGAATGAAAGAATGATAGAAATAATCTCTCATTAAAACATTTGGTCGTTCATTTAAAGTGTGGGGAGAGAAGGATTCGAACCTTCGAAATCTTGCGATAACAGAGTTACAGTCTGTCCCATTTGGCCGCTCTGGAATCTCCCCATTTTTTACTTTAAAATGCTAACACTTTAAAATAAAAAGAGCCTCCTATCGGAATCGAACCAATGACCTACTGATTACAAGTCAGTTGCTCTACCAGCTGAGCTAAGGAGGCTTTAAATTTTGTGCAATGATACGAAAAATCTTCATTTTTCATACTATTAACGTGTTTTTTTAAAACTTTTATCTTTTTAAAGAACAACCCTTTTCTTCCTGGCCTAACGCCGTTTCCGAAAGGGAATGCAAATATACACACTTATATTTCACTTCAAAATAAATTTGAAAAAAAATACTGAACTTTTTTAGCCTATTCATTCAATTAGGCCCATTTAAAATAATAGGTACTTCATAATCAGCCGCTTTGCCTGCGCTTAAATTTGTATTATTTTTTTTAACTTTTTAGGTGTTCTAAACGAATATGAATCGGTTTTTAAGTTTAATCGCACTTTCCCCTGCTGCCTGCTGCTTTGCCACCATTGCCCTTTACATGCGCTACCGCCACTAAATCGTTTCTATTCTTATTGTTTTTTTAAAAAAAATCATTCGATACCATAATTCCTTAGTCAATAACAATTAAAAAATAATAGCAAATTCCTCAAGGTAGTGCATAAAAAAGGCAACATAATCATTAATCATGTTGCCTTTTCTTAAACTAAGCTAATTTTTAGTAATCAGCGGCTTCGCTTTCGCTTAAAATTGCTTTATGCTCGCTTAATTTTGCGCGTGTTTTATCTTTATGTTTCGTAATCTGCTTTCTTAACGATTCAATAGCCAGATCGGTGGCTTCTTCAAATGATTTACATTGTTCTTTAGCGAAGAGGGTTCCTCCGGGCACAATGAGTTTTATCTCACTAATTTTATTGGCCTCATCCTCTACGTTCTCTAACTTTAAATACACTTCTCCGCTAATAATCTGGTCAAAAAACTGATCTAGCTTATTTGCTTTTTTTTGTATAAAATCTAACAACTTACTGTCTGCACTGAAGTGGATTGATTGAACTCCGATTTTCATTTTTCCTCCTTTTTTTATGCCTTTGGATGGGCTTGTTTATAAATTGTTTTTAATCTTTCGATTGAATTGTGGGTGTAAACCTGGGTTGCCGCTAAACTGGCATGACCCAAAAGTTCTTTAATTGCATTTAGATCTGCTCCTGCATTTAACAGGCTTGTTGCATAACTGTGCCGAAGCACGTGGGGACTTTTCTTCTCATTGGTTGATACGTGGTTTAGGTATGAGGTCACAATACGGTATATTAATTTTGGATATGCCGCTGCACCTGTATTGGTAACGATTAAGATAAGCAAATTGTTATTAAAGTTTTGCAACTTTTTTAGCTCAATGTAGGTATTTACCTGATTAATAAGCTGTTTATTTACGGGGATGATCCGTTCTTTATTTCTTTTACCCAACACCTTTATCGTTCCCGAATAAATATCAATATCGGTATCCTTTAACTGAAGCAGTTCTGTTAAACGCATGCCTGTTCCATAAAGCAGTTCGATGACCAGGTGATCGCGAACCGATGGGAAACTTTCGTCAAAATAATGCTCAGAATCCAGTAGATGATCCATTTTTTGTGTATCAACAAATACAGGTAACCTTTTGGGTATTTTGGGTGCCTTAATTAAAACAGTAGGGTTTTGATCAATTTCTCCGGTTCGCTGTAAAAATTTATAAAAGCTCCTTAAGGTCGAAATTTTTCTATTGATGGTATGCTCGGATATTTTGTTCTCCATCAGATCTACCATATAACTCCTCAGATGAACATGTTTTACTTCTAAAAAATTCAGACTGAACGTATGATTGATATACTCTTCAAACTGATCTAAATCGGTTTGATAAGAGGTAATGGTGTGCTGAGAATAGCGCTTCTCGTGAGTTAAATAGGTTATAAAACTTTTTAGCAACATTCAATATCTTTTTGCCGGGGACTGATATGAAGTTACAAATAGTTTTGATATAAAGAAATCATTAATTAATTGTTTATTGTAAAGTTTTTGATTTCTTTTTAAAACAAAAAAGTCCTCCCGATTTAACATCTGGAGGACTTTAATGTATTTATATCTTAAACAACTATGCAGTTGTATCTTGATTCATATTCTGAATGTAAACAGCATGTTTAATTTCAGTACGGCGAGCAACGGATTTTTTCTCGTATGCTTGGCGACTACGTAGTTCTCTCAATACACCAGTTTTTTCAAACTTTTTCTTGAAACGTTTAAGGGCTTTATCTAATGATTCGCCGTCTTTAATGTTGATAATGATCATAACGCTGAAATACCTCCTCTCGTGGTTTTTTAAATTTTCCCGTGTTATCGGGGCTGCAAATGTAAGCAAAATATTGAAAATGAGAAAGATTTTATAAAAAGAAATTATATTTAAATCATTGATTAAACTAAACTGTTGTTTACTTACATTTATATATACAATATAGGATATGACAACAGGCAAAAAAGTAGGTTCAATTATCGCAGTTATAGTCGTGATTTTACTCGTAGCAGTTTGCTATTACCGGTATTTCTTTGTTTTTGGCGAAGGGGTTAAAGCAGGCGAATTAAATTATGTGGTAAAGAAAGGTTATATCTTTAAAACATACGAAGGTAAATTGATTCAAAGCGGCGTACGATCCAAACAAGCCGGCACCTTGCAAAACAACGAATTCGAATTTTCTATTGCAAATAAGGAAATTGCCGATAAAATGATGGCCAATAGCGGAAAGTTTTACGAGTTACACTATAAAGAATATAAAAACACCCTGCCCTGGCGCGGATTTAGCGTTTATGTGGTAGATAGCATTTTAACTACGAAAGATATACAATAAGCTAAAGGTTTAGGGTTTAGGGTTTAGGGTTTAGGGTTTAGGGAAAATTATTATTCAAAAGATTAGTTTTAAAACCTTATACCATAAACCTTTTACCTGCTAACCTTTCTTCGGTACCTTCGCTCCTGCTTTTCTGGCTTCCGATAATCCGATAGCAATAGCCTGTTTTTTGGAAGTCACTTTTTTACCTGATCCGCTTTTAAGCTTACCTGCTTTCATTTCGTGCATGGTTTCTTCTACTTTCTCACCAGCTTTTTCTGAATACTTTGCCATATGTTAGTTTATTAGTCATTAGTTCAATGGTTCATTAGTTCATTAGTTCACTTACCAAATGGTTATTGATCATTGAATATTGGTTATGGTACAATAGTCACTAATGTGGGCCATTATTTAATCGGTTAACTGACGCCAAACGCCAAACTCCAGGCTTATCCTGGTTATTGGTTATTGGTTATTGGTTATTGGTCATTGGTCATTGGTCATTAAAAAACATCGCTTTCAAGTAGTTGGTTTTAAAATTTTAAACAAAAAAAAATCCGGAGGTGGTTAAGCCATCCGGATTACTCATAATATATTTGGTTTTAATAAGGTTGAAGGTGTAAGGTCTAAGGTGTAGGGTGATCGACATTTGCCTTAAACCCTAAACCTTCTACCTTTCTACCCTTGCAAGACTTCTCTGGCGATTACAATCTTTTGTATTTCTGAGGTGCCCTCGCCTATTGTACATAATTTACTATCACGATAAAATTTCTCAACTGGAAAGTCTTTGGTATAACCATAACCACCAAATATCTGAACGGCATCTGTGGCTACCCTTACCGAAACCTCTGAGGCAAAATATTTCGCCATAGCCGATTCTTTTGTCATGGGCAAATGCCTGTTCTTTAAATCTGCCGCCTGACGGATTAATAGTTCGGCAGCTTCAATCTCTGTAGCCATATCAGCTAGTTTAAAGCTAATGGCCTGAAAGCTCGAAATGGGCTGACCAAACTGCTGGCGTTGTTTCGAATAAGCAACTGCAGCATCAAAAGCACCTTTTGCAATGCCTAGGGCCAAGGCGGCAATAGAAATTCTGCCGCCATCTAAAACTTTCATGGCCTGTTTAAAACCTTCGCCAACATTGCCCAATAAATTGGCTTTAGGTACGCGGCAATTGTCAAAAATCATTTCTGTGGTTTCTGATGCCCGCATTCCTAATTTATTTTCTTTTTTCCCTGCAGTAAAACCAGGTGTACCGCGCTCTACTACAATAGCCGAAATCCCTTTCGAACTTCCTTGCTCACCGGTTCTTACCATAACAACCGCAATATCGCCGCTTTTGCCATGAGTGATCCAGTTTTTTGCACCGTTTATAATGTAATCGTCGCCATCTTCAACAGCAGTGGTCATCATCCTTAAGGCATCCGAACCTGTATTGGCTTCGGTTAATCCCCAGGCACCAATCCATTCGGCTGTTGCCAGCTTTGGCAGCCACCTTTGTTTCTGTTCTGGATTGGCGAAGGCCAGAATATGACCAGTACATAAGGAGTTGTGCGCAGCTAATGATAAACCGATTGAGCCACAAACGCGGGCCACTTCTACAATTACATCAACATATTCCTGATAGCCCAATCCAGAGCCGCCATATTCTTCGGGAACCAATACGCCCATTAAGCCCAGTTCTCCGAGCTGTTTAAACAATTCAACGGGGAAATGCTGTGCCTCATCCCATTCCATGATATGTGGACGAATGTTTTTCTCTGCAAAATCGCGGACCATGGCCTTTACACTTTGCTGAGTTTCTGTTTCTGAAAAATCGAAGCTTACGCTCATTAAATTTATATTTTATAGTTAGTTGAGGCAATTATAAACAATTATTTGATAGTTAGTTACCATTAAATATTTGTGCAATTACAGAATGAAATGGTATTCGGTTCAATTAGTTTATCGGTTAATTTTAAACCTTGAAATTAACGGCAATAATTAACCTGGAAACGAAATACATAATTTTTTAATGATCATCTTTTTTTGGAAATCAGGTACAGAAGCGTTTGGCGTTACTCAGCCCCGCTCTCCACTTTACTCCGTTACACTCCGTGTTCGTTCCGATCAGGTTTATAAGGCACCGCTGGTAAGATGATTTGGAGTTTATAATTGCTTTCCAAATCAAATTGAAAATCGATTCTTTTAAACCTGGCGGCTAACTCCTAAAATTGACCCAGAATAGGAAATGCTTAATTTTTAAATGGTTATCTTTTTTGGAAATCAGGTACAGGAGCTTTTGGCTCAACTCAGCCCTGCTCTCCACTTTACTCCGTTACACTCCGTGCTCGTTCCGATCAGGTTTATAAGGCACGGCCAGTACGATGATTTGGGGTTAATAATTGCCTTCCAAATCAAATTGAAAATGGATTCTTTCTAAATTTTGCAATTAACTCGGAATAGGAAATGTTTAATCTTTAACTCAAGTGTTTAAAAAGAAATATAAGGGGTAATTTTATCGATAACCTGCTGGTTCAACAGCACAATCTTTTTCAGATCAGATATACCCGAATAATTGCCATGCTGCTTGCGGTATTGAATAATGGCATTGATCTGTTTGTACGAAAGGTATGGATTGCGCTTTAAATCGTTAAACGTTGCTGTATTTAGGTTTATTGTTTTTAGCGGCGTATTGCTGATTTCGATCTGATCTTTAATTTCAGCATACTTCGTAGAATCTAAGCCATAAACTTCGAGCAGCTGCTCTTTCTTGTAAAAACCACCTAAACGCTCGCGGTATTTAATAATTCTAAGGGCAAAAGTGCCACCAATGCCTTTTATCTCGTCCAGTTGTGCCGAATCAGCCCTATTGATATCGACGATTGTCAATGTTTTTTTAGCATATTCCTTTTTTTCGAAAGGCGCATATTTTCCGGAGTCCTTGATGGGCTGATCGGGTATCTGAATATAAGGCAATATCTTTTGGTACATTTCTGGCGAAAGGGTATACATTTTCTGAAGATCTTCGGCTTTATAAAATTTACCACCCTTGACGGTATAATTTATAATCGATTGTGCCTGTTTTGGCGATAAGCCTAAAGTTTGCCAGCCTTGTACATCTAAAGTGTTGGGATTGAATTTAAAAAGTTTAACCGGTTTTTCGGGATTTGAACTTTCAATCCGATCGCGAATGCTATTGGCATGTGCCTGATCTGTGATGCTGATCTTCTGAATTTGTGCTAAGAGATTTGGATCATCATTTGAAAGGGGCTGATAATAATCATATATAATAGGTATAGCCTTAATGACAATGAGAATAAAGACCAGAAACAGCAATCCATTAAATTCACCCTTGCTAACACCAAAATTTTTGTTGAGCCAAATTCTCATTGATGCGATATGACATGTGTATTATAAATATAAATCTTATTTTTGGGATTGCAAAACAGAATGGGTTTTGCCTATCAACAATCTAAGAATTTTATATGAAGATCATAACTACATCTGAGTTTGCGAAAGCAACAAAGATAGATAAGCTAGGTGTACCAGGTTTAGCAGGTTTGATGATGGAGATCATGAAACTGAACGATATCAACGACGTATTCGCTCAAAATCAACACTTTAAAGGCTTAGAATTTGTAGACAAGATATTAGAAACCATTGGCGTTTCGATAGAATTTGATGATGATGATTTAAACAGCATCCCGAAAACAGGACCTTTTATTGCTATTGCAAATCACCCTTATGGTGGTGTAGAAGGTTTGGCTTTAGTTAAACTATTGTGCACGGTTAGGCCGGATGCCAAGGTGATGGTAAATTTCATTTTGAAGAAAATACCAAACCTTGATGAATTTTTTGTTGCTGTAAATCCTTTCGAAAATGTGCAGCATTCTTCAAGTATCAGTGGCTTAAAAACTACTTTTGATTTACTTAGAAATGGAACACCAATTGGTATTTTCCCTGCAGGAGAAGTTTCTACCTTTAAATTAGATGCCCAGCAGGTAACCGACAGGATGTGGCATCCTGTTGTTGGAAAACTGATTGCCAAAGCAAAAGTACCTGTTGTACCTATTTATTTCCATGGCAATAATGGTGTTTTCTTTAACATTTTAAGCTTCATCCATCCTACGCTGCGTACAGCAAAGCTACCTTCGGAGTTTTTAAATAAACACGGGCGCACCATTAAGGTACGCATTGGTAAACCCATTGCCGTATCTGAAATTTCGCATATGAACAGTAGTAATAAACTGATGGACTTTTTAAGGGCCCGTACCTATGCGCTTGGTGTTGGATTAGATACAGAGAAAAAACTCTTTAATCCGTTAAACTTATTTAAGATTAAAAAGAAACCTGTTGAAGTAATTGAAGAAACTTCGAGGGAATTAATTAAAAATGAGGTTGTGCTTCTGGAAGATTTCAAGGTTTGGACAGAGAAAAACTACGAAGTATATATTGTGCCGACTTTAAAAATACCGAATATTTTAAGAGAGATTGGCCGTTTGCGCGAAATTACTTTCCGTGAAGTTGGTGAAGGCACGAACAAAAAAATCGATCTCGACAATTACGATATCTACTATAACCACTTATTTATTTGGGATAAGGATTTGGAAAATATTGTAGGTGCTTACCGGATTGGTAAAGGAGATGAAATTTTAGAAAGCATGGGCCGCCGTGGCTTCTACCTGTCTGAATTGTTCAAAATGAAAGATCAGTTTTACCCGATGTTGAGACAAGGGATAGAGCTGGGCAGATCGTGGATCAGAAAAGAATACCAGGGCAAACCTCTTCCATTATTTTTGCTTTGGAAAGGTATTTTAAAGTACCTGATCGATAATCCGCAGTATCGTTACATGTTTGGACCGGTGAGTATCAGCAACAACTTTTCTAAATTTAGCAAGGCCCTAATTGTAGATTATATTACCAAAAACCATTTCGATTATGAAATGGCCAAATATGTTAAACCCCGGAACAAATTTAAAGCCGACTTACTGCCTATCGCTACCGATACCCTGGTAGACAGTAGCGAATCGTTCAAAGATTTAGACAGCATCATCGGAGACATTGAAAACTCGCACATCAAAATTCCAGTATTATTGAGGCAGTACATGAACCTGAATGCAAAGATTATCTCATTCAATATCGACCCTAAATTTTCTGATTGCTTAGATGGCTTCTTAGTGGTTGATACACATAATATCCCACCAGAAATGCTCGAAAAACTCGGCAAGAATCTTTAAGTCAATTCAATAAAAAAACCCAGACATCCATCTGGGTTTTTTATTATCAACTAACCTAAACTTTATAAATACTAACCAAATATTTATGCCACAAAAGTAGGTTTGCCTTGTTAAATTGGTATTAATGATATGTTATTTATAGAATTTATTCATGCATATATAATGATATTTCTAATCCAACGATTTTCTCCTAAGAAGCAATTTTCAAAGCCCTGAATCAGCATTAATGTTAACACTACGTTAAGTGATGCTAAAATTGTTCACATAAAGAAATTGTTGCTTTTATGTTAATAATAAGTAAATTTAATGTAACCAAATACAGGGCGGTTTGAAAAGAGGGATTTATACATATGTTTTGAGCACTATTTTGTTCGTTTGCCTGATGATGAATGCCATCATCTCGAAGGGACAAAACTATTCTTTCGATTTTTATGATGGGACCTTTAACTTTAGTATCGATTCTTCAGTGGTTTTTCCAATACCCAAAACAGCAACCACATCAGCCGTTTCAAACTTTTACAGCCGCATCTCCTCTGGTCAATATGCGCCCCTTATTTCGTCTTTAGAAAAATACCAGAAAAAATACAACCTAAACGACTGGATTTATTATCAGCTGATTCGTAAAACAGCCGAACAGATTAGCCCGAAAGCAGCTAATTATTTCGGTTATACTTTATACAAATGGTTTTTACTGAGTAAATGTGGCTACGATGCCAGGTTAGCCATAGGCAATGATCAGGTTATCTTTTATGTAAGAAATGAAGAGGATATCAGTGATATTCCGTTTTTTATGATTGATGATAAAAAGTTTATGTGCCTGAATTACCATGATTATGGCAAACTGTTTAAACAGACCGATGCTTACAAACCTGTTAAAATTTTAATTCCAGAGGCTAAAAATCCTTTCTCTTATAAGGTAACCAGAATGCCCGATTTTAAACCGGAAAGTTATCAGGAAAAGGATATCGAATTTAGCTACCGTCAAAAAATCCATCACTTTAAGCTAAAAGTTAATGAAGATGTACAAGCCATTTTCAAAAATTATCCGGTAGTAGATTTTGAGAGTTATTTTAATATCCCTTTAAGCAGGGAAACGTACAGCTCGCTTATTCCCACCCTGAAAGAAAACCTAAAGGGCATGGATCAGAAAAAAGGGGTTGATTACCTGATGAGGTTTACCCGTTATGGTTTTTTATATGAAGATGACGGTGAAAACTTCGGCAAGGAAAAACGTTTCTCCCCTGAACAAACGTTATTAAGTACGTACAGCGATTGCGATGACCGGGCTGCACTATTTTTCTATCTGGTAAAGGAAATATATAACCTGCCGATGATTGCCCTGCTATACCCTAAACATTTAACCATTGCTGTTCAGTTTGATAAACCAATTGGCGAACCGGTTACTTATAAAGGCAAAAAATATTCGTATTGCGAGCCTACCCCCCAGGCTCAAAACCTAAAAATCGGACAACTTTCTTCAAATTTCAAAAACAGTAAATACGAAGTGGTTTATGCATACGAGCCTGTTAAGAAATAGCCATTCACATTAAATTAATGTTAAAAAATTATTATGTTATCAACAACAGGTTGATTCATGGGCTATTTAAGGTAATTTAGATTTCTTATATTGAGTTAAATTTAAAACCTGGTCTATGTCTGCTGTTATCTATACTGTTTTAAAAGAATTTTTTGTTGAGGTAAACGGCCACGCCATAAAGGCTAGAATTATGTCGCCTATTAATGATGACAAAGTTTTCGTTTTCAAAATCAGTTCGTTTTACAAAAGCAAAACTGATGCTGATGCCTATGAACCGGCGTCTACATTTACCTCTTATGCAAATGCAGAGCGGCATTTACTTCAGTATTTGGAAGGCTTCCAGAATACATTAGATCTGGGTGGCGAAATCGCAGCAGGGCATACTTTTTAAATATTTTCCTTATCGTCTTTTTCAGGGGGAAGTTCAGATTGAATGGTCTCCTCTTCAAAGGCCTTCTTATCCTTTTGGTTTCTTTTAATCAGGTAAACAATTAAAATAATAACCAGAACCGCAACGCCGATTAATATTGGATAGTTCATATTCGTTCGATTAAATTCTAAACTATTTGATTTAAACTAAGTTATGAGAAATATTTTATATGTTAAGCGCCGGGCTATGTGTTAACATAATCATAATATTAATTTAACTTTCTGTTTTTTTATCTTTGAAGAAACCCTATAAGTTCTAAATGAAAAAGAATAAATCCAAGTCGAAAAATCATTCGACAAGCAAAAAACTACGCAAAGAATTAGAATCGAAATTAGCCCTTGCATTTAACGAACTTGTTATCCAGTACGGAAAAGCCAAAAAAACTGATAAAGTAATCGAAAAATTTGCAAAGCAATTAACTAAAAAAGTTACTTTCGCTACTCAAGATGATTCTATAACGCCATATATTAAAGAAGAAAAAGCAACGCCTGCAAGTCCGAAGGTTAAAACAGCTAAACCTGCTGTAGCAAAGAAAAGCAAAGTAGAGATTAAGAAACAGCATAAAAAATTATAAAATAAAAGGGGGCGTTCATCATCAAAATGAACG
>NZ_JBWKYI010000038.1:0-46352 GCF_059423705.1 Pedobacter sp. GW460-11-11-14-TSB4
AATCATTAGTGTTTATTGGCATAACAGAATCAATTTAATAATTATGATTCTGTTACCGAATTATCTGACATCTACAATCCTGAGCTTGTCAAAGGACTGTTTTTGGCGTGCTTTGATAAGGTTCAAAGTATCTTAATTGTGAAACAAATCTTTTCATGTTTTTTGGAAAGCAGTTGTTGTAAATCTTTTTAAAGTTCGTCCTGCTTTTCATTACAAGTCCTCGCTACGCTGCGGGCTTTTCATTTCAATCAGGTTTAAAGTCGGAGGGTTTTTGCTGCTATGGAGGGTTGAATAGTATGATAAAAATAGGTAATGCTATTCTGTGCTTCCGTGTTTCCGTGGCAATTTAGTTTCGGTCGGTGAGACACTCCGATAGATGAATCGGATGATTTAGAAAAAAGACGTTATTCTTGCGCTATGCAACCCCTAATGGTTTTGCTGGCTGTGCCACCTAAACCCGATCAAAGCAGGATCCCGATATAAAGTCGGGAGAAGCGGGAGCGGGGATGGATAAACCTAAAGGCTACTGTACCTGATTTCCATCAAATCACCGTACATGCTATGAATGATTTTCTCCAATGAGCAGATGTTCTTAGACTACAGATCTTTCGTAAAAATTTAACTCCGTGTTTTTCCGTGCTTCCGTGGCAAAAAAAAACTATAATCCCAAATATTCAGGCATTTCCTGTACGAAATTAAAGCTACCCTTTTCCGTATCCATCCTGGCATAAACATGCTGCAAACCATTGGTTAGCACGATCCATTTTGCCTGGTGTATGGAGTTGTACCGCGATGCCTGATCGAAAACCGATTGGGTAATTTTTACTTTTGGTGCTTTACATTCAATTAACATCAGCTTTTCGCCTGCAGTATTGTATACTAAAATATCGCTCCGCTTTTGTAATTGGTTTAAAACCAAACCACCTTCAATCTGGATTAACGTACGCGGAAATTTCTTTTCCAAAATCAGGTTCTGTATAAAATGCTGCCGGACCCATTCTTCGGGCGTAAGTACCAGATGTTTCTTCCTGAGCTCATCGAAAATAAAAACCACGTCATCTTTCTGGGTAATTTTAAAAGGATAGGGCGGAAGGTTAAGCGGGGTAGGCGTAAACATTTCTTTGGCAGTTTCGGTTGGTAGTTAACAATTCAGTTTTCTGTAAATAAAGCAATCTGTCAATTTTTACAGCGCCAAAGTTAATTAATTCTAAGATATGCAAGGAAAACACCCACCTACTATCTCATGCCTCAAATCTGGTATCTCAAATCTGGTAGCTCACATCTCAAATCTCATATCTTAAATTATAAACATTTACCCAAATCCTTAAACCTAAATCGTAATTTTACCAACAATGACTGCTGCCGAAATTATTAAAGATATCAAAGCCCGCAAATTCAAACCCGTGTACTTATTACATGGCGAAGAATCTTACTATATCGATCAAGTAACAGATTATATTGAGGATAAACTATTGAACGATGCCGAAAAAGGCTTCAATCAGACCGTTTTATATGGAAAAGATACCGATATGGCTACCGTTCTGGGGGCAGCGAAGCGCTACCCAATGATGTCTGATTATCAGGTGGTCATTGTTAAAGAAGCACAGGATTTAAAATGGGGTAAAGAAGATTCGAGTAGCAAAGAGGGCGAGTTTGTACTCAATTATTTCGAAAAACCTTTACCGAGTACCATTTTAGTTTTGGCTTTTAAGTATGCAAACTTCGATAAACGCAAAAAAATATATAAGGCCATTAATAAAAGCGGACTGATTTTTCAGTCAGATCCGGTCCGCGATTATAAACTGGTGCCCTGGATTGATGAATTTATTAAAGATAAAGGTTACAAAATCGATCAGCAGGCATCGGCTTTAATGGCCGAATATTTAGGAACCGATCTTTCTAAAATTGCCAATGAGATCGAAAAGTTAATGCTCAATGTTTCAAAAGAGGTAACCATTAATACCGATCTGGTTCAGAAAAACATAGGCATTAGTAAAGAATATAACGTTTTCGAATTGCAGAAAGCACTAGCCATCCGCGATGTATTAAAATGTAATAAAATTATCAATTATTTCGCCAGTAACCCTAAAGCCAATCCAACAGTAATGGTTTTGGCCAATTTAGGGGGGTATTTTACTAAACTGCTAAAATACCACTATATCCCCAATAAAGCCGATGCCGCTTCAGCTTTGGGGGTGCCTCCATTTTTTATCAAAGATTATGAGGTAGCGGCAAGAAATTACAACACTGGAAAAGTTTTCCAGGTAATTGGCCTCCTCCGCGAGTACGATTTAAAAAGCAAAGGTTTAGATAGTACCGGCAATGTTGATGACGGAGAACTTTTAAAAGAACTCGTTTTCAAAATAGTGCACTAATCTTTTTTTCGCAAAAGCCTGTTCTATATTCACTGTCAAACGTTTGCGTAAATTTTAGGCGTTTTATTGTAATTTAATATCATTATTTTAGAAATTGATACACATACAAGTGCTAACCATTTCTAAACACAAATGAAAACTAAAATTGCCATCGTTTTATTACTCCTGTGCTTTTCTGGCGCAGGCTTTGCACAATCATTAAAACCTTATAATCTTTCCTTTCCTAAACTCGCCAACAAATGGGATGAAGCCATGCCTTTGGGAAACGGTATGTTAGGTGTTTTAATCTGGGAAAAAAACAATAAACTTCGCCTTTCATTAGATCGTGCAGATCTGTGGGATGAACGAAAAGCGCTGGATATTTCGAAGCTTAACTTTAAATGGGTAGAAGAGCAGGTTCTCAAAAACAACTACGCTGCCGTTCAAAAAATAGGCGATGAACCCTATGACAGAAGTCCCTATCCAACCAAGTTGCCTGCTGCAGCAATGGAATTCGATCTTGCTAAACTAGGTAAAGTGGTATCGAATGAGCTGGATATCGAAACGGCTTTAAACACCGTTAAATTCGAAAATGGTACCGTTTTTAACTGTTATATCCATGCCGCCCAGCAACAAGGATATTTTAGTTTTGAAAATCTTAAATCAACGGCCATCTTACCGAACTTAATTGTGCATAATTACGCCAATAATGTAACAGAAAAAGGTGATAACAGCCATGCAGGCGAAGGCTTACAGAAACTGGGTTATACCAAAGGAACTGTTACCCATACTGCAAATAGTATCCGATATCATCAGCCTACTTACGAAGGTCATTATTATGAAGTGTTGGTACAATGGAAAAAAATGGCCAATGGCAATGTAATCGGCTCCTGGACCATCAGCAATGATAAATCGGCAACCTTAGCTGTTATCTCTTCAACCGCTAAAGAGCCTACCAGCTGGGGTACACATACCAAATGGTGGAAGGATTTCTGGAATAAATCGAGTATTTCCGTGCCAGATCAACTCATACAAAAACAGTATTATTTAGAACTATACAAATTGGGTTGCGTAGCCAGAAAAGGTGCGCCAGCCATCACTTTACAAGCTGTTTGGACGGCTGATAACGGGAGCTTACCACCCTGGAAAGGCGATTTTCATAACGACTTAAATACCCAGTTGAGTTATTGGCCAACTTATACCGCTAACCACCTGGCCGAAGGTGCCACCTTTACCGATTGGTTATGGAAAATCAGAGAACGTAATCTGACTTATACGAAGCAATATTTTGGCGTTGAAGGTTTAAATGTTCCAGGCGTAATTACACTAAATGGCGACCCAATGGGTGGATGGATCCAATATGCGCTTTCACCAACGGTAAGTGCATGGACCTCGCAGCATTTTTATTGGCAGTGGAAGTACAGCATGGACGATACTTTTCTTAAAACCAGGGCCTATCCGTACATCCATGAAGCGGCAACCTATCTCGAAAATATAACGCGCTTAAAAGATGGTAAAAGAAAATTACCACTGAGCTCTAGTCCGGAGTATAACGATAACAGTATTAAAGCCTGGTTCTTAAACTGGACGAATTTTGATTTAGGTTTAGCAAAATTTTTATTTAAAGCAGCTGCAGAAGTAAGCAAGGCAAACGGTAAAATAGACGAAAGTAAACATTGGGCAGAAATATTAAATCAATTGCCCGATTATGAAATAAATGAAACCGGTTTTACGATAGCACCCGGATCTAACTTAACGAGTTCGCACAGACACTTTTCGCAATATATGGCCATTTATCCGCTCGACTTATTAGATGTTAACCATCAAAAAGATAAAACCATTATTGAGAACTCCTTAAAACAGTTAGAAGAAATTGGTACAAGGGCATGGTGTGGTTACTCTTTTAGCTGGATGGCTTCTTTATATGCGAGAGCTTACCAGGCTGATAAAGCCGCGAAACAACTGGAAATTTTTGCTTCAAATTTCTGCTCACCAAATAGTTTCCACTTAAACGGCGATCAGAAAGGGGGGCAGTACTCTGGTTTTACCTATCGTCCGTTTACCTTAGAGGGCAATTTTGCTTTTGCACAGGGCGTTCAAGAGCTTTTATTACAGAGCAGAAATGGTTATATACAGGCATTTCCGGCTGTACCACAAAGCTGGAAGGATGTTACTTTTAATAACCTGCGTACCGAAGGTGCCTTTTTAGTAAGTGGTAATAAAGAAAACGGTGTGCCAACAAAAGTAAAAGTGTATGCAGAAAAAGCAGGTGTACTTCGGATTAAACTACCTTTTAAAACCTATGTGGTAAAAAATCTGCCTGTTGGAACGGTGAAAATGGGCGATGATGGAATTGCCGAAGTGAACCTGAAAAAACAACAGACCATTGTTTTTGAAAACGGTTACGAATAATACTTTAGTAAAAATGAATTAACTGCAAAGGATGCTGAGCTTTCACTCTGCGTCCTTTGCGGTTAAATTAACAAAACTATAAATATCAACCATTCCCATGCGTAAAATCAGATTTAAAAAAGCAGCAAGTTATACATCAATAGGTTTAAGCTGGTTTTTGATATTAATAAGCTGTTCGCTAAAAGCACAAAGTCCATCAGCCTTACAGCTTAGCCAGATTAAACGGGGATACGGCATGTTTATGCACTTTGGCTTAAATACCTTTAATGAAGTGGAATGGTCTGATGGCAAACTACCTGTTTCCTCTTACCGGCCTGATCAATTAGATTGCGATCAATGGGTGAAAACGGCAAAAGAAGCTGGGTTTAGGTATGTTATTTTGGTAACCAAACATCATGACGGTTTTGCTTTATGGGATAGTCAGTATACCGATTACGATGTTGCATCATCACCTGTAAAAACAGATGTTGTTGCTGCAGTAGCTAAAGCCTGTAAAAAATATGGAATCGAACTGGGTTTCTATTATTCGTTATGGGATCGGCATGAACCTGCGCATAACAATCCTGACCCGCAGGTTTATGTTAACTTTATGAAAAACCAGTTAACTGAACTATTAACCAATTATGGTAAGATATGTGAAATCTGGTTCGATGGAGGCTGGGCAAAAAAAGATGCCGACTGGCATATTCCTGAGCTTTACAGTCATATCCGCAAATTACAGCCCAATTGTTTAATTACCGTAAACCATACCATTGGTAAGCCTGAGAAAATTACGGCCATACAAAACCCGACCGACATGCAGAAAGGCGACCCTATCCGCTGGTGGCCAGTTGATTTTAGGACTAAGGATCCGAATCTGGCACGATGGGACGACCCCAAAATGTTTACGCGCGACGGTGCTTCGCATTATTTAATATTAGAGCATACCTTGTGTTTATCCGATCGGTGGAACTGGTTCCAGAAAAAGGAAATGTTACCTGCACGCGGAGTAGATGAATTGGAAGAGTTATTCTATTGGACAACGGCCAACAACAATATCATGATTTTAAATGTTCCGCCTGATCAGCACGGACAAATCAGGGCGCATGAACGTTTACGGATTTTAGCACTGGCAGATAGGATAGGCATTAGGAATGGTAAAAATCAATTGCCGGGTGGTTATACCAATCTGGCTTTCAATGTACCTATTGAAGCATCCAATTCGAGTGCAGATAAAAAGAATGCACCAGAGAAAGCCAACGATTACAGTTTAGAAACCTGGTGGACGGCTGGCGATACCACGGCAACCTTAACCATGGATTTAAAAGGTCCGAAAAAAATAAACAGGATTACCTTAATGGAGCAACCGGAAATGATTGATCTTAAAGATGGCTTTTCATCTATCCGTAAGTTCCACATTCAGCAGTATAGTATAGCTGTTTTTAATGGTGAATGGCAAACCATTTATACCGGCGAAAGGGTAGAAGCCTGTAAGATTATCAATTTGCCTGAATATGTAAATGCTTCAAAAATCAGGTTGAATATTATTTCTTCAAAAGGCATCCCTTCGATTAGCCATTTTTCTGTTGCAGACCGGAAATCGAAAGGATTGAGAGCGATAAGTAAATAATCTTAAAAAAAGCAGAGGGGGCGAAATCATCCCGGAATGCCCCCTCTATAGTCATTATTAACATCACAGTAAGAATGTAACTAAAAAGTGGATTCCATCCCTAGTGTCCCTTTATTAGCTTAGTTACCTGTGTATTGCATTAATATGATCATGACAAACGTAGCACATATTAGTATTTCTTGAAATAGATAATAGATGAATAGGCATAAACACTCTATGAATGGATCGATAGATTCCATGAATGCTTTAGCCTGTATCCCAATTAATTGTAATTATGATCTCTAAAAGCAAAATTTTTAAGCATTTGCATCTATCCTGCTGAATGATAATTGATGAAATTTAAGCAGTTTTTTAATCAAAGGGCACAGGTTTTTAAAACTGTAAGCACAAAGCTGATAGGTCTGTTGATTGAGCAAGTGCTGATGAACCCATAATTGATTTCGTTAAAATGTATCATGTTCAATCAGAAAATGAGTGGATTTTGAAGCTTTTAAAAGAAAACAGGTTTAGGTTTTTTGATTAGATTGTCTTAATTATAAAAGTTATAACATACATCATGAAATTAAAATCTTACCTAATCTTTGTATGCTTTTCAATTGCGATCTTATTGCTGCACAATGTGATATCATCTTTATTAAAAAAGTGATAAGGAGCAGTAAAAGTTTTTTTAAACTATGTATATTTGTGTAGTTGCGCTAAACTTTTTATTGTTTTTTGTAAACAATTATTTTTGAAAATACTACCAAAACAGAATAACTATTTAACCATAATAGCCTCATCACCACTAAAACAAGTTACTCACGGATGAAAACCATAATTTTTACCACTATTTTATTTGTTGTAGCCAGCACTTCAGGCTTTGCCCAAAAAATAAAAATAGCCTGCGTAGGCAATAGTATCACCTATGGCATGGGCATTGCCAACCGCGAAAAAAACAGTTACCCGGCACAGTTGCAAAATATGTTAGGCAGTGGATACGAGGTCATGAACTTCGGTCATAGCGGCGCTACCGTGTTAAAAAATACCGTCAATCCTTATTGGAAAACCAAAGCATACGCCGATGCCTTAAAGAGCGAACCCAATATCGTACTGATCAAATTAGGTACCAACGATAGTAAAGGACAAAATAGAAACAGATATGATGAATTTGAAAATACGTACAAGGAACTGATTAACAGCTTTAGGCAATTATCAACTAAACCCCGCATTATCTTAGTTGCCCCTGTCGCTGCATTTTCTACCGATACCACTTACATTTCAGATCCTGTTCTGGTGAACCGGATTATCCCAATGATACAGCATGTAGCGTATCGTGAAAAACTGGAAATCATTAACCTCCATCCGCTGTTTGTTGATAAGGAAGGTATGTTTCCGGATAAAATCCATCCTGCATCAATTGGTGCTTCTATTATTGCAACCAGGTTATATGAAGCCATCACTCAAAACAGAACTGAAAATTCCGACATTTTTTCTAAAATAAAGGAAGGCAAAAATATCACTGAATTTAATGGCTTTGAATGTGCCAGCTTTAAATTTAACGGGCGTGATTGTAAGGTGGTTAAACCAAAGGTGGTGGCGAAAGGCCATCCTTGGGTATGGCGTGCCCGTTTCTGGGGGCATGAACCACAAACAGATGTTTCTTTACTGGAACGTGGTTTTCATATTGTTTACTGCGATGTCGCAGAGCTTTTTGGCAATGCCGAAGCCGTTGGCTTGTGGAATAAGTTTTATAACCTGATGCAAACATGCGGACTTTCGAAAAAAGTAGCTTTAGAAGGTATGAGTCGTGGTGGTGTTTACGTGTATAATTGGGCCCTGGCCAATCCCGAAAAAGTAGCTTGTATTTATGCAGATGCGCCTGTACTCGATTTAAAAAGCTGGCCGGGCAAGAAAAGAAATGCAGGAGCAAAAGAGCCCTGGGAAGATTTTAAAAAAGATTATAACCTTACAGAAACACAGGCCGATAATTTTAAAAACAGCCCCTTAGATCACGCCGCAAAAATTGCCAAACTGGGTTTCCCGATGCTGCATGTGGTAGGAGATGTGGATGATGTGGTACCTATTGCCGAAAATACCACACCTTTCGAAAAAATAGTACGTGAAAACGGAGGCAATATCACCGTAATCCATAAAGCAAATGTTAACCATCATCCGCATAGTTTGCCAAATCCTACGCCCATTACCGATTTTATTTTAAGGGCAACCGGACAGAAGGTAAATTTCGCAGCGATTGCGGTTCCAGGCTCAGAATACAGATCGGGTGCAGGCTGGACACTAGGTAAAGACTGGTGGGCACAGCATGAAAATATAGATAGTTTGTTGCTGGCCGAGAAAAACCTCGATATTCTTTTTTTAGGCAATTCGATTACCCAGGGCACCGGTGGACATAGAACTTCGGTAACCTATAAACCCGGCTTTAAAGCTTTTGATAGTGTTTTTGTAAACTTAAAATGGGAAAGCGCAGGTATTTCTGGCGATAGAAGCCAAAATATATTATGGCGTTTGCAAAATGGCAATTATGCAAAAGCTAAACCAAAGGTAATGGTGGTGATGATTGGTGTGAACAACATTAGTGCAGGCGATAGTCCTGAAGAAATTGTAGCAGCCATTAGCAAAGTAACCGATTGGACCAGCAAAAATATGCCTTCAACCAAGGTGCTTTTATTGGGGCCTTTGCCTGTTGGGATAAAAAGAGATGATGAAAGGAGATTGAAGTATGAAAAGGTTCATTTATTACTGGCTAAACTGCCGCGCAAAAATTATACTTACCAATCAATTGCCTCTCCGTTTTTATTGCCAAATGGCGATTTAGATCCCACCAAATATGGAAGCGATGGCATTCATTTACAGGCAGACGGCTACAAGGCCTGGGCAATGGCTTTAAAACCAATGATTACAAAGTTATTAGCTGAGAAATGAGTGTTTATGATAAATAGGATACAATAGATGCCTTTAAGATACTTTCATCAGGCGAAATGAAAGGGTATTAAAATTAGATTGTAAATTTACGGGTAGGTATCATCAAGGTAGAATTGTCATCCTGCCTAAGGGAGACCTGAAAATGTAATAACAAACCTTTTAAATACGATCTATATCAAACCACAAATGAAAAAAATAATATTAATCAGTGCACTATTACTCTGTAAATTAAGCTATGCCCAGCAAAAGCCCAATATTGTAATCATTATTTCTGATGATCATGCTTTTCAGGCCATAAGCAGTTACGGCAGTAAATTAACTAAAACACCCAATATTGATCGTATTGCCCAATCGGGCGTAACCTTTAACAAAGCTTATGTAACCAATTCTATTTGCGGGCCAAGCCGGGCAGTTATATTAACTGGATTATACAGTCATAAAAATGGCTTTAAAGATAACGAGACCTCTCATTTTGATCATGGTCAGGATAATTTCGCCAAACATCTTCAGGCTGGCGGATATCAAACCGCGTGGATAGGCAAGTTGCACCTGGGTGATAAACCTCAGGGATTTGATTATTACAGCATCCTGCCAGATCAGGGACAATACTACAACCCCGATTTTATCGATATGAACGGTAAAGCGGTACACAAAGAAGGTTATGTAACCAATTTAATTGAAGATGCATCTGAACAATGGTTAGATAACAGAGACCAGTCAAAGCCGTTTTGCCTGGTTATAGGACACAAAGCCACACACCGTACCTGGCTTCCTGATACGACTGATATGGGGAAATTTGATCAGGTAAAATTCCCTATGCCTAAAAACTTTTACGACAATTATGTAAACCGGGAAGCTGCAAAAGTACAGGATATGACGATTGATAAAACCATGTTAATGGGCTACGATCTGAAAATGCTTTCTTACAGTAAAAATGGAGAGGGTAGCGTTAACCGAATGAATGTAGCACAACGAGCGAGGTTTGATGCTTACTATAAACCCATTGAAGCAGATTTAAAAAGCCGGAATTTATCCGGTAAGGCTTTGGTAGAATGGAAGTATGAGCGTTATATGCGCGATTATTTAAGCACAGCTGCATCGCTCGACCGAAACATTGGCCGTACACTAGATTACCTTGAGAAACACAATCTGACGAAAAATACCATTGTTATCTACCTTTCAGATCAGGGTTTTTATTTAGGTGAGCATGGTTGGTTTGATAAACGTTTTATGTATGAAGAATCTTTCAGAACACCCATGGTAATGAGTTACCCAGGCGTAATTAAACCAGGTAGCAAAAGTGAAACATTCGTCATGAATCTGGATATTGCACCAACATTGCTCGATGCCGCAAAACTTAACATACCACAGGCCATGCAGGGAAAATCGATGCTGCCTTTGTTTCAATCAAAAAAAGTGGCCTTTAGGGATGCCATGTTTTATCATTATTATGAAAATGGAGAACATTCGGTATCACCGCATTTTGGTGTGAGAACCGAACGATATAAGTTAATCCGCTTTTATAAACGTGTTAATGCCTGGGAGTTATACGATCTGAAAAATGACCCTTCAGAAGAAAATAATTTATATGGCAAAAAAGGATACGAAGGTATTGTTACCCAGCTAAAAGGCAAATTAAACAAGCTTATCGATCAATATGAAGACCAGGATGCCAAAAGCATTATGGCAAAACTTTAAATATTACTCAAGATGAAAAAAACAATATTTTCCATTATTCTCAGCTTTTTAGCGTTATCACTTCATGCCAATATCCGCCTGCCGGGTATCTTAAGCAGCAATATGGTAATGCAACAAAAATCGACGACCAAACTATGGGGCTGGGCTTCGCCTGCAGAGAAAATAAAAATTACCACATCCTGGGATAATCAGGTTACCGAAGTTAGTGCTGATGGAAATGCGGCCTGGCAGGTTGAGCTGAAAACCCCACAGGCTGGCGGTCCGTACAATATCACTTTTCAGGCTGGAAACAAAATTGTACTCGAAAATGTATGGATAGGAGAGGTATGGGTATGTAGCGGGCAATCGAACATGGAATGGAATTACAGTACCGGAATTAAAAGCGTTAAAGAAGAGTTCGAACACCTGAGCAAACTGAATATCAAACTATTCAATGTGCCAAAAACCACTTCAAAAACACCTCAGGATGATATCAATAGCACGTGGACCGTTTGCGACAGCAATAGCTTAAAAACTTTTAGTGCAGTAGGCTATTACTTTGGTAAACACCTCAACCAGGACCTGAATATCCCTATAGGTCTGATTAACAGCAATTGGGGTGGTACTCCTGCCGAAACCTGGACTCCTGAGCAACTGGTAGAAAATAATGCGGTATTGAAAGACGCAGCAACGAAAAATGCACCTACTGCCTGGTGGCCGGTAGCACCTGGTTATACTTACAATGCCATGATTGCTCCTATGGTTAATTACAGCATTGCAGGAACCATTTGGTACCAGGGCGAAAGTAACAGAGATACGCCTGCAAGTTATACCGAATTAATTAACACGATGTTAGGTGCCTGGCGCAAGTCCTGGAACAATGATTTCCCTTTTTATTACGTGCAGATCGCCCCTTTTAAATACGATAAATACAATGTTGGGGCATTGGTGCGGGAGGCGCAAACCAGGAACCTCTCGACATCAAAAACGGGTATGGTTGTTATTTCTGATCTGGTTAGCGATACTTTAAATATTCACCCTAACAATAAAAAAGATGTAGGCTTACGTTTGGCAAATTTAGCATTGGCCGAAACCTATGGACAGAAAAAAGCAGGTTATAAAAATCCACTTTTTAAATCCTTTACAGTAGAAAAAAGCGATATCGTAATCGAATTCGATAATGCAGAAAGTGGATTGACAATTAAAGGAGATACGCCAAAGGAAATTTTTATCGCTGGTGCAGATAAGCTGTTTTATCCGGCAAAGGTTAAAGTAAAAGGTAATAAGCTTTTTGTTTCAAACGGACAGGTAAAAACCCCTGCCGCGGTGCGCTATCAATTTAGCAATGCAGGTATAGGCAATCTCTTTAGTAAAGCTGGTTTACCTGTAGCCCCTTTCAGAACCGATAATTGGGACGTTGATACCAGCAAAATCAAAAAGTAATACAAGCAACAAGAATTAATCTGTTTTATTGAATAAATAAAAAGCAGTTGGTATTTCTACACCAACTGCTTTTTGTATTTACTGGTTCTTTTGTCCCAGAATTTTATTGATTATTTTTTGATAAGCATCTGCATATTGCATCATGCCTAAATCGTTAGGATGGGTGCCGTCAATTGTACTCTCATCGGTAAAACCAATCTGTTGGGCAGTAAGGATGAAAATATTTTTGTTACCCTCTTTTTTTAATTTTTGATAAGTATTGGACAGAATCTTTGATGTCCAGATATACCTGCCGGTTAATTCCGAGTCTAAATTGAGGTGAGCCAAACCACCGCTGTGTTCGACCAGCAAAATCGGAACTTTAGGGTGTTTTTGTTTAAGATCATTTACCGCATTAACAATCCTGGTTTCAATCTCGGTTTCACTATAGGTTTTTTTGTCGTGTAAATTAGGCTGACAGTCTAAAACGAAAAGCTGCGCATCAATCTCATTAATTAAATCAATCAATGGTTTTTCCAGGCGGCCATTGCCCGAAAAGCCTAAGTTAATTACAGGTTTATTTAATTTCCTGCCCAATATATTCGACCAGGCTAAACCTGGCCTGCTGGCCGATGCACCTTGCATAATAGAGGTACCATAAAAAACCAGTGGCAATTTTTCGTCAGCCATTTCTACCTTAAAGTCGAACTTCTTTTCTACCCCTATTTTAAGCCATTTCGGTGTATTGTATAGTGGAAGATACAGGCGATATTTTTTAATATTTACCGTACTGTCGAAGTTTTGATATTTAAAACTGATGGTATCACCAAAACTGTATGCCCCTTTAACCCAATGCCAGTTATTTTTGGTGTCCTGTGCATAGAGGTCTACGCCGCTAACCCCAATGGTCACCATGTTTTCCATGCTTTTTCCTCCGGTTACCTGATAGTTAACCCGGATTTGGCTGGCATTGGTTACAAAATCAAGGTATTCGCCTGCGGTATTCTTGGCCAGGTTCCACACCGCATCTCGTACATTTTTTTCGGCTTTTGCAGGTATTCTGGTAAAATAATTTGCACTATCGGTATTTTGCCAGGCCTTACCTTTTAAGGTGGTGTAATCATTAGATCGTGGGTTAAACCACTTAAAATCGGTGTTTTTTTGTGCGTAAGATGCGCTAAAAAAGCACAACGTACATACCAAAAATTGAATCTTTAAACTTATGCTCTTAGTCATTTAACAGGTTTTTTACTTTTTGCAGCATTTCATCTGCAGAGGTGTTTGCCAATAATTTAATGTCGAAGGTGGCCAATGCACTATTCAGCGCATGAAGTTGTTTGGTGTTTTTATTGGCAGTATACTGCGCTTTCAATAACAAAATCTTTTCAAAATCCTGGGCGCCTTCAATAAGCTTTTCAAACCTAACCGAACTCAATGGACCTGGGTAAATTTGGTAGGTATCGCCAGCTGGCCAGGCCGTAAAACGACTATCCACCAGCGGATTTTTTGTCCAGCTGTTATAAGCCCATCTTACATATCCATCCATGGCTTTATTAGCCGAATACCAGCCCATCCAAACCTGTTCTGCTGGTGAAGAGAAGGTAAAAGCATTTGGATAGGGTTCGGTGCAGCAAGTATACCAGGTGCTAATTTTGCCTTGTTGCTTACGCTTTTGCAGTACCTCGGCAGGGAAGTCCCATTTCGATGCGATGCAATAGTTATCGATATCACCTTCTATCTCGCCATGGTAATCGCCGGCAAGTGCTATTTTCCAATCTTTATCTGTTTCTTTTAATAATTTGATCACCGCTTTCATGGCTTCCATAGGCCTTTCATCCATCGCAATATAAGTTTTGGCAAACCATCCTTTTTGTTTTAAATGCGCAGTGAAATCAACCAACATGGTTTTCCAGAAACGATTATAAGGTTCCGATCCAATGGCATCCTTAAGTACAGCTTCTTTCCCAAGATTTTCATCATAATAGGTGAAGGCAATTTTCCAAGGCACCATACTATAGCAGTTTATACGGTCTGTAATACCACATTCCAGTACAAATGCGATGTATTTATCAAATAAACTATAATCGTATTTCCAGCTGCCATCCTTCTTTTTGGTCCATTTAATCAAACTCGGATAATCATCAAAAGTTTGATGGCCCCAGGGTTCGTTTACGATACTGGCTGTGATTGTTTTTTGCCCTGCATTGGCCAGCATTTGATAATATTCTTTCATTAAGGAGAAATGTTCGGCACTCCAGGTTTGAACATTGTGTACACGCGCGACGGCCCGTGGGTGTTGCCAAAGATCTAAATCGTACTTCCATTTGCTGGCAGGAGGGAGCGTTCTGTCTAATACCTGAACCGCAATTTGTAACACCTGTTCTTTATCGCCAATTACTTTAATCTGACCAGTATAACTGCCTGCTTTAGCGTTTGCCGGTACTTTTATACTTAACCAAACCGGTTGGGTATTGTTTTTTGACAGGCTAAGCGCTGCGGTTTTAGTATCTATAATGTCGGCTACGTAAGAAGAATCGAAATCTTTTGCTTTCCGGTAACCACAACCACCTTTAAATTCGTCGGTAATTACATATTTTAAAAATCCGCTGCTGATGTTTTCTTTTTTTAATACATTTCCTTGTGCATCTTTCAGGTCAGAAACCTGTAGTTTGATCGATTTTGTTTGTGCTCCGCTCCACAACAACACTTGGGTGTTTATTTTTTCACCTTTCCATGCTTTTGTCGACCATGTTTTCTGCATCGCTATTTCAGGCGGCGCTTCTTTTGCAAAACGTATATTTGAAGAGGCAAAACTAACCTGTAATCCAGGGTTAACTTTGCTCCAATCGATATTAGCATTAGGCCTGTTTTGAGCCTCAGTGGTTAGATAAAAACCTAAGAAACAGAATAAGAATAGATATTTCATCCTCCAAAATAGTAATTTGCTGATTAAAAAAATGCCATTTTCAGGCTAGCCCGTATACGCAAACGTTTGCTGTTGTGTAACGAAATAGATAGGTTTAGCTTAGGTTTAAATCTTTAACCGGAAAGGAGGATTTTAAACGATTTTTAAAAAATAGGAAATGGGGGATCATGGGCGATCTGGATCACAATTTCCATATATGAAGAACCCGCTAAAGTTCATCCTGTATGAACTCGGTTGGTGATTTGCCAAAATATTTTTTAAATTCTATACTAAAATATTTCCTGTCCGTATAGCCAACAGCATACGCCACATCTGATATGTTACCAATTTTTTGTTTTAGTAATTGAGCTGCCCTTTTTAACCGGATAGACTTGATGAATTCATTTACAGATAAGTCGGTCAGGGCCCTGATTTTTTTGTAAAGGGTTGGTTGGCTCATACCAATTTCTGAGGACAGCATGGGTACATCAAAATCAGGGTCTGTCATTTTTGTTTCAATGATTTGAATAATTTTATGCAGGAAATTTTGCTCGGTGGTATTAACAAGCAGATTTTTAGGCTCGAGTTGAATGATGCCTGCAAATTTTTGTTTAACCTTTTCGCGGGCATTTAAAAGATTCTGGATATGGAGTTGCAAAATCTTTAAGTTAAAAGGTTTCATGATATAGCTGTCTGCCCCATTTTCGAGGCCATTTACCTGATGGACATAGGCCGACCTTGCTGTTAATAAAACAATTGGAATGTGACTGGTCCTTTCATCTGTTTTTAACCGGCGGCAAAGTTCCAAACCATCCAATACAGGCATCATTACATCGCTAATAATAATATCAGGGATGATTTCAAAAGCCTTTTCCAATCCTTTTAAGCCATTTTCGCTTTCATGTATATGATATTTTGTTTGCAGCGATTTCTTAAGAAATGAACGTACATCATCATTATCCTCTACCAGCAAAACATGATAACTTTGTTCTTCGGCTAATACCAGATTTTCACCTGCGCTTTCGTTTTCTACAGCATTTGTTAAGAAGTTGCCATACCTGGCTTCATCATGGTCGTAAACAGCATCTGTGATAAAATCACTTTCCTTAAAATGGCTTTTGCCGGTTTTCAGGCTTACTTTAAAACAGGTGAGCCCGGATGCATCTGCATTTTGCGGAATATTTTCAAAAGTGATATTTCCATGGTGGAGGTCTAAAATGCTTTTCGAAAAAGACAAACCTAAACCCGTACCAATTGTACTGGCTGATTTTGCCTGATAAAAGCGCTCAAATAAATTTTCCTGTTCAGCCAGTGGAATACCCGGTCCATTATCACAAATTTTAATCGTGACTAAATGATCGCTTTCCTCAATTTTAAAATTAATCTTACCTTCTTTAGGTGTAAATTTAAAAGCGTTAGAAAGTAAATTGAAAAACACTTTCTCCAGTTGAACCTTATCGAAGTATAGTTGTATTTCTTCTTTATCGGCTTCAAAATTATATTCAATTTGCTTGGAAATGGCCATGTTCTGAAAGGCCATGAAAATTTCGCGGCAGAATTTAACAATGTTTCCTGAACCGACATGTAATGGCATTTTCCCGCTTTCAGCTTTCCTGAAATCCAGTAATTCGGTAACCAGGTTCATCAAACGGTCGGCATTATTTTTAATGGGTTGAAGTGATCTATAAAGTTCAGGGTTATCTTTTTCGGTTTCAATCAAGTCTTCTAATGGTCCAACAATTAGCGTAAGTGGTGTGCGTATCTCGTGAGAAATATTGGTGAAAAATTCGAGTTTATGTTCGTTAATTTCTTTTTCCTTTTCAAATATGGCCCTAATTAATAAATAGCGGATAATGATAACTAAAATGGCTGCTGCCACACAGAAATAAAATAGATAAGCCCACCAGGTTCCGTAAAAAGGTGGGTTCACTACAATTTCAATCCGACCGATGTTTGCACTATATACCCCATCATTGTTTATGCCTTTAACCAAAAAGGTATAAGAACCAGAAGGCAGGTTTGTATAGGTAGCTGCAGGCACACTAACCGTATTCCAGTTTTTATCGTAGCCATCCAGTTTATAGGCAAAATGATTCTTTCCTGATTTAATAAAATTTAATAAGGCAAATTCGATGGTTAATGTATTCTGATCATAAGCTAATACCAGTTTATTTGTAAAATTTATGTCGGCTTTTAGCAAACCGCTTTCATCATCCGCACTTATCGATTTGTTGAACAGTTTTAAATCTGTAAAAACAACTGGTGAGGCCACATTATTGCTCTGGATATTGTTCGGATAAAAACTGGTTAAACCGTTATAACCACCAAAGTAAAGCGCTCCATTTACGCTTTTTAGCCTTGCATTTTTATTGAAAACATTGTTGAGCAGGCCATCACTCGTATTATAATTTTTAAAGTGCCTGGTTCCGGGGTTATATACAGAAAGGCCGTTACTCGTACTAATCCATAAATTATGGCTATCATCTTCCAAAATTGCCTGGATATTGTTGCTCGGCAGACCGTTTTCTTCCGTAAAAATTTCTAGGGTATTATTTTGGGACCGGTAACAATATAGGCCACCATAATAACTACCAATCCAAATTTGCTTTTTCGAATCTTGTGCAATGGTGTTGATGTATTTTATTTTGGGCCTGATGTTTTTGATGCGCTGCAAAACCGGGGCAAACCTGTCTTGTCCTTTGGGTTTGATATAGAGCTCTGAGGTGGTGCCCATCCAGAGATTGTCTTCTGCATCATTTAACAAACATTTTATGGATGGCTTTTCAATGATGCCTGAAGCTGTTTTTACATTATAACGTGTGAATATATTTTTTAATTCATTGCTTTTGTACAGCCCGTTCTGTGTGCCTACCCAAATGATTCCCTTTTTATCTTCTGCCAGCGCAGGTATTTCTCTGCTGGTTGCAATCTGGTCTTCAGCACTGTATAAAAACCGTTTAAAAACGTTGCTGCCCCTGGCTAGATAATTTAAACCGCCACCATGGGTTCCAATCCACAGATTTTCATCTTTATCTTTTAATAATACCTTAATAAGATTTGAGCCAAGGCTACTGCTGTTGTTCTGAATGTTTTTGTATAAAGTGTTTTTGTTAGATGATTTTTCATAAAAGTTCAATCCGCCGCCTTCAGTTCCTATCCATAAATTTTTGCCTCCATTTTCTTCTAAAACAGAGCTCACCACATTGTCGCTGAAAGCTGGATTTATATGTCCGTTTTGAAAATTGTTGAAGACGGTAGTAGTGGGGTAGGTTACATTTACCCCGCCAAAATAAGTGCCCACCCAAATAGCGTTAGCTTTATCCATAAATAAACTATAGACGGAATTTTGACTTAAGCTTTTTCGGTTCTCTGTATCGTGCTTAATAGATGAGATTTTGCCAGTTGAGGGATTCATAATCATTAATCCTTCTAAAGAGCCTATCCATAAGTTTCCTTTATTGTCAAATATCATTTTTCTGATATTATCATTTACAGCGCCATTTTTTCCGTTATTATAATTTACAAATGCATTCGTTTTTTTATTGAAAGTACTAAATCCACCGCTTTGCGTTCCAACCCACATGCGGTGCTGTTTGTCGGTAACAATTGTGGTGATATAATTGTCGGCCAGGCTGCCCGGTTTGCCATCTGCCTGATAGGTTTTAAATGCATAATGGCCGTTTATCTTATCAATAACAGTTAGCCCTTTAGTTGTGCCCACCCAGATTTTGCCCGAATCATCTTCGGATATCGCTTTTATTTCGTTTGAGGCCAAACCATTTAATCCTGATTTGAGAAAAAGCTCCGATTTGTAGGGCGGGTTTTTAATCATCTTAGTCAGACCATTTATTGAGCCTATCCATAAGTTAGACTTACTATCCTCATAGATGCAGGTAATAACATGGCTGCCAGGCCAGTTTTTTGAGCTATTGATAACGATTTTTTCAAACGCATCTTTTTCAGGATTATACTTGTTTAATCCATTAGACGTAGCCACCCACAGGTTTTGTTCCCGGTCGTTAAACAAATAATTTATTTCATTTGCGCTTATGGCATTTTTTAAACCGGTGTTGCGGTATATTTTAAAGCGATAGCCATCATATCTGTTTAAGCCATATTGTGTGCCAAACCACATAAAGCCCTCTTTATCCTGGATAATAGTTAAAACGGAGTTTTGAGAAAGTCCTTTTTCAACATTAAAATGGTCGAAATAAATTTGCTGCTGCGCACTGATTCGCAAGGGAGATAGGAGTACAGCAATGAACGTCATTACTACTGCACTTATAAAGCTGTAAGTAAACTTTAGCACGAGAGTAACATATTGGTTAGGGAGTTAGTACAATAATAAACTAAATTTTTATAAGAAATACCCAATTTATCTATAAAATTATCTTCCAGGAAAGTACCCATTCCGCTACCCTTAGTTCAGAAATGATAAGCAGATACAGCTGCTCAAAGGATAAAACTCAAAGGGAACTAAATCTAAGTGATAAAGGAATTGTTTCTTTCACTACACATCGCTTTTTTATGCTAAAATAATCACAGTGGATAATAAAGAGGTGTTGCAATTCTAAATATATAGGGGTGTTTTTATAAAAGATTATTTTTTTCTATAGAAGGATTTGCCTTCGCCCGCTGCCCAGCCCCGGATTTTATGGTATTTAAAAAATAATGCGGTTAAATAACGCTGTCGTTTTTGCTTAGAATTAACTGCTGTCTGGTTTGAACGATGAAGGTATTATTTCCTTCGATTTGTAATGCTATTTATAGAAAACAACCCCTAATTCGTTAGAAAATAACCCCTGCCTAACCATTCAATAATAATATGTTTGCTGTTGACCGATATCTTATTCAAAAGAAGCGGGCCGATATACTAACCAAACTAATTCTTAAATTATGAATAAACTTTACAGAGGGCGTAGGGCCATAGGCGCTATAATCCGGGCGCGGAATTTCACTGAACTTTTATTAGTACTCTTAATGTCAATAGTCGGTACCCAGGTTTTTGCGCAGAGCAGAACCATTATAGGGGTAGTTACTGATGGGCAGAAGCAAACGATACCTGGGGTAACTATCCAGGTAAAAGGTTCTAAAATCATTACGCAGACAGATGAAGAGGGAAGGTACAGAATCCAGGCATTGCCTGCCGATCAGTTGGTGTTCAATTATGTTGGCTACCAAGCTGAAACGGTGAGTGTAGGTGCCAAAACAACTATCAATATAACCTTAAAACCATCATCAATAGGCCTAAGTGATGTTGTTGTAATCGGTTATGGATCGGCAAACAGAAACGACCTGTCAACTTCAATTGCTTCAGTGAAAATGAGTGATTTTGAAAAAGCCCCGGTTAAATCATTCGAAGAAGCCCTGGCAGGACGTGTTGCAGGGGTTCAGGTAGCTGGCAGCGATGGACAGCCAGGGGCGGTATCAAATATTGTAATCCGTGGAGCGGGGTCAATTACGCAGGATAACTCGCCACTTTATGTTATCGATGGTTTTCCGATGGACAATGCCAATAACAATTCTATAAATCCCGATGATATTGAAAGTATCGATGTATTGAAAGATGCTGCGGCAACCGCTATTTATGGGTCAAGAGGAGCGAATGGTGTAATTCAGATTGTAACCAAAAGAGGGAAAACAGGCAAGCCTGTTGTAGCCTATAACGGCTATTATGGTTTACAGGAAAATACAAAGAGAATTGCCGTAATGGATCCTTATAATTTTGTTAAACTGGCCAATGAACTGGACCCTGTAGGTACTGCTCAGGGGTATTTTATTGAGGGAAGAACACTGGAATCGTACCAGGGTTTACAGGGAACAGATTACCAGGACCAACTGTTTAAAATTGCACCTTATCAAAACCACTCTTTATCTTTAAGAGGTGGTGCAGATCAGACTAAATATTCATTATCAACCAACTATCAGGATCAGGAAGGCATCATCATTAATTCAGGGTTTAGCCGCATACAAAGTAGATTTACGCTTGATCATAACGTTAGTAAAAAAGTTAAAGCGGGCATAAATGTTAATTACAGTTATACCCAATCGTATGGTGGGCCTATCGGGTCATCTAATTTCTCAGCATCAATTAATACACTCTATTCTATATGGGGTTACCGGCCGATAACAGGAAGTTTATTGCCGATTGATGATCAGCTGTATGATCCCGGACTTCCCGCAGTAAATGTATATTCCGATTACAGGGCTAATCCGATTCTTGATTTAAAAAACCGCATCAATAACAACAAATCAAATAACCTTGATGCAAACGCTTATGTAGAATATGAGATAATAAAAGGATTAAAATTAAAATCTACCGGTGGCATTTCAATTGCCAATGCAAGGGTGAATGCCTTTTATGGTTCGAATACTGCTTTAGGGGGTCCTTATACTGCACAGAAAGTTAACGGTTCTATTTACAATAACACAGGTTCTACCTGGTTAAATGAAAATACGCTTACTTATGCGAAAAAAATTAATAATGCGCATAACTTAAATGCAGTAATTGGTTTCAGTAATCAATTTGCCAAAACCGGATCGGCTGGTTTTAGTGCCACCAATGTGCCGAATGAATCGCTTGGACTTGATGCATTAGACCTATCAACCTCAATTGTAGCAAGATCGGTAAATTCTACCTGGGGCATGCAGTCATTTTTTACCCGCGTTAGTTATGATTACAAATCAACTTACCTGTTTACCGCTTCTTATCGTGCAGATGGTTCATCCAGATTTGCTCCTGGTGAGAAATGGGGATATTTCCCGGCGGTATCGGCAGCCTGGAAAATAAAAAATGAAAGTTTCCTTAAGGATGCTAAAATTCTTTCTGATGCGAAGATCAGAACAAGTTATGGAGAAACCGGTAATAACCGTGTATCAGACTTTGCATACTTATCTCAACTTGCATTTCCTTTAAACCAAAGTTATTCTTTTAACAATAACCCGCCAGAGTTAAGTGCCATGATCGGAACTTTTGGAAACGAAGGTTTGAAATGGGAAACTTCCAGGCAAACCAATATCGGAATAGATCTAGGCTTTTTAAAACAACGCATGCTTCTTACGGCAGATATTTACCGTAAAAAAACCAGTGATTTATTGTTGAATGCCCAATTACCTTATACAACGGGTGCCAGTAATGCTTTCAAGAATGTTGGTGCCATGCAAAATGACGGTTTAGAGCTTACCCTGAATACGGTAAATATTCAGAACAAAAATTTCCGGTGGACGACCAACTTCAATATTAGCTTTAACAAGAATAAAGTAGTTTCTTTAGCCGAAAATCAACAATATCTGGCTACAACAGTTGGTTTTGATACCAGATACTCAAACATCCCTCCTTACATATCGGTACTTGGACAGTCTGTAGGACAGCTATACGGACACATATTTGATGGTATTTACCAGTACAGCGATTTCGATAAAATGCCTAATGGCGCATATGCTTTAAAATCAAATATCCCAACAAACAGCAATGCCCGTGCAAACATTAAACCAGGTGATATCAAATTTAAAGACATCAACGGGGATGGCGTCGTGAATGAGCAGGACAGAACAATTATCGGTCGTGGCCTTCCATTACATGTAGGTGGTTTTTCTAACAATTTTACCTATAAAAATTTCGATTTAAATGTATTCTTCCAATGGTCGTACGGTAATAATTTAATTAATGCCAATAGATTAATGTTTGAAGGATCTACATCCAATAATCCATTCCTTAATCAATTTGCAACTTATATCGATAGATGGTCGCCTACCAATCCGAGCAATACCTATTATAGGGCTGGAGGTGGTATAAACACCTATTCATCCAACGTAGTTGAAGATGGTTCTTACCTCAGGTTGAAAACGGTATCACTGGGCTACAATTTTTCGAAGAAACTATTGGATAAAATAAAGCTATCGAGTTTAAGGGTGTATGCCAGTGCTCAAAACTTGTTTACCATGACCAATTATTCAGGTCCTGATCCTGAAGTTTCGACCCGGAATTCAGTGCTGACCCCTGGATTTGATTTTTCAGCATATCCTCGTCCCAGAACAATTGTATTTGGATTAAACACTTCATTTTAAATCAGATTTCGTTATGAAACGTATATATATAACACTTATCTTTTTTGCGGCAGCAATGTGCTCTTGTAAAAAAGTGTTGGATACTACACCAACAGAATTTGTTACGCCAACAAACTATTATAACACAGCCGCCGAACTGCAAACGGCATTAAACGGCGTTTACCGAACCCTTGCTACAAGTGGATTGTATCAGGCCATTTATTCCTTTCACCTGAATATCAGTACTGATGAGGTTTGTACAAGAGCTACTGGAGTACCACAGGAAACCATGTATAATTACGATTCCAATAATGCTTCGGTAACCACCATGTGGCGGGATCTGTATTTTGGGATTGAAAGGGCTAATTTATTGATCGAAAATATTAATAAACCTGCTATGGATGAAAGTAAAAGGAGCTTAATTAAAGGAGAAACTCTTTTTTTAAGGGCGTACTTTTATTTTATCCTGGCCAGCAATTTTGGCGATGTTCCGCTTATTTTAAAGCCAACAGGATCTATCCAGGATGTAAATGTTGCGCGCACACCACAAAAAGACGTTTTTAACCAGGTGCTGGCGGATATGACCACTGCCGAAGGCCTTCTGGCTTCGCAAAAAACAACAAAGGTAGTCAGCAGCGGGGTGGTTACGCAAACTGCTGTACAAGCCATTTTAGCGAAGGTTTGTCTGAGGATGGCAGGTTTTCCGATAAATGATATTTCTAAATATAATGATGTGTTAACCTGGACAAATAAAGTTATTAATTCGGGAGAACATGCATTAAACCCAAACTACCAGCAGATATTCATCAACATTGCCCAGGATAAGTATGATATCAAAGAAAGTATGTGGGAAGTAGAGTTTTACGGCTCGAACGTTACCATATATGGTGCAGGTGGTGGTGCATTAGGAAACTATATGGGTACACCCTCATCCGATCTGAATATAGGTGGCTCTGCAGGCTGGTTGACCGTAAGTAAAAAACTATTCGATTCTTATGATGTAGATCCTGCTAGTACAGCAAATCCAAAAGTATCATTTGATTTAAGAAGAGACTGGAACTGCGCCAATTATAACTGGGGAACAGGCATACCTGGTGTAAAATCGGCGCCAATTACCAACCCCTGGTTAATGTATGCCGGTAAGTTTAGACGGGAGTACGAAGTTGCTACGCCGAAAGATAAAAATACAACACCACAAAATTACCCGATTATCCGATATGCTGATGTTTTATTAATGCGTGCGGAAGCCGAAAATTATATTAATGGACCAACTCCACAGGCCTATAGTGATATCAATCAGATAAGAAGAAGGGGTTTTGGGATATTACAGGGGAATTTGGTAAAAGCGGTTACCATAACAAATGGTGGCAGTGGGTATACTACGGTGCCAACGGTTACCATCACGGGCGGTGGTGGCTCGGGTGCAACTGGTACGGCTACCATTTCTGGCGGTAAAGTTACGGGTGTTATACTCACAAATAAAGGTAATATAGCCGCACCATATTATACGGTTGCACCAACCATTGCTTTTAGCGGCGGTGGTGGCACAGGTGCAGCTGCTACTGCAACCATAACATCGGCAACCGATGCAGACTTACCTGCAAACCTATCAAAAGATGATTTTCAAAAAGCCATTCGGGATGAAAGAGCCCGCGAGTTATGTTATGAGGGGGTAAGGCGCCAGGATTTGATCAGATGGGGGAATTTTTACAACGACATGAAAGATTTTCTTGCCTACGCATTGGCGAATGGTGTACCTAATTTAACCAATGGACAACCTGGCGCCACCGGACCTGCTACTCCGGCCAACAATGTCAGCCCAAGAAATCTTTTGCTGCCAATCCCTCAATACGATATTTCATTAAATACCTCATTAACACAAAATCCCGGCTATTAATCCTAAAAATTATGAAATCAAAATATCTTTTTTATATGGTCTTGCCGGCGTTATGTTTAGGCCTGTCATGTAGTAAAAAATTAGGAGTAGAGGCTCCAACATTAAATGTTACGGTAACAAATGGTCAGTTGATTAATGGTGTATCCACTTTTAAGCTTGGTGAGACAGTACAGTTCGCTTTCAGCGGATATGCAGCCAATGTATCGGTTTATACGGGCGATGCGGGTCGTAATTACGATTATCGCGAACGTACAGCGGTAAGTGGTAAGCCGCAATTATCATTTACTTCGTTGGCGCAGTTTGGTACACAAAGCAATACTTTACAGGTTTTAGCCATTAATGGCCTGCCTAAGTTAGATGCCCAGAGTGCTTTGGCCGCTAACTGGGTAGATATTACGGGCAGGGCAACGTTATCAACCGGAACAGCAATCGCATCTGGAACCATAGATTTATCAGACCTGGTAAAAAGCACGTCCGATTCTTTATTTATTGCATTTAAGTATTCCGGGAAAACGGGTTCTACACAAAGAACCTGGACGATTACCAACTTTGCTGTAAATACCATTTTGCCTGAAGGACCACAGGTTATTTCAAATTTAGCAAATGATAATCCGTACTGGACAAAATTCAGTGAAGGAACGTCGGCTGCTAACTGGACAACAACAACTGCACAATTACAGGTAGTTGGCGGCACGGCTACTGCACCTGATAATGTTTCCTGGATAATATCGAAGCCCCTGTTTGTAAGCAGGGTGGCACCAGACTGGGCCGTAGGACTTAAGAATATCGGAAATGCCAATCTGACCACCTACAATTACAAATACCTAACGGTTGGCAAGTATAAAGCAACATTTATCATTTTTAATAACTCTATTGATGAAACCAGCAAAGTGATAAAGGAAATCCCAATTGAAATTGTCCCTTAGTATCCTTTTAATTGTTTAGTTCTTTGTTTTGCTGGGGCTATGCCCCAGCTTTTTCTCCTATTTTTTTATTTATGTATTCAAAACTTTTTATTGCCGTTTTCCTATGGTTTTGCATCACCACTGCAAATGCACAAGATGCTTCCCGTTTCAAAAAATTAGTATGGGCGGATGAATTTAACTACAAAGGCTTGCCCGATTCTACAAAATGGGATTATGAAGTTGGTTTTGTGCGCAATAAAGAACCGCAGTATTATACAAAGGCGAGGTTAGAAAATGCCAGGGTAGCAAATGGAAACCTCATCATCGAAGCTAAAAAGGAGAATTATAAAGATGCAAAATTTACATCAGCCAGTATCATTACCCTCAATAAGAAGCACTTTAAATATGGTAAAATAGAAGTACTGGCAAAAGTACCCAAAGGAATTGGAGGATGGCCGGCCATTTGGATGCTGGGCATAAACCGAACAGAAGTAAAGTGGCCAAATTGCGGCGAAATTGATATTTTAGAATATATAGGAAAAGATTCTGCTGCTGTTTATGGTACAGTGCACTATTCGGATATTGACGGGAAATATGGTATGAAGGGTGAACATCCTAATGTAGGCAGCCCTTATGATGGCTTTCATCTTTACACATTTGAATGGGATAAGGATAAAATGGCGATGTATTACGATTCGGTTAAATATTTCGAATTTGATATATCAAAAGCAGATCAAAATATCCAAAAAATTTTTAGAAGTAAATTTTACCTCCTTCTTAATTTAGCTTTAGGCAGGGAAGGTACGCTGGGCGGGCGGCTGGATGAAAATATTCTCCCCCTTAAATATGAAATAGATTACGTCAGGGTTTATAAATAAAAGAACTGCTTGCTAACAGGCAATATGTTTTTATGTCGATAACAATGGTATTGATTATAGAGATGGAGAAACAAGGATAGTTTATTTCTCTATTGTTCCGTTTGTTTAAGGGCAATGTCTTGAAAATTCTTTGCAATAAGCGTCATGGATGTTATGTTGTGAATGAAATTTCAAACATTGCCTTTTTTGGTGTTTATAGAATCTAATTTGTTTATAACCGATTGAAATTCAAGATTTAACCCCTATTTACTTATGATATTACCCCTATTGTTTTTTCTTTTCAATCTAAATTTATTGAAGGATCGCGATAGTAAAAAGATTATTGATCACCAGGTATTTTTTATTTTTCTGTCAACTTCCTACTAACCAAATACTAAAGAAAACAATATGAATTTACTTCAAATCCTCCCGGGGCTGGCCATGCCCTTCGGCAGCGGTTTCCTGGCGTACTGTCGGGATAATGCAACCTGTGCTCAAACCATGTTTTTAAACAAATGCCCCTGCCGGGTTAAATCCATCATGCTGTTACCCTGGCATTCATAACAGGTTTTGTTTACTGGAAGCTAAATTACCTACTGATGAACAGTATGGAATAATGGCTAACCAACTTTGGACAATTTAACACTCATCCTAAATTTCACTTAAAAGTACGCCCTATGTTAAAGTTTTATAAATTATTACTGTTATGCGGCATCTTCATTTTTTGTAGCATAACCGCTGCTGCACAAACCGATATTTCAAAGGTTCGTAATGCCTATTTATCCAGTTATTATTTCAATTACGCTTATTCCAATGCTGTAAAAGCCATACCCGCAAGCCATATTCTATCCCGTATTGATACAGACGGAAGTTTTAAAAGAACCAATAGAAACAGTGTTCAGGCTGATTTAACAGATACGATTTTTAAGTTGCTTTATGTGTTTGAGCGACCGGATTCTACTGCTTATTACCAGAATGAAGCAACCAAAGTTAAGCTGTATAATGCTGTCAACTATTGGCTGAACCATTATCCCGGTTTTGCATGGACGGGAAGTGCAATGGCGCAACCTTCTTCATTAGGGATGATATTGGCGAAACTAAATGATAATTTTCAGGCCGATGCAGCTAACCCTTCCTATAGTGGTATTATCTCAAACATCAAAACCAAAGCTAAACAGTTTTTAAGGTATACCTGGAGCAACGGTGCCAGCAAAAGCACCTTTAATAACCCTAATTTGGGTAATAACCCCGGCGCGACTTACGACTGGCAACGGATGGGGAATGTGGGTTACAGGATATTAGGCTACACCGGCATTGCAGCAGGATGCGACGATAGCACCTCAATGGATACCATCTCCACTATTATATCCAATCAAATTCCGCTGCAAATCAATAAAACAACCCTCTCCTCGGGTATTGTGGGAGCTGCCTATGATGGTACATTATTCCAGCACAGTGCATCATCTACATTGGGTTCTCAATATCAAAATACAAGTTATGGTTCCGATTATCTTCGTGATCTTTCGAGATATGCCATTTGGGTGAAAAATAGTAAATGGGCATTAACAAAATCACAGCAGGAGGCCTGGGGGAATATCATCTTAAATGGCATGCAATGGATGGCCTACAAAGGCAATATTACCGGGCATAATATTGCTGGCCGGCATAATGCAGTTAAAGGGGCACTTGGTACGCAGTTAACAGCCATGCCCAGCGAATTTACCAGCGTTGCAGATTCGACAATAGCACCATATAAACGTGTTAAAGCATTACAAACCAAACTTGCCAATAGTGGGTATAAAACCTATCAGATAGATTCGACTAAATATTTCTGGAACTCCCATATCATATTAAACCATTCAGCCAAATATTTTACCGCTATCCGTATGCTCTCTAAAAGAACCGTGGGGGCAGAATCTTCTGATGCTTCGGGTGGTGCAGGCCTCATGAACTTTTTTGTTGCAGATGGTTCTACGATGTTATACCGCAGGGGAAATGAATATGATTCCGCGAGGGTAGGCTGGAACTGGCGGTGCATACCAGGTACTACCGTTAAACAAAAAACAGGTACACTACCGCTCGTAGCCTGGAGCGCCGGAACTGAAAGTAATAACGATATTGCAGGGGGCGTATCAGATGGCAATGTTAGTATCGGTATGTTCAATTTAAGCCGGACCCATACGTATACCAAAACAAAAGCCAACAAAGCTTATTTTGCTTTTAAAGACGCCTTAATTTGCGTAGGCAACGCGGTAAGTGATACAGATGCAGCAGCAGGCGATATTTATACTACACTTAACCAAACCCAACGCAGAACCGATACTTATTACAAAATTAATGGTGGAGCAGAACAAACTGTTGCTTTGGGCAGCAGTGTGGCAACTTCCTTAGATATTACCTCGGCATCGTGGTTTTGGCAAGATAGTGTGGGCTACGTTATTTTACCTAAAAGCACCATAGCTACCACTGCTGTTTTAAGGGCCGAAACGCGCTCAGGCAACTGGTATAACCTGGATAAAAGAAATACCAATGCTACTGTATCGGTCAATATTTTTCAGCTGAGTATTAACCATGGCACAACAGGTTCAGGAAAAGATGATTCTTATCGTTATGTAATTGTCCCCTCGGTTAGTAAAACGGATCTGATTAATTTTTTCAATGCTAAAATATTAGCTGCCGATTCTACATCCCTGTATATTAACTACAATGCTGCCAACCTGATTTCTGCCAGTTACAATGGTTATACAGGGGTGTTTTTTACGGGTACAGGTAACGCGAAGGCCACTAATTTAGGCGCTGATAACCTCAGCGTATCGGCCGATAAACCTGTTGCACTCTTATTAAAACGTAAACCGACAGGTTTAGATATTCATGTAAGTGATGTGAAAAATGCTTTTAACACCAATAACGAAATCAAACTGGGTTTTAACAGGATTTTCCAAAACAACTCTTTTACGCCTGTAAGGGCTAATGGCCCGGTGCAAATTACGCCAGCAGCAGATTCTTCTATGGTTACCGTAAACACCGCCAAAGTTAGCGATCTCTACGAAGGTGAACCCATACAAATCAAGGCTTTAAAAGGAATATCAACCATAAAAAGCGATAGTACAGTTACCCTTGCCGATTCATTTGTGCAGGATGGTACTTACGCTACAACCAACTATGGTTTAAATTCTTATCTGGCCATGAGTTATGGCAGTAATGGTTATACCAGAGAAGCTTATTTGAAGTTTGATATGCATGGTGTAAAGGGTAATGCCATCAACGCAAAACTCAGGTTATATGTTACAGGAGCTGTAAGCACCCAATGGAACTTACACAAAGTGAGTAATAATAGCTGGACGGAAACAGGAATTATCTGGAATAATAAACCAGCTGCAGATGCCGCAGTAATTTCGGGCGTGGCAGGGGCGAGTGCTGTTGGTTATGTCTATTTTGATGTTACGCCATTGTTAAATAGCCTGGGTACAGATAGCATTTTATCTGTCAAAATAGATGTACCATCAAATGTGGGGTATATTTGGTCGGCCGTATCTTCCAGACAAGGTAGTTTTCCGCCCAAAATACTCTTCACTGTAGATACGGCGGTTTCGGCATTAGCTGTTAAAACTGCACCTGTAATTGCTGATGCATTTGTTAAAGACGGTACTTTTGCCAATAATAATTTTGGTAGTTATACCTACATGGAGGTTAAAAGCGATGGGGTAAGTTACCGGAGGGAAGGTTACCTTAAATTCGACCTTCATCAAGTTAAGGGGAAAGTAATCGGCGCCAAGGTAAAATTATATAGTTTAGGCGCCTCCACCACTAAATGGCGACTAGAAAAGGTTAACAACAATAGCTGGACAGAAAGCGCCCTTAAATGGGCTAATGCGCCTGCGGCCGATACCTTAATTAATGTTCAGGATGGCACCCCTGCGGCAGCTTTTGTGGCTTTTGATGTGACCAATCAATTGCAGCATATGCCGTCTGATAGTTTGCTGAGTTTAAAAATCACAGCACTCACCGATGCTGTTTTTACTTCATTCTCTACAAAAGAGGGTGCTGCAGCCTATAAACCCTATATTGAGTATACCGTAGATACGACACAAAATATAGAAAGCTTAAATATGCAGGCACCGCTGCTCATGGCCAAGGCACCACCGAAAAAAATGAAGCTGGATGAAAATTTAACGCTTGAGCAGACCGATCAAGAAATTAAAGTGCAAAATATTTTAACACCCAATGGCGATGGTGTAAATGATATATGGCTGATTAAGAATATCGAACAGTATCCGAAAAACTGGGTGAGGGTATTTTCTACTAACGGCAAACTGGTTTATAGTAAAACCAATTATAGCAACGATTGGGATGGCCAGTATAATGGCGCCCCATTGGCCGAAGGAGCCTATGTTTATTTTATTCAGATTAAGCCTAACACTAACCTGATAAAGGGAACATTTTCTGTACTAACCGCCAGATAAATTAATAAAACTGACCAAATGCCGGTTTGAAATTATAGCCGGCATTTGATTTTTTAGATGAAGTATGTTTCAGGGAAATGCCACCCTCGCGAGTGCCCACGGTGCATTATTTTTGTAGCTCGCAGGCGTAAGGGTGCCGCGTGTTAATAGTAAAAGATATCTATGAAAAGAAGAATGATTCCAACTGTTAAATACACAATAAAAAAGGGATAATATCTTACAAACCTCTTCGATTTATCATTTTTGATTATATGTTCAATCCGCTTACGAAAAAGAGCAGAAATCAAAAGGTCATAACAACTGATGAAAAAAAGAGCTGCTTTCCAATTAAATGGAATTTGATTATTTATAAAATATATCCATCCGAAATTTACAATTAACAAAATTGTTGAACTAGATCCCCACGCTGGCGCACGCGTGCCGCGTGTGCAACATTGCTGAAGGAATATGCAATATGGTTGCTAAAGTAAATCCTTAGCAAGTATCCAATAGTATTTAATAAAGTAAAATTTTCTTTCCATATATTTAAATCAGAATAAAGTCTCCTAATTAAAGCCATTTTACCACCAGCTATCCCATGGTCAAAATGGTTAATTCATCCCGGTATATAAGAAGATGTACATGTTTCTGCTAGCGCAGGTGTGGATAAAACATAAAGGAATGAGCCGTAAATATAAATTTTACAATAAGGAAGGATTATATTTTGTAAGTTTTGCAACAGTATATTGGATAGATATATTTGTGCGGCGTTTATATTGCGATATTGTCGTTGATAGCTTAATTTACTGCAAGAAAAACCTAGGTTTAGAAATTTATTGCTGGTGCATTATGCCAAGTCACATACATTTAATTTTTAGTGCAAAAAATCATAATCCAGATATTCTGCTAGGACGGATTAAAGAATATACTTCCAAAGAAATTGTAAAAGCAATTATAGAGAACAGCCAGGAAAGTAGAAAAGAATGGCTGCTATGGATGTTTAAGCGGGCAGGCGCAAAAAGCAGTAAGGTTAAAGGATATCAATTTTGGCAGCATAATAATAAACCAATAGAATTGTGGAGTACCTCGGTTATTGAGCAAAAGGCAGATTATTTGCATGACAATCCTGTTGTTGGTGGTTTTGTTAACGAGGCCTGGCATTGGAAATATAGCAGTGCAATAGATTATAGCGGAGGCAAAGGATTAATAGATTTAGATGAACTGTAAAGGTGATATGGAATGCACACGCGGCACGCGTGCGCCAGCGTAGGGAGCCGGACTAGATTTATCTGGGATGAAAGGCAGCTCTTAATCTTCTTATATTTCCACCATTCTTCATCACCTATTTCCTATTCCATTCCGTTTTGTTAGTTTTGAGCTTCAATCATAGAAATAAACAAAGCATAGCATGAATCATTGGTTAGTAAAATCTGAGTTAGATTTGACTAAAAAAGGCTTCTATTTGTGTTTAAATGCGCTTTTTTGTGTTTTGGAAAGCGCATTAAAATGCCGTTCTTAGGCCCATTTTGTCAACGGTTTTGTCAACGATTTATTTATTGCTTTTGACATTTTTATGACCGATAATCATCTTTTTCTGGTGCTTTTGCTACGATTTGATTGGTTAGTAGCAGATAAAACAATATCGGTTTTGTAAATAATTGATTAGTAATTTGTTAAATTATCTCGTGAAAACGTTCTGTGAAAAAGTTTCAAGTTTTGATTTTTGACGTTTTTTTCTAAAGATTTATACCCCTAATTTATTGATTTTCTGTCAACTGTTTTGTTAACGATTTTCAAGCTCAACCCTGGTCAGAAGTAAATTGGTTAGGATAGGTTTTCTGTTGTGGTAATCTGCTAATAATAAATGTTTTACTGTTGTGTTGTGTTCGTAGGATATGTTATTTCATTGACTTTACATATTTTCTAAGGAAGATATTAATTGCTTCCTGTTTGGGGAGTTTTTTCTTCATTGGTTTGACTTTTTCTTGAATAAATATATTTTTTACAAACCCTATTGATTCCCTGATTTCACCTGCGGTGGATTCCAATTGCTTTAGCATATTGAAGATTGTTATATCCAACACTTGCTGGTTCGAGGTGGTTAAGATTTTTTTTATCTCTTGGAGTTCTGTTTTAAGGTTCTCCAATTCACCTATCTGGAATTTAAGAATCGGATCCGGCGTAGTGTGTGAGATATCCTGAGTTAGCTTTTTGTCGATCTCCTCCATCCTGGTGAGTAACATGTCGATTTTCCTTGTCAGATCTTGAATACTTTTTTCCATCCCGGGTAATTGTAATTTACAATATTGAAAAAAGCTGAATTTACTTTGTCCAATATTGGTACTATTACAGTTGTGGGTCCTAAATATTTAAATTTAATTGTCCGACGGCTAGGAATCAATTATCTTACGTTTTATCGGTCAACGGCAATAACATAGATATCGTTATCCCAATGGGTAAATTCATAATTCTCTTTAGTTTCCGGGTCGAAATAAACAAATTCCCGGATTTTTTTCCATTTGTACTCTTCCTCTACGGTTCTTAATAAGTCATTAAAGTACCAATCAGTGTAATGAAGTCGTTGGAGGCGTAGGTAACCTTTACCTCGTTTGAATTCGGGGTGAGCCTTCTGATAATCAACAAAATCAGTATACCTTCCTATTGAATTTGGCGCACCAATAAATAGATCTCGTACTTCCCTGTACAGTTCTTTTAATTCAAGAAAGTCTATTGTTTTTGTTCTGTCGATACTGGGTTTTATGATGTCTCCAGTTTTTCCTATTTTATGGGAATATCGAAACGTTTCAGCTGATCGGTTTAGAATCTTAAGTAATTTTTCCAACTTTTGAAAGTATTGATTGAACAATTCCTTTTCTGCCGGGTCTACTCTTAATTTTTTATGAACCCGGTTGTATGCGACTTTTAGTTCTTTCGCAAGCTCTGTCAGGTCATGGCTTTTCATTAAGGCTGTGATATTTTCGAATTTGGTAGTTGTTTCTTTTTCACTGTATTGGTTGAAAAATGCCATATTTTCCTTGATGGCTAACTCGATGCCATGGGAAATGGTGTTAAGTAGCGGCAGAGAAATTTCATCATATCTTCTGGTTGTATTGGAATAAGTTTCAAAGATAAAATCTACTAATCTTTCATATTGACCCCAGATAATTCCGTTGCTGGTTGCATCCCCGACATATGAAAAATGCCGATTTTTTTCATCGATTATTTCTCTTCTGGTTTTGGTCATAAGTTTTATTTGTTCTTTTAAGAGTAATTAAAATTGTCTTTATTCAAAAACATGATCTGGTGTAACACGTTACCATTGTTTTGTAAGGGAAAGTATAAAATAAATTGTTTTTATATTCTGGAAAATGGAAATTATTTTTTTGAAGGTCAGTTTGGGGTTCTTATTCAATTCTGACCAAGTTAAGTTTCAGTTCTGGCACGCAAAGGAATTTCCGGCATAAACGCTCCTGTGGCCTTTGCCCGCTGTCCATTTATTCCGTTCCTCCTTTTGCTTTGGCAGAAGCTGAACCTTTCGGGGCGCCATAATTAAATCAGAAAATTATGGAAAATTTAAGTTTTAAAGTAGCGGAAATTGAGATCAGTTACCATCCGGCGTTTAAATTGGCAGAGTTGCCACAGGTTACATCTGCACAGGAAGCTTACAGGGTATTAATGGAACGGTGGGAGGAAGGCAGAATTGAGCTTCTAGAAGAGTTTAAGGTAATTTTGCTCAACAGAAGGGGTAGGGTATTGGGGGTAGTGAACATCTCGCAGGGTGGTTTGTCTGGAACGCTAGCTGATCCCAAGGTAATTTTTGCAGTGGCGCTGAAAGCCTGTGCAAGTGGGGTCATCCTGGCGCATAATCATCCAAGTGGAGAATTGTCGCCAAGTGATGCAGATATTTCCTTAACCAGGAAATTAAAATCCGGGGGTGATATTCTGGAAATTAATGTGCATGATCATTTGATTGTTTCCAGGTATGGGTTTTATAGTTTTTTGGATGAGGGGATGATGTGATAGTAGATCAAGGAGTTTTGGGTAATCAGTGGTGATTGACGCTGCTTAAATTATAATAGAATAGCCTTAAGTGATATTACTGGCTAAGTATGTTAACTTTCTGGGCATTAATATCGAAATGTACTATTCTTTTTCCTTTACCCAATGCATATTCAACGATCTCCGCAGTTCCACCTGGTCCCTTGGCCGGCTTTCCATCCCATATAGCAAAAAGGATGTCTGATCTATCAGCAACTACCTGTCCTGCTCTGAGGAATGCTTGCTCTGACGGACGTTGATAGGCAAGAACTTCGACAGTACTGCATAATTCCAGTATGGTCCGATATGTCTTTTGCTGCGCGTATTTAAATGTTTGTATATAATCGTCGCAAGGGACTATTGCAATAAGATCAATGTTATTTTGCAGCACAACTTCAGCAAAAAGCTGATCTGCGCCTACAGCGAGTGAGCTATAGGCGCAGATGATCTTAGGAATAACAGATATTTCAGCATATAGCTGTTTTTTTAACCAGCCTTTCGCAAGATGCTTATCGAGGCTTTGGTGCCCGGTAATACCGATACTTATCATTTTTAGTTATATTAACTCTTTTTCCACTAGTCTGCGGTAATGTTCGCCAAGGGCAGTGAGTCTGCAGGATTTGCTTTCCATAGCAGCATTCCACATATGGGGAGCATTTACTGGTTCCAATAAGTTTAGCCGGTTGAATTTCTGAAGTCTTTTGAATATAACTGTATTCGTTTCTATTGGCGCTGGCATATCCTCATCTCTTCCTTTCATCTCAGCTTCAAAAGTTGGATCAAGTGGAAATTCCACACCTGCGCTTGGAAAATACTCCGTTATAGAACGTAAATCCTCAAGGGTAATGGGAGGGGTAACTTCTCTCAAGCAGACAAAATTCTTGACATTTGTTTTAAATACAGGGCGCTGCTTATCCCAATCACCTAGTGACTGATCGATATGGGCATAGATACTACCAGGGGTTACTTGCCCTACAAGGTTGGCTGCACTACCACTCAAAGCATCTACCATAAGTGTGGTAAAAATGCCGCTTCCGTTTTCTTCGGATGCGTACTGTTCGGCAGTGGAGGCGGTAAGAATGGTCATACCATCTGAGAGGTGGGAGATTTCTGCATTTTCCATGGAAGTTCCCGCTATCCCAGAGTGACAACTATCCAGTATGATAATTTTATTGGTCGCAGGTGAACGGTTGGCCATGGCAAGAATCTCGTTTAAGGATACGCCGTCATCTCCATGGGTGGCATCTGAGGCGACAAGATAGCCGCCATTAGCTTCGATGTACCCATGGCCGGCAAAATAAAACAAGGCTACCTCAGCCTTCTGCGAAAAAAGAACATTGATCAAGTCCTTTAATTCCCGTTTGTTTACCTGGTCAGCAGGCCCAGAAGAGGTAACCAGTTTGGTTTTGAAGTTGATCGAACCACCATCATTTCGCTTTAGCATACTCTCAACACTGTATGCGTCGTTTACGCATCCGTGTAAACCGGATACGTTTTGGTAATAATCGATTCCGACTATAAGTGCTATTTTCATAATAGTTAAGATTAAATATTGTCGATAAATTTGCCAACTGTTTCCCAGGTCCAGATTTTGGTGGAAACCCCTGGAATGACTGTCCGGTCGTTTGTATAAATCCATATGGCAAGTATGGGCTTACCCTCTTCTTTTGCGCATTGTATTTCCCATTTTTGACCGGTAGAGGTTAAGGAATTCTCACTAACCAGTACTATCACACCGTGGCTGCGACGGATTCTTGTGCGTACTTTCTCTTTCCAGTCGCTATCATAAGCTTCTTTTACTGAAAGATCAATGTATTCGAAGGGGCAATGGTCCAGTAATGACTGGCCTTTAAGAAAATCGCGTAAACGCTCATCCTCGATGGCGAATGCGATAAAAACTATTTTTTTATCAGGCATGATATAATGTTTAAAAGAATTTGCGGAATTCCTGTTTTGGTGCAGCGCCCTTTACCCAGCTATCTAAATCAACATATTTAAAGGCAGAGTCAACAGCAAAAAGACGGTTACTGAACACCGAAAGATCGTTCGGCTTTTCGACGTAGGGGTATAATTTGAGGTATTCTGACCTGTCAAAAGAACTCCTATTTGCATTATCCTTTGATACTGGTGCAAGTGCGCAATGCTGGGTATGCCCATCAACATAACCAAGTTCCCATGGTACCCATTTGGAGATCTGTGCATTGTGCGAGATAGCGAGCAGAAGTGATTTAGATGACCTCAAACGCCTACGGATATGGGCTGCGCTTTCTTCTGTAACATTGTCGCGGTCAAGATGGGGATCAGTGATCCAGTCCACATAAACCCTGAAGCCTTGCCTGGTCAGTTCCAGGTACAATCCTTCCACCTCATCCTTATCGAGAAAACTGTGGCAAAGAAAAATGTCGAAAGTGCTGTGACCAGCAGTACGCTGGGCAGAGAGCTGAACGCTCTCATTAAGGCTTTTGTTTCTAGATAGCCCCTTGAGATAATTACTTGTAAATAATGACATAATGATATTTTTTTAAATCGATCAAAACTAGGCCGTAATGATTTTGGAAAAAACCTGTAATCAAAGGGAGAAACCCTGTAATTTATTTTGCCCGTTTTCCAGCTGATCCAGGCTGTTTTTTTAGGATGGGGAAGGGTCTGCCTGGTCCGTTAGGGAAAAGTATTTTTTAAGGTGAAGGGAGATCTCCTGTAAAAACCAGGGGTTTTTCCTGTAAGATGCCCGTTTTTCAGGGAAATGGGGCGGTTTTCCGCGCCGGGCAGTTGATGCTATTGGAATCGCTTTTCTGCGGGTGTATCATTGTCCCAGTTTTAAAAACAAATAAATTCAATTTTATGTTAAAGCAAAATGGGGCAAGACCCTTACCTTTCTTTTTCGTGGGAAAAACCCTCACGAATGAGCGCATCTTAAGATTTGCGCAGACCAAACATCCTGTATTATCGGAAAAGATCAGTAAACCTGATACTCGTTCGATCTGGTATACGAAAGAACATATCACCTTCTTACTTGAGGAAATGGAGAAGGCCAATGCAGACGGCCTCAGGATTTATTTCGGGGCATACGGTGAAAAGGATACTTACAGCGGGCAGCTTTGTCTGCTGATGGTGATGACTAAGCCTGACGAATTGACCGGCGGCCATTCGGATATCACTCTTGAAGACCAGCCGGACTTTCAGCTTCGCTCTGTTGAGGGAAGTACCCCAAGGGACTTCAATGTTGGATCTCCATGCCCACCGATGTGTGATGATATTAAAGAGGGCTAGGAAAATTCCTAAAAGATGATGTATCTTCAAGGATGAAAAATCCTGCCCAGTATCTTTATCTGATCCCTTTGACTGCCAGTATGATATGTAGTTTGAAGACTTGGAGGGACCGCTGGGCAGGATCTTACCGTGTGTTTTCGGTATTCCTGATTGCTACTTTTCTGATGGAGGTATTTGCTGTTAGCTGGAAACTTGGACTGCATAGCACCGCCTATTGGGATTTTCCAAAACAGAATCTCTGGATATATAATCTTTATTTTATTCCGGAGTACCTGTTTTATATTTTCTTTTATTCCTCCGTTTCTGAAAACCGAAAACTAGGAAAATCAGGATGGTATTTAGCAATTGTTTTTGCAATATTTTCACTGGCCAACATTTTTACGATCCAGGGAATTGGGCAATTAGATACCTTCAGTATCATACTTGGAAGTGGCATATTAATTGCCTATGCGGCATCCTACTTCATTCAGGAGCTTAACAGGAAGATACCACGTACAGTGGGAAGAGAGCCGCTTTTCTGGATTTCGCTGGGTACGTTAGTCTTTCATGCAGTAAGTCTTCCCTACTTTATTTTTATCAACTATCTCAGCAGGACCAACCTGTCCCTTGCAATGGCCTTGTTCAATATCCTGCTGATACTTAATATATTAATGTACATCTGCTATCTAATCGCCTTTCTATGCAAGAATCCCGTTCACAGGAAATCCTTCTAACCATTCTGGTATCGACGTCCGTGGTATTTTTCTTCGTGTGTCTGCTTACCTATTTTTTTTTCAGGCAGCAAAAAAAAAGGTTTCAGCATGAACAGGAAGTACTTCAGCTGCGGGAAACATTCAATCAGACTGTCCTGCAATCAAAACTGGAAATACAGGATCGTACGCTTGACCATATAGCAAAGGAACTCCATGCCAATTTCAGCCATCTTGTTTCTCTTATAAATATTAACCTTTCAGCTGTACTCGCCCAGAGTTCGGGTGAGGTGAGGGAACATGTAAATGAGACCAAGCTGCTTGCAAAGGAACTTATGGCAGAAGTTAAAGCGCTTAGTGTGTCTCTCAACTCAGATTTTATCATGAAGGCCGGTTTTGATAAAAGGCTTGAACATGAACTCCAAAGGCTAGATAAGACAAAAAAATATTTAGTTTCCTATAACCGCGTGGGAACTCCTTTCCGCTTACCTGCCAGTCAGGAAATCGTACTTTACCGCCTCTGTCAGGAAATACTCAATAATATTGTAAAACACTCAGAGGCAAAAAATGTAGAAGTTCTTTTAAGTTATTCAGAAAACTCCCTGGACCTTCGGATTTCAGACGATGGTAAGGGTTTTGATCAGTTTAAAGCCGCGCAGGAAGCCTCTGAGCGGGAAAGTACCGGGCTGCTTAATATTGCCGGACGAGCGAAACTTATCAATGCTCAATTACAGATCAGCAGTACACCGGGTTCCGGTACGCAGGTTAGCGTTGCCATCCCGTTAAATAAATCATATTAGTATGTCATACCGCAAACCACAGATAAAAATAGCCATAGTTGATGATCATAATCTATTCAGAAAAGGGTTGATCACCCTGATCAATCTGGCAGACAAACATAATTACCTTGTTGTCCTTGAGGCTGAAAGTGGAAAGGACATGATCAGAAAACTAGATAAAAAAGCACTTCCAGACATACTGCTGCTTGATATAGACATGCCTGATATGGATGGCTATGAGGCCATGTTATGGTTAAGGGACAATTATCCAAAAATTGCCGTGTTAGTAGTCTCAATGGTCGATAGTGAAGAAGCGATTGTTCGGATGATGCGTTTGGGTGTTAAGGGATACTTATCCAAGGACATTGAAGTGGAAGATATCCATCAAGCGCTCCAGGCAATCAGTAATAAAGGATTTTACTATACAGATTATCTGACCGGAAAGTTGATCGATTCTTTACAGCAGCAGGAATCTGGCACTAATGGATCCCCGGCCGTAAATGGCCAGGGACTTTGGGACCAGATCAGTGAGATCGAACTCAAGTTTATCCGTTTAGCCTGTTCGGATCTGACCTATGAGGAGATCGCTGGGAAAATGTTTCTCAGCCCGAAAACAGTAGATGGATACAGAGCAGCCATCTTTACGCGCTTTGGTATTAGGAACAGGCAGGGGCTGGTGCTTTTTGCACTGAAAAATAAGATATGTGATATTGATAATCTGTAATTGGAATTATTTTGATGCTTGTAGTCGTGAGTATATAGCTGAGATTAGTAAGATATAAGTCAGCAGAATTATTTGTTTGTTTTTATGCTGTCTCTGTTAAGGAATAACCAGCCGAGGGTAGCCGACTGATTTTGGTTTCCTGTTGGACTATGGATAATCATGAATATTTATATTTGTTCATGGAAAAAGTAATTATAAGCTGCCTACTCCAGGGGATGAATCAAAAAGAAATTTCAGAAAGACTCACAGAGCTTGAGATGGTGCCCTGCAGTCTTAGTGCGATCGAAAAAACCATCAAAAAACTAAAAGCCAGGCATGGGGCTAAAACAATGTTTCATCTTGGGGCCAAGATTGCAGGGCGTAAGTGACCACAGAAATAGCTTAGTTATTATGGCCATTGGATTTCAATTGAAAGAAGATTGCAAAGCCTATGTTCCAACTGGTGTATAATTAATATTTACTATTTTAGGCCATCTTACGTTGCAACGCATGGAGATAATTATAAACATTTAAACAAACGCTCAATTGATCCCTAAGAATATTACGAAAGAACATATTCTCCAGGCCATTTCTGATATCAGAGATAATGGTTTGAGATACCCACTCGGAAAGTCATCGGTATACGATCTTTCCTATGATGGAAAAAAATACCCACCAAAACATGTTGTGATAGTCGCAAATGAATTTGCAAATGGAAATTTGTTGGTACACGATCAACTTACGACCAGCATGGCCCAGCGGTTTCTTTTACAATTGGGGCCTGAATTTGTGATCGAAAAACGAAATGAAGATCCGGTTCTCCAGATGATAGAGGGTTACAAAGAGGATCTGATCGAAAAAGGTCTGGGTGACGAACTCTATAAATGGCGGATGCTAACCGACCTGGGGGGAAAACCAGATATAGACGGTTTGGATTTTGCCGAAAAAATTAGAGTAATTACTTATGAAAATTTGATCTATCACACGACCAGGGGTGTTAGGAATCACATTTTATCTATGAATGCGCCTGCATACCGGGAAGCGCTTGAAGTCCTTTTCAATGAAGATGGTTTGCTTGCGGAAAGGATTGCCATATTTCAAGGCCTGATCGATAAGACTTACCGGTCAATGGGGCAGAAATTGTACCATCATCACGATGAGCGGGCAATCGCGACCTTTCTAACGGTTAAATACCCAGAAAAATATGCTTTTTATAAGAGTTCTTTCTATGTTAAATATTGCAATAAGCTTGGACTAAAAACGAGAAAGAAAAATGAAAAATATATACATTATCTAGAACTTGTTGAGGACATGGTTGAACGGTACATCAAGCATGATAATGAGCTTCTGGAAATCGTAGCCGAAAGGCTTCCTGCAGGATTATTTCAGGATCAGAACCACAAACTTCTGGCGCAGGATATTTTGTACAAGATGCTTGACAAAAATGCCGTCACGTTTAAAAACGTGATCAGCGACCTGAAGTCGGCCATGCAGGAAGAGGAATCCATCCTGAAAGATTTTACAGTTGATCATTCGCACCTACAGGACAGTGGCCTGAAAAATGGCAGTTATGTCTGGATCGGTGACGCGGCTATGCAGATCGGCAATTTAGACGCCCATTTTGAAGTTTCCATTAGAAGCCGTGGCATTTTTAAGAAGTGTTTTTTCGTTGATATCCATTTTGAAGGTAAGCAGAAACAGAAATATAAAACGCTGATCGGAAGTGAGCTACCTGAAGGACTGGAATGGATTCCATGGCAGGGGGAGCACAGTATCGGGACGAAAGTGGGATTAAATCCCTTTGATGAAGATGTCGTGGATAAAATAATGGAGCAATTGCTTTTCCTTGAAACCAGTATTGCAGACCGGGTGAGGTATTTTATGCCTTTAGACCCTAAAACAACGTCAGAAAAAAACAACCCTAAAAAAATGGAACTGAACCACATCCTCTACGGTCCCCCGGGAACCGGAAAAACATACCATACAATTGACAGGGCGCTAAAAATCATAGATCCAGTTTTTTACCAGGCCAACCGTAATAATAGGCATGCGCTTACCCAGCATTTCCGGGATCTATTGATCAGCGATTTCGACAATGGTAAAGGACAGATTGCTTTCTGCACATTTCACCAGAGCATGTCCTATGAGGATTTTATAGAAGGAATTAAACCTATCGCACCCAAGGGTACAGAAGGTGTCGTAAACTACCAAGTAACGGATGGCTTATTCAAAAAAATCTGTCTCCAGGCATCGAAAACAAAATCTGTTTCAGGCTTCGATGAATCCTACGATAGGTTTATCAACGAGGTGGTAGAAAATGAAAATGTACTTGTTCTTCACACGCCCAAACTCAAGAAACCCTTTAATATCAGGATCAATTCAAACCATAATGTGGTCGCTATTCCGCAGACGGCAAATGCGACCGAGATGGTGGTGACCAGGAGTATGGTCATGAACTACATGATCAGCGCAATTGTTGATGATTGGAAATCTTACACAATAGCAATAAGCGAATACATTCAGGCTAATTATCCATTCCATGTAACCGATGAAGATAATACCAGAAAGAATTTTGTACTGATCATCGATGAAATTAATAGGGGGAATGTCTCGCAGATCTTTGGCGAACTCATCACGCTGATCGAGGATTCCAAACGGCGGGATGCTGAAGAGGAATTGAGGATTATTCTCCCATACTCTGCACATGCCTTTAGTGTGCCGCGCAACCTTTATATCATTGGTACAATGAACACGGCAGACAGGAGTGTTGAAGCGCTCGACACAGCTTTGAGAAGAAGGTTCAGTTTTGAGGAGATGCCTTCCCATCCGGAACTTCTGGATTCCGGACGCCTGATCTGGCAGTTGTGGTGGGCTTATGAGGATAAGCCTTGGAACCATCCGGAGTTTATTGAGAAGGAGACTTCACTATACCGTTTCCTGGGTGCAACAGAACTTGAAGGGATGCAGGAGGAAAAAAAGGAAGAGATATGGAACAAGATGAAATACTCTGGGGCTGATGAGGGAATATTTGGAAAAATCTTTAGTGGATTTAACCTAAAAGATTTTTTGGAGAAGATTAATGCGAGGCTGGAAAAATTGCTGTCGGGCGATCATGTGATAGGCCATTCTTATTTTATGTCCATTTTCTCATTTGAAGATTTGCAACATGTTATATACAACAAGGTAATCCCGTTGCTACAGGAATACTTTTATGGAGATCTTGTGAAGATTGGGCTGGTGCTGGGGGCCGGTTTTATCCGTGAAAAAAAGCAAGGGGGACGGGAGATTTTTGCACAATTTGACTATGATGCGGATGAACTGAATGGAAAAACCGTATACGAAATCCTCGATTACCGACTTAAGGAAACATTTGAGGTTGAATTGGGTGTTAAGACACAAACCATGAATTTTCCGTTGGCGCTTGATATTTTATTGGGGAAAAAGTTTTTTGGTCATGACTAAACGTACAATTACCGTTTTTGAGCATGAAAGTCTCCGGCTTGGTCATCCTGAAGAAGGCCGGTTGTCCGCCAAAGAACTCGAATGTCTACAGCTTCATGCAGGTGACGATGGTGTTCCATATTATTCCCTAATTCATAAGGGGGTGAAATTCTGCGGATATGTGGGGGTAATTGCATTGGGTGGTTTAAATATTGAAGTTTTGCCAAAAATTGACCGTGGCAGTGAGGTACAGTGGAGAAAAATCCTCATTGATATGCTCCGCAAAGTTGGGGCACTAGAGGTGATGCCTACAGATGAGGCAGATCTGAAGCTGAAAAAGAATAGTATTCTTGATTTATATATTTGGGAATTTATAAAGAAAGTCCAGCTGATCCTCCATCAGGGATTATTAAAAAAATACAGAAAGGAGGAAGGAAACACGACATCACTTAAAGGGAAACTGCTTTTTCAGAAACATCTTGCAAAGAATATTGTACATCAAGAGCGTTTTTTTGTAAACTATACCGTGTACGATCCTCACCATCTTCTCAATCAGTTGATATATAAGGCTCTCAGATTGATTAAGAAATTGAGTTTAACAAACCATATTACTGCAAAAGTGGATGCTATATTGCTGGATTTTCCCGAGATGAGCGATGTCGTGGTTTCTGAACAAACATTTGAGAGGATTGTTTACTCCAGAAAAAATGAGCATTATCGAAAGGCGATCATGATTTCCCGGCTTTTACTGCTTAATTATCACCCTGATATAAACTCTGGAAAGAACCAAGTAATGGCATTGATGTTTGATATGAACTGGTTATGGGAAAAGTTTGTTTATCTCAGCCTTAAAAAATATCTGGTTGATGCAACAATAAAACCTCAGGCCAATAAACCTTACTGGAGGCTTTTTGGGAAACGACCGGTTAACCTCAGGCCCGATGTAGTGATCGAAAATGCTGAACGGACATTTGTGCTGGATACGAAATGGAAACTACCCAATGGCAATAAACCTGGCTATACCGATTTGCAACAGATGTATGCGTACACAAAATATTTCGGCTCCGACCACACCATCCTCTGTTATCCAGGAACTGACGAAAACTTTGTTGATGGCCATTTTCATCATGAGGATTCAGGACATGGGCACTACCGCTGTTCTGTTCTCAGGCTGAAATTTGATATTTCAATGTATCCCTCACAGCGGGTGTCACTATGGCAAAAGGATATTGCTCGGACGATCGGTTTCTATTGCAAGGTTTAAAAGCCACCTCTAAAGGATTTTCCATCTTTGTCTTATATTTGTTTTTAATCAATATCTAAAAATCTGTTGAACAAATTAATTTTCATCGCGACAGGAGTATTGACCGGACGCAAATCATGCGGTTGGCAGAATGTGGTTTTGTTGATAAACATGAAAATGTTCTTATAACCGGGCCAACAGGTATTGGTAAAAGTTACCTTGCCTCGGCATTGGGTTACCAGGCCTGTGCACTGGAATATAAGGTTTTGTACTGGAGCACTCCCAAATTGTTCACTAGATTAAAACAGGCCAAAGCAGACAACAGTTATGTAAAAGAGATGATGAAGATTGAGCGTTCGGAGATGTTGATCCTCGATGACTTTGGGCTTCATCCACTGGATGCACAGTCAAGGGCGATGCTGATGGAAATCGTAGAGGACAGACATGAAAAAAATTCCATAGTAATTACCTCGCAGTTACCGGTGAGTGCATGGTTTGAAATGATCGGTGATAAAACAATAGCTGATGCGATACTAGATAGAATAGTACACAACGCTCACAGGATAGAAGCAATCGGCGAATCGATGCGTAAAAGCAGGCCAAAAAGAATGGAGGAAAACGTTTATGAATAGGCGATTTTGGGTGAAAAAGCGTCATTTTTTGGGTATGGGCATTTCGGCAAAAATGGCCGCCCGTTCCGGGTTTAAGCTGTCACCCCATTTCGCTTTAAAGTGACCACCTGTT
>NZ_JBWKYI010000039.1:0-37563 GCF_059423705.1 Pedobacter sp. GW460-11-11-14-TSB4
TATATACACTAAGTAGCTTTTTAAATAAGAACCATAAATTAACTTAAATATACCTTATTTTAACTATTTTTAGGCTTCACAAAAGCGAACAAAATAGAAACAATTATACACTAAGTATTTTACATGCAACCTCAAAAAGTTGATCAGACTGATATCGAAATCCTAAATCTTTTACAACGTGATGGATTATTAACCTATAAAGAAGTTTCGGGAAAGCTTAGAAAAAGCATGACCCATATTGTAGAGCGCATTAAAAAACTGCGGACAAACGGCTACATCAAATCAACAGTTGCCATTGTAGATATCGATAAACTGAGGTCGCATTTTATAGCCTTTCCGCACATACAGCTTACCATGCATTCAGAAGATATTGTAAGGGCATTTAAGGCCGAAATGGAAAAATACCCCGAAGTGATGGAATGTTATCATCTTACCGGACATTTCGATTTTATGCTTAAGGTAGCCATGCCTGATATGGTTTCTTACAACAATTTCCTCAGAGACAATATAGGTGCCCTGGCTTATGTAGGAAATATCCAGAGCTTTTTAGTGCTGAATCAATCAAAGGCCGAAACGGCTTACGCCTTGTAGTGGTTAACTAGTAATGTATTTAATTGCGCATTATTTTAAAGAAATAACCAACTGAAAATTGCCAATTGTTAACTGTTAATGCCCATGGCGTACAGGATAATATTTACCCCAAATTTGGTATTGTCTTCAGCTAAAAAGCGTTTATTCCTGAAATCGTAGTCCCACTCGCAGCCATAATCTTTATTGCTATACAACACCCCTATCCTATTGTTAATGGTAATGGCTTTCAAGTAATCGTGCACCAGATCGTCGCCCCAACCGTTTAACTCAAAAGAAGTGGTAGGCGGTCCCTTCTCAAACTTGAAAAAAGAACTATAAATGCCATGGTTATTGGGGATTTTCTTCAAAGCTTGTGGACCAAACAGGTTGCTCATCTGTGTTTCGAACGAGCGGGCGAATAAACCATCAATATCGTGGTTGCAATCATCTACAAAAACGAAACCGCCGTTGTGCACATAGGTTTTAAAATTTACAGCTTCCTGCTGGCTAAATTGAACCAGTTTGTGTCCGCTTAAATAACAAAAAGGATATTTAAATAAATCGCGGCTGCTCAATTCTACAATTTTCTCCTCTTCATCTAAAGGAATAGTGGTATACTCCAGCAAAGAATTCAACAAATTAGAAGGCATCCGCTGATCGGTATCCCAATCGCCAGAATTATATTTTAACCTCGCAAATGTAAATTTAGCTCTTTGCACAGCCTAAAATTACCTTCATTTTTCATTAATTGTATTTTTTAACCAAATTATCTTGTAAATTTTTTGATATTCTTTCCACAGGGCTAAAACTATCTGCCAATATGCGCTATATTGAAGCACAATATCGTTATACTAAAAAATCAACCGTTTTGGAGCGTTCAGAAAGCAACATAAAAATATTGATCGATAAGATCTCCCTGTTAAAAAGCGAAATACAGAAAGTAATTGTTGGCCAGGATGTGATCATTGAAGAAATGCTGATTGCATTAATGGCTGGCGGACATTGTTTACTGGAAGGCGTACCAGGCCTGGCAAAGACTTTAATGGTAAGAACCATGTCGCAAGCTTTAGATCTTTCTTTTAGGAGAATCCAGTTTACGCCCGATTTAATGCCCACCGATATTGTAGGCACCGAAATACTGGAAGAAGACCATGTAACCGGAAAACGTTTTTTTAAATTTAATAAAGGCCCCTTATTTGCCAATATTATTCTGGCGGATGAGGTGAACAGAACGCCACCAAAAACACAATCGGCCTTATTAGAAGCCATGCAGGAATTTGAAGTAACCTATGGCGGGCAAACTTACCCCTTAGATCGGCCATTTTTTATCCTGGCCACCCAAAACCCCATTGAACAAGCAGGTACTTATCCCCTGCCTGAAGCTCAGTTAGACCGGTTTCTGTTATATATCAAAATCGGTTACCCTACCGCAGCAGAAGAAACACAAATTTTAAGCAGTACCACAGGCAGCAAGAAAGCAATAATCAACCCGATTGTTGGAGCTGAAGAAATTAAGGAACTGCAAGCCATTACCCGCGAAGTAAGCATCAGCGATGACCTGATTACTTATGTAAGCGAAATGATCCGTGCCACACGTCCTGATACCACTACTGTAAATTTTGTAAAAGAATGGGTACGCTGGGGCGCTGGCCCACGTGCCGGACAGGCGCTGATTTTAACGGCTAAAGCAAGGGCACTGTTTAAAGGCCGGTATGCTGTAATCATGGAAGATTTACAAGCCATGGCTTATCCGGTATTGCGCCATAGGGTATTAATGAACTTTAAAGCGGAAGCGGAAAATGTTTCGTCAGACAAAGTAACAGACGAACTGATTAAAGCCATTTCGAAACCAAAATCGAATATTTAATGCAAAAACTGCTTGATCCGAAAATATTGATGGCCATTAAAGACCTGTCGTTATCGGCTAAAATGACGATTGACGGGTTTATGAATGGCATTAATAAAAGTACCGTAAAAGGTCCGGGATTGGAGTTTAGCCAATACAGAAGTTACCAGCCAGGTGATGACCTCCGCTCGCTCGATTGGAAAATGTTTGCCCGCTCAGACCGCTATTACATTCGCGAATCGGAAGTAGAAACCAATATTGCCATACGAATAATCATAGACGCTAGTGCTTCGATGAGCCACAGCGACGGCGATTTTACCAAAATAGATTATGCGCGATATCTTGGTGCCTCGTTAGCCTACCTGGCAAATTTACAGGGCGATGCCATTGGTTTATATGTGCTTAAAAATTCCAGCATCTTTTCCATGATAGCCAAACAGGATTATCAGCATTTGGCCAGGTTATTTTACCAGTTGGAGCAGATTAATCCTGAAGGAAAGTTCACCAAACCCATTCACTACAAAGAGCTGTTTACAGGTACTCAAAAACGCGAACTGCTTATTTTCGTTACCGATCTTTATCAAAGCGATGATGAGATTATTAAATTGCTGGATACTTTAAATACACTTCGGCACGAAATTGTAGTTTTTCATGTGCTCTCAAGAAATGAACTCGACCTGGATTTTAAAGGGTATAGTACATTCGAAGATCTGGAAACAGGCGAAACCATTCAGATCGATCAGGAAAAGGCCCGGGTAAATTATAAGACCAAACTGGCCGTTTATTTAGAGGAAACAAGAGTTAAAATGCTCGACAGAAGAATTTTCTACCGAACCATTTGTACCGATGAGCCTTTAGATCAGGCATTAAGAGATTTTTTAAAACAAAGAAGTAAACTTAGAATTTAAACGGTGCAATTTTTATATCCCATAGGTTTAGTGGCGCTGGCAGGATTAATTATTCCGCTCCTAATCCACTTGTGGAACGTTAAACAGGGTAAAACGGTTAAGATTGGCAGCATTGCATTGCTGGGCGAAAGCTCGAGGGCAAGTTCAAAAAGCTTCAGAATTAACGACTGGCTTTTATTGGTTTTACGCTGTTTGCTTTTGGCACTACTGGCATTTCTGCTGGCGCAGCCATATCTAAAAAAAAATATTTCAGGCAATAGTAAAAATGGATGGATTCTGGCAGATAAAGCCACTTTTCCACAGGTTTTCAAAACACATAAAAAAACGATCGATTCATTGCTAAAAAAGGGTTATGAAATCCACGATTTTAATATGGGTTTTGCGCCATTAACCTTAAAAGATACTACTGCTGAAGTAAAACAGCGCAATAGCTTAAATTACACGACCTTACTGACTGCGGCGAATCATTTTGTTCCCGCAGGTGCAAGCGTTTATCTTTTTGCAGACCGGCGCTTAAACCATTTTGGGAACGAATGGCCAAGCCTTAGCTGCAAACTCAAATACATCCCCTTAAACCAAACGGATACCCTGAGCAGCTGGATTGCCAGCTACGCAGGAAAGAAATATGAGGCAAAATCGAATCCATCCAATACCACCTACGAAGCTTTAAACCCGGCAGATGAAGTGCCAGTAAACATCGCTATACATGAAGGCTCAGGCATTGAAGATGGTAAATACCTCATTGCGGCTTTAAAGGCCATTGGCAGCTTTACGAAACGGAAAATCATCATTAATCCTGTTTCCGGAAAGGTAGCTATTGGTTTCTGGTTATCGGATGATCCGGTTACTCCAATTTTTAAATCTTCAATCGCAGCCAGTGGAAACTTGTTTCAATATGAAAAAGGGAAAGTAATCACCTCACCATCTGCCCTTAACCTTTATGGTCGCCACATTAAATGGAGTAAAAAGGTTGTTTCGAATAATCAATCAGAAAAAATATGGACCGACGGCTTTGGAAATGCAATATTGACCAATGAAAAGGTAAATAATCTAAATACATTTCATTTTTATAGCCGGTTTAATCCGCAATGGAATGAACTGGTTTGGGATGGTATATTTGTAAAAGCATTAATGCCCCTGCTTTTACAAGATAAAACCCCAAATGATTTTGGTTTTGAAGACCATCCTAATGATCAGCGACGTTTATCTACCGCTCAAAATAATGTCTTCGAGATCAACAAAGCCCAATCGGCCACAAAAAGTACTCAAAATAAAGCGCTTGGCACTTTATTTTGGATCGCTGCCTTATTGATTTTGGTTACCGAACGTATTTTATCATTCAGAAAAAAACCGAATTATGTTAAAAGCTGAAGGACAAAACTGGATCAGTAACCTAAGGAAAAAGTGGATTAGCTTTTACCTGATCAGCACCTTTGCAATTGCATTGGCTATCGCACTGGTTATATCGGTTATTGGCGTGTACCTGCTGCATTTTTCACCATGGCTTTTTGCAATTGTTTTTCCTGCGGCTCTGGCTGTTCTTTTGTTCAGGAAACCCATTTGGAAAACCACCAACCATGATGTTTCGAGATTCGTCAATAATCAATATCCTGAACTGGAAGAAAGTGCCGATCTGTTGCTTCAGCAGGAGACTGAATTATCGATCTTACAACAATTGCAACGCAATAAGATTGAAAATATCCTCCCAGGCCTTCCACAACCTAAAGAACCAGCCAAGAAATTATATCTGGGTTTGGGCATTTTGCTTGCGGCTTTATTCATCAGCTTTGGGATTAGCAAAATCCCCCTGCTCAAAAAAGAACCTTTAAACTTTCACGAAAAGCTTAACCAAATTCCCACAATCAAAGAAAATATCCCGGCTGAGATTTCCGATTTCAGCGCAACCATTATTCCCCCAGCCTATACTGGGAAAGGAGAACGCAAACAGAAACAATTTACCATCACCGCCGAAACAGGTGCTCAAATAAACTGGAAAATAGAGACGAATATTGGCATCAAAAAACTGAAACTGATCTTTAACGACAATGAAATTGTTTCGTTAAAACCTTTAAATAAATCAAATACACAATGGGTTTATGCCAAAACCATTAATAAATCAGGCTTTTATCAATTGGAACTGGATGGCAAAAAATCAGATCTCTACCAGATGGAGATCATCCCCGATTTGCCCGTTACGATTAAAATTACACAACCCAAACAGCATACCACAATTGATATCGGTCAGCCACAAAAAATTAACCTACAGGTATCACTTACAGATGATTACGGTATTAGCGATGCCTTTATATCGGCAACCATGGCCAGTGGCAAAGGCGAGGGCGTGAGTTTTACCGAAAAAAAATTATCCTTCAATACCAGTTTTGACAACCGGAAGAACATTTCGTTAGGTAGATTAATTGACCTGAAAAGCCTCGGCATGAAACCCGGTGATGAGCTTTACTTTTTCATCAAAGCGATGGATAACCATGGTCAGTCGAGCCGGTCGGATGTTTATTTTGTTTCAATTGTGGATACCGCAGAGTTAATGAGTTTAGCAGGCATGACCAATGGTGTTAACCTGGTTCCGGAATATTTCAGAAGCGAAAGGCAAATCATTATTGATACTGAAAAATTGCTCAAAGAACAATCGACGCTGCCTGTTGCAACTTTCAAAACCAGAAGCAATGATCTGGGTATCGATCAAAAGCTGTTGCGATTGCGGTATGGACAGTTTTTGGGTGAAGAAAACGAAACCGAAATCGGCGGCGATCATGATGACCACGATGAACATGCCGGACAAAAGGGAGAGGGTGAAAAATTTGGGGATGTGACTGAAATTATGGATAAATACGCCCACAAACATGACATTGCCGAAGATGCTACCTTTTTTGAACCGGAAATGAAGGCACAGTTAAAGGCTGTTTTAACTGAAATGTGGAATGCCGAACTTCGTTTGAGAACCTATAAACCCCAGGAAGCATTACCATACGAATATAAAGCGCTGAGGCTGCTCAAAGACCTGCAACAAAAATCCCGTGCTTATGTGGCTAAAACTACCGTAAAAACATCGGCATTAAAACCCGAAAAACGCTTAACCGGCGAACTGGATAAGATTACGCAACCCGTACAGAAAATGTCGTTTGAGCAAAAAGAAAAAAGGACCGCTTCCTTAAAAACAGTACTTGCCTTGCTGGAAAGCAGAAAAGCAGGCAAAAAGTTTAGTGAACAGGATCAATTTTTACTCAGCGAAACAGAGAAATACATGATTGGGGCTGCAGCCGATCATCCTGCTACTTATTTAAATGCCTTAAGTAGTTTAAGGAAGTTAAGTACGGGTAATAAGCTGGTGGTTAAAGACATCGACCTGGTTCAGCAAGCCATACAAAAAATGATCAATACCGAATCGGCCAAACCACAGACACAAAGCGCTGGCCCGGCTTCGGCTTTGTACCAAAACTATTTTAATAACCTCAACAAAACCGGCAGATAGATATGGAATTTAAATACATCGCTATTCTGACTGGGTTAATTTTATTGGCATTTTTGCTATACAAAGAGGTACGCAGAACCAATCGGGCCAGATTAGTGTGGCGGATTATAGCAAGTATAATTGCCGTGAGTTGTTTTGTCTTATTAATCGTGCCGATCAAATACGAAACACACCTGCCACAAAACACCGATGAAATCATCTTACTCACCGAAGGTGCTAATCCTGCTTCGATTGGCAGCCTAAAAGGAAAGAAATATGCGCTTTATTCTCCAGATTTAAAAAATACGAAGGCCATAATTATTCCCGATCTTTCTTATTTCCTAAAATCGAACCCCAATATCCGAAAACTGAATATTTATGGTTATGGCTTAAATGCTGCTGAATTGGAGCTGCTGGAAGGATATCAGATCACTTTCCACCCTACCGCCAATCCTCGAGGAATCATCGCGGCAAATTGGCCAGCTCAATTAAAAACGACCGAATTATTACAGGTTCAGGGCACTTATCAAAATTCAGGCGATGAAACAATTAAACTTTTGCTCAAAGGTTTAGGCAAAACCGTAGATTCAATCAGTATTGAAGCCAAAGCGAACAAAACCTTCTCCTTTAAAACTTTCCCAAAGCAAACAGGAAAGGCAGTTTACGAATTAATATCCTTAAATAAAAAGGATACTTTGGCTAAAGAACCGGTTCCTGTACAACTTGGCGACCAGGAGCCCATGAAAGTTTTAATCCTGGCATCTTTTCCTGATTTCGAATACAAATTTTTAAAAAACTGGTTATACGAAAATCAATACCCGCTGGCTTTCAGAAGTCAGATCAGTAAAAATAAATATGCTTTCGACTTTCTGAACATCGATAGCGTTAACCTTAATCGCATCAATGCATCGTCATTAAAAAAATTCGACATGATGATCATTGATGAAGAAGAGTTAGCGGCCATCAGCCCCAGCGAACGGTTTTCAATAGATTTTGCCGTTAATAACGGAATGGGTTTATTAATCAGGGTGACTAATTTAAAGGCTACAACTACACTCAGTGGCAGGTTTAGCCGATTCGAATCGCCTGTCTTAAAAGGGAAACCGCTAAATTTAACGCTTGTAGAAGCTCACCTGAAGTTTAATCCATTGCCCCTCGAGCAAACATTGTTTTTAAAGGCCAATCAAAGTGATCAACCACTTATTGTTGATGCCAATGGTAAAACAGTGGTCAATAGCAACATCAGCGGTTCTGGTAAAGTATTGGTCTCTACACTTTCCGCTACATACAATTGGCTATTATCTGGGCAAAAAACTGATTATGCAAGCTATTGGTCTAAACTTTTGGCTAACGCCGCAAGAAAAAGAAACGATATTCAGTCTGTAAGCTTCATTCCTCAATTTCCCGTTATTCATCAAAAAACGAAGATTATTGCAGATCTGGCAGCGTCAAATAAGGTACCAGTATTAAAAATTGATAACATTTCACTTAGTCCGCGGCAAAATATGGCACTTCCTTTCCAATGGGATGCTTTATACTGGCCTCAAAATTCAGGCTGGACAAACCTGGAAATAAATCAAACCATCGAGCCAGTATACATTTATAAAAAAACCGATTGGAAAGCACACAAAAATCAGCAAAAATTAGACGAGACCCGTCAGTTTATCAAAAACCAGAATACTACTGAAGCCAATAACAAATTAACAGACACCATTCTGGAGAAGGAAATATCACTCTGGTGGTTCTTTACAGGTTTTGTGCTTGCTGCTGCTTTTTTATGGTACGAAGCAAGGATTTTGACTGTTTAAATTGTATGGCTATTTCCGAGAAAGAAGTCAAGTTTTTAAAACTTGACTTCTTGAAAAATCTACTTAGCAACATGATTGGTCGTTGCACACTATCACAAACCGCCGCAATACCATACAAATCAGCTCCGTGCTTTCAGTGTTTCCGTGGCAAAAAAAACCAAATACCATACCTAAGGCACTAAAACCTGCGTTTATTAGTCGCTAAAATCACCTAATAAATCATTTATACTTAAATATCGGCCTTTGAAACTAAAATGTTATAATCAATTTCCAGTTTTAGCCTCATAATTGGCTATATTGAAATCGTAAACTAACTAAATTCAACCAATTGAAAAGAAAAGACTTCCTCTACTTATCCGGAATGGGTATGGGTGCCCTGCTCCTGCCCGACCTTTCTGCATTCGGAACTCCCATAGACCCTTTACAGGCCCTAGATGGAGTAGATGTAAAAATTAAAAAAGAACTGGCTGATGTTGCTTTAAATGCAGCAAAATCAAAAGGTGCAACTTATGCCGATATCCGCATAGGCCGTTATTTGAACCAGTTTGTAGCCACCCGCGAAAAACGTGTTCAAGGCGTAGCCAATACCGAATCGTATGGTGTGGGTATTCGCGTTTTAGCCAATGGTTGCTGGGGCTTTGCTGCCACAAACAATGTAACCAAAGATGCCATTGCCAAAGCCGCTGAACAAGCGGTGGCCGTTGCAAAAGCCAATGCTAAAATACAGGGCGAACCGGTTCAGCTGGCTCCCCAAAAAGGTTATGGTGAGGTAAGCTGGAAAACACCGATCGAAATTAATGCTTTCGAAGTTCCGGTAAAGGAAAAAGTAGACCTGCTTTTGAATGTGAACGACGTGGCCATGCAGAATGGAGCCAATTTTGTAAACTCCGTTATTTTCGCGGTTAATGAACAAAAATACTTCGCTTCTACTGATGGTTCTTACATCGATCAGGATGTTCACCGCATTTACCCAACTTTTAATGTAACCAAAGTCGATCGCGAATCGGGTAAATTTAAAACCCGTAATGCATTGAGTGCGCCCTCAGGCAAAGGATATGAATATATGCATGCCCGCCCTGAGGATAAGGTTACCGGGATTGTAACCCGCTACAAAGGTCGTTACGATATGCTGGAAGATGTAAAAGAGGCCGCCCGAGTAGCAACCGAAAAAGTAAAAGCTAAATCCGTTGAGCCGGGTAAATATGATCTGGTTTTAGATCCTTCCCACCTTTGGTTAACCATCCACGAATCTGTGGGTCACCCGACTGAATTAGACCGTGTTTTAGGCTACGAAGCCAATTACGCGGGTACCAGTTTCCTTACATTAGACAAATGGGAATCGAAAAAATTTAAGTTTGGCAGCGATAAAGTAAATATTGTGGCCGATAAAACCCAGGTTGGATCGCTGGGCGCTGTTGGTTACGATGATGAAGGTGTAAAATGCAAAAAATGGGACCTGATCAAAAACGGCGTATTAACAAGCTATCAGGCCATCCGCGATCAGGCGCACATTATCGGTTTAACAGAATCTAATGGCTGCTGTTATTCGCAGGGCTGGGATGATGTTCAGTTTCAGCGCATGCCAAATGTTTCATTACAGCCAGGCAAAGAAAAACTAAGTGTGGATGATATGATCAAAAACGTTGAAAAAGGCATTTACATCATCGGCGATGGAAGTTTTTCTATCGATCAGCAACGTTACAATTTCCAGTTCGGCGGACAAATTTTCTATGAAATTAAGGAAGGTAAAATTGCAGGCATGCTTAACGATGTGGCCTATCAGGCCAATACCCAGGAGTTCTGGAATTCGTGCAATGCCATTTGCGATGAAAGCGATTATCGTTTAGGCGGTTCGTTCAATGATGGAAAAGGGCAGCCTTCGCAAAGCAGTGCTGTTTCGCATGGCAGTGCCACTACCCGGTTTAATGGAGTTAATGTTATCAATACAGCAAGAAAAATATAATTATGGCCATATTAAGTAAAGAAGAAGCCCAGGCGATATTAAAAAAAGTAATCGGATATTCGAAAGCCGATTTCTGCGAAGTAGGTTTAAACGGTTCTGACGGTGGAAATATCCGTTACGCCCGTAATGCAGTTTCTACCGCAGGTCAGATCAGCACCATGAGTTTAGGCGTAAGTTCAACCTTTGGTAAAAAAACTGGCTCAGCCACAATAAACGAATTTGATGATGCCTCTTTGCAAAAAGTAGTAAAAAGAGCAGAAGAATTGGCGATGCTGGCACCAGAAAACCCAGAGTTTATGCCCCTTTTAGGTCCGCAAACCTTTGCAGAATCAAATACCTATAATGCAAAAACAGCTGCCATGACACCCGATACCAGGGCCGAAATGGTGGGTAAAAGTTTAAGCGTATCAAAAGCTGCCGGATTAGATGCCGCAGGTTTCCTGGAAAATGCAACCCGTTTTAATGCCATCATGAACTCCAAAGGTTTATTCGCTTACAACAAGGGTACAAACGTTTCTTTCTCGGTAACGGTTAGAAATAAGCAAGGTACCGGTTCGGGTTATGTGGAGCAGGATTTCAACGATTTAGACAAAATGGATACACTTGCGCTAAGTAAAATTGCGGCAGGTAAAGCCAATGGCTCTGCAGGTGCAAAAGCCATTGAGCCGGGCAAGTATACGGTGATTTTAGAGCCTCTCGCAGCCAGCGACATCTTAAGCAATATGTTTAGGGGTTTCGATGCCAGAAGTGCTGATGAAGGCAGAAGTTTTATGAGCAAAAAGGGCGGTGGGACGCGCTTAGGAGAACAGTTGTTTTCGGAGAATGTAAACATTTACTCTGATCCCATGAATACTGAAATCCCATCAGCAACATGGAATGGAGATGGTTTGCCCGTAAAGCGCACACAATGGGTAGAAAAAGGGATTGTAAAAAATCTTTCCTATTCGAGGTATTGGGCAGCACAAAAAAATGTCGAGCCTATTCCATTTAGCCGCAGTGTAATTATCGAAGGCGGAACACAATCCCTGGAAGACTTAATCAAAAGTACGGAAAAAGGAATATTGGTTACCCGTTTCTGGTATATCCGCTCAGTGGATCCACAGACATTATTACTGACCGGATTAACCCGTGATGGTACTTTTTATATCGAAAATGGTGAGATAAAATTCCCGATTAAAAATTTCAGGTTCAACGAAAGTCCGGTCATTATGCTCAACAATGTTGAAGCCTTAGGTAAACCAGTGAGAACAGGAAGTGGCTTAATTCCGCCGATGAAAATCCGCGATTTTACGTTCACTTCGTTATCAGATGCGATTTAAGGAATTCCCTCTAAATACCGTCATCTCGAGCGGAGTGCAGCGAAGTCGAGAGATCTGCCTAGATAGATCTCTCCTTTCCACTGCGTTCCAGTCGAGATGACGACCTTTTTATTAAAAATATACAAAATTGAGAAGAAGAGATTTTTTATATATGACAGGTGTTGGCCTCGGTGCCAGCATGGTGCCCAATATACCTGCTTTTGGCAAAATAATTTCTGTTGAAGAATCTTTAACACCTGTTGATGTTGCACTAAAGAAAAAAATGGCCGATGTTGCGCTCAACGCTGCAAAAAGCAAAGGCGCAACTTATGCTGATGTACGTATAGGCCGGTATTTAAATCAGGTAGTGGCCACCAGAGAAACCAGGGTAGAAAACATCTCTAATTCCGAATCTTATGGTTTAGGTGTTCGTGTTATCGCCAATGGAAGCTGGGGTTTTGCGGCAACCAATAACCTGGATAATAGCAGTATTGCCAAAGCTGCCGAGGCTGCCGTAGCCATTGCAAAAGGAAATTCAAAACTGATGGATCAACCGGTCCAACTGGCCGCGCAAAAAGGATATGGCGACGTAAGCTGGAAAACACCAGTTGAAATTAATGCCTTTGAAGTACCTATTGCAGATAAAGTTGATCTCCTTCTAAAAGTAAATAGCGAGGCCATGAAAGGTGGGGCAAAGTACATCAGTTCCAACCTCTTTATGATTAATGAGCAGAAATACTTTGCTTCAACCGAAGGCTCCTATATCGATCAGGATATCCACAGGATATGGCCAACCTTTACCTTAACCAAAACGGATGCAGCAAGTGGCAAATTCGAAACCAGAAATGCCTTAAGCGCTCCAATGGGTATGGGTTTTGAATACCTGAAACCAAAAGACGAAGAAAAAATTAAAGGTGGCCCGGTTACGATGTACAAAAAGCGTTACGATATGCTGGAAGATGTACGCGAAGCCGCCGCACACGTTGACGAAAAGCTAAAAGCAAAACCCATCGCTCCAGGCAAATATGACCTGGTTTTAGACCCCTCTCACCTGTTTTTAACCATCCACGAATCTGTTGGTCACCCAACCGAATTAGACCGCGTTTTGGGTTACGAAGCCAATTATGCGGGCACCAGTTTCTTAACCCTGGATAAATGGGAAAGTAAAAAATTCAACTTCGGCAGCAAAGAGGTAAACATCATTGCCGATAAGCTCGAAGTTGGCTCCTTAGGTGCAGTAGGTTACGATGATGAAGGTGTAAAATGTGGGCAGTGGGATATCATTAAAGATGGGATTTTGGTGAATTACCAGACCATCCGCGACCAGGCGCATATTTTAGGATTGAAAGAATCGCAAGGCTGCTGTTATGCCGATAGCTGGGAAAGTATCCAGTTTCAAAGAATGCCAAATGTTTCACTGGCACCTGGGAATGCGGCTTTAAGTGCGGCTGATATGGTGAAAAATGTGGAGAAAGGCATTTACATGTTCGGGAGGAATTCCTATTCCATCGATCAGCAGCGATATAATTTCCAGTTCAGCGCACAGCTGGCTTACGAAATTAAAGAAGGTAAAATTGTTGGCATGCTTAAAGACGCGGCCTACCAGGCCAATACCCAGGAATTCTGGAACTCCTGCGTGCAACGTTGTGATAAAAACGATTACCGGCTAGGTGGTACATTTTCCGATGGAAAAGGCCAGCCCGGGCAAGTCAGTGCGGTTTCGCACGGAAGTGCCACCACCCGGTTTAATGGGGTTAACGTAATTAATACCGGCAGAAAGTTAGGCTAAAACTCGTCTTTTTGCTTCATCAACACCAAAGGACAAAGCTTAATAGATTTGTCCTTTGGTGTTTCTATACGAAGGCTTTTCACGCTGTCCAAAACGCTAATTAGCATAGATATTATTCAGATTTTCAGACCAATATAAATAAAACTACTATTTCTATAGATTTTATAGTAATTATTTTATACCTTTGTTTTATCTTATTCAAATAGCTGCTTTTAGGGGTATATAGAAGAGATTTATAGTCATGTGGCCGAGTGGTTAGGTAAAGGTCTGCAAAACCTGGTACGGCGGTTCGATTCCGTCCATGACGTCTAAACATTTTAATTGTTTAATACACTTATCAAGAAAGACGGAGGGAATGGCCCTTTGATGTCTTAGCAACCTGTTACCCTACAAGGTGCTAATTCCTTCTGCAATTGCAGAAAAGATGAGTTTGAACGCAGGTATTTACTGTATTCGACGGACGATCAATGGCTATCCTTTCTGAAACTTGTAATTAAAATTCATTCATATGTCGGTATATTTTGATTATCCATCGATCAGGGATTTTTTTGAGATCCATGGAAACACTTCGAAAGAAAAATTAGATGATTATGAAAATTGTAGGGCCGAATCAGATCGGCTTTACAATGAGCAGTTAAAGCAAACTGAAGAAGAAATTCATGATCAAGATGAACAAAATACAGACACTTGAAATCGATACAATCGCGCTTATCTATAAATTAAAAACCTAGCATGCATTCAGTAAACCATAAAATTCGAACGGTAATTAAAATATTTCTAATCACTTTAATTTTCTTTCATTTTCCCAATCAAAGCAGGGCGCAATCGAAAGATCCATCCCCCCTCAGTTTTCCTACGCCTAAAAATGTAGATCATATGTTATTTTACCTCCAGCGCGATCCAAATACCAATACCTTAATTTATGCCTTAAACCTCAAGGAAAACGGCAGCATTAATCCTGATGCGCCTATTCAGGTTTACTGGATCCGTTATGGTGAAAAAGGACAGAAAAAAGAACTCGGTTATATCCAACGAAAGTTCGCCTACGGCATCGATACGAAAGCGCTTGGAGCTGATAAATATGAATTTAGGTTTGTATCACATAAAAAACTGCCTTTTTACCTGCAAAAGTATAGCGATAAAAGTTACCATGTTTCGGTAACGATAAACAACCGGATAATCAGAGTTACGCGGTTGTTTATCAGGATTCAAGGCGGCAGCTTCTGGCTCCCGAATGTAAAATATGGCGAAATTGAAGGCATTGAAGAATCGACAGGAAAAGCTATTGTTGAGCGGATAAGCGTAAAATAATCGAAATATTATACTTCAATCATCAACACTGTCCATAACAATTATTTCGCCTCTCTTTTATTGTCTATCGCAGTGCCAAATGTTTTATCAAACTCTCCCTTTACCCATTGTACTTTTCCAAAATCTCGTATACCAGGCGCAATAATGTAATTTCCTGTTTGAGAATCCAGAATTACGACTAAATCACTCGCCCCTACCTGGGTGCGATATCTTCCAATACTCTGATCTTGTCCATTTTTAAAACTGATGGCGGTAAACATTAAGCCTGCGCCCAGAAATCCCAGCAAAAGGGATTTTGTGTCTAATGTAATTTTCATATCCTTAAGATTTATTTGTGTGTAAAATCAAGATAAGATTTTTCTACGAAAGACTAGGGTTACCGCTTCATTCTATCGGAAATATTGCAATTCATTTTGACCTGATCAGAAAACTAAATTACCATCATGAATTAAGCTTTTAACTGGTGATACTCTGGATACAGCCTCTGCAGAGCAACTGGCATCAACCAGTACCACATTCGCTTTATCCCCCGCTTTTGGCCACTGTTTTTTCCCTTTGTCATCCAAAGGAAGAATATTGCCGGTAGCCAGTTTCAGTATCCTAGAAAGTTCAAATTCTGTACGATAGCCGTAAATCTGGGCAGCGATATTGGCCTTTTGCAGAATGCTTCCAGTACCAAAAGTATTCCAATGATCGACAATACAATCATTACCTGCCACCACTTCTACACCATGTTTGTACAATGCGGGGATAGGCATCGGGTTACCAGAAAGCGGAATGGTTGAAGCTATTCCCATTTTTGCCGCACCAAGCTTTTCGGCTATTTCTTCCGTTTTGATTTTGTCGAGATACCGCAGTGCAAAAGCATGACTCACATAGGTTTTTCCTTTCAATGCCGGGTTTTCCATCACTTTATCAATCAGGTATTCGATTGTTTTTACACCCGATTCGCCCGATTCATGAAGATGGATATCTATCCCCTTTCCATGGTCCAGCGCCAGCTGTATCACAAAATCCATGTGTTTTTCAATGCCACCGTCAATAGAAGTCGGATCTAAACCCCCAATAAAATCGATATCCATTTGTGCAGCTTCCTTCAATAAATCTGCCGATTTGGTATAATAAATTCCATGTTGAGGAAAAGCCACAAGTTCTGCCTGAAATGATTTCTTTTTATGCAATAACGCGGTTTCTAAATGTTTCAGGGAATCTAATCCCGAGGTAGGATCAATATTTACATGCGAACGGGCGTAACTGGTTCCGTACGACTGGAGCAATTCAATCAATTTTTCGGATCGTGGTATAGAAGTTTTTAACAGCTCAGGGATGATCTGCTGTTCGAAAGCGATCATATCTTTCACTGATCTGTTTTTCTTCAAATGTGCCTGCCAGGGCAATCCATAATAGGTTTTATCCAGGTGGATGTGCATATCTCTGAAAGCAGGAAGCATTAACAATCCTTTTGCATCAATCGCTTTTGCCTGAGCATTATTGGGAAGCACATTCTTCACCTTACCATCTTCGATCTCGATGATAAAAAGATCGGTTTTTGTTTTGATTACTTCATCTTCATCATACTCAAATCCTGTTTCAAGCCTTACATTTTTTAGGGTCAGGGTTTTTCCAGCAAAATTACTTGCTACATTTTCTTCGGCAATTGCCTGTTCTGTTGATAGTAAACAACTACTGGCAAGCAAAATAGATGAGCTTTTAATAAAATCTTTTCTTGAGATCGAATTTGGGTTTATCATAACAGGATTTCTTTCCTACAAAAATAACGTTCTGTTATGTTTATGAATGGTAGGATTTATATTAAAAATTGTACGATTTATAACTACCTGTGTTCATTGATCGGTTTTTCAGGCTATATTTTGTGCAATTCATAACTGTTCGCGAAATGCGCGAGGTGTCATACGGGTTTGGTTTTTAAAGAATTTAGAAAAATAGGCCACATCATAAAAACCCAGATCGAAGGCAATGGCTTTAATGGGCCTTTCGGTGGTGAGTAAAATCCGTTTTGCTTCGAGGATTAAACGTTCGTGAATCAAGGCGGTAGCGGATACATGAAAATGCTTTTTGCAGAGCATGTTCAGGTAATTTGCCGAAATATTCAATTGATCGGCGTAAAATGCCACAAGTTTTTCCTTTTTATAATGCAGATCAATCAGCGAGCGGTATTTAAACAACACAGGTTTGCTTTGGTAAACCGTTTGGTTATTGAACAACGTTTCTGCTTCCTGACTAAGCATCAGGGCAATAAGCCTGATCCTGGTATTGATAATTTCCCAAAGTATCGCAGGTTTTGCGAGTTCCAATTTGATGCTCCGAAATTCGTGCAGGATTTTTCCGTAAGCTTCGGCACTTAAGTTGATAACCGGATAATTTTGATATAAGATCAATGAAAAACGTAAAGAATTGGCCAGCGTTTCGAATATGCTCCTACTAATCATAAGCTGATGGGCATGGGTTTCTTTCCCCAATTCCCATTTATGGATCTGTTCAGGAAACAATAAGTGCAACTGACCACCGGCAACCTGATGATCTGAAAAATCGATGGTATGCAGGCCACTTCCCTGCTCAAAAAGCATAAAAAGAAAAAAATCATGCTTGTGCGGTTTTTCGATATGCCTTTCCCCAATTATTTCATGATAAAGCAAATTATTTCCCGAATCTTCCCGGGGCCAAAATTCACTGATATCCAGTGTCGGAAAATTTGCAATCACATCCATCAACGAAAAATACCAATTTTGAATAGAAGTTACGAAAAAAGGAGATGGAAAATGAATGGAGCAACGTTATTAGTCAGGTTGCGAATGCTAAAATTAAAATAGAGGCTGTATCATAAGGTGTGGATTTACCGATCCTTCGACAGGCTCAGGATGACAATCTATTTATAATATAGCCTCACCAAAATGCAAGCCTGAAACTTGCAGCATAATTTTCATAGGTAGATGAAAAATTATTAATGGCTCATTTTAACAATGGCAAATACCACGCCGATCAAAAATGACAAAACGTAGTATGAAGCCGGAACGAGGATACTTCTGAATAACAATGCTTTTTTACTATAGTTAAATCCGGAAAAAAACTGATAATAAAACCAGATGCTATAAAAAAAGCCAAAAAAGCTCAATACTCCGAAATACAAAAATACCAGCACTTTGGTATTGGTGTAAAAAATGATCAGTGCAGCAACAAACAGGCCAATGATCAGTTCAACGATAATCCGGTTTGAATTTAGAACCAGGTGTTCGGAAAAATTAAGTTTCGCTTTTCTGAACCAGATAAAACTAAAAAAAGATTAAACAGGAATGGCAATAATGAGGACCAGCTTGGGATGACCAGAGATAAATTTTTCAAGATCATTCATCATCGATCTGCTTCCCTGAGGCATCAGATCAGACATATTGCCGTGTGTATACGGCGCAATAAGACCTGATACCGTCAGTATGAGCAGGATGAGCGTCACAAAACTAAAATACGGTACCCTTTTACCCTGAATAAATTCGCGGACACTGTGCCCTGGCCGGGTGAAAAGGCCTTTTAGGGTAAATAAGATGCCTTTATCTACATGCCAAACACCATGAATAAAATCATGTGCAAGGAAATGTTTAATGGAATAACGGTGTGTAGTAGATTTTTGTCCGCAGTTCGCACAATAATTCTGCGTAACCGGAGCAGCACAATTTAGACAATCAGTTAACATCGATAACTATTTTTTAGCGTCCCTGTTTTTAATTTCAGTATTAATCTGCCCCAGGCTAATAAAAGCCGGTAAAAAGGTTAGCGAACAACAAATAGGAACTATAATAAGCACTTTGGGCATTTTGGATGAGAAGGCAAGATAAAGTATGATCACACTGGCAGCAAGCAGCACCAGGCCTAGTCCAATCATCACGCCTTGCAAACTTTGCTTCTTTTTATATAATTCTTGTACAGATAATTCGGTAATCGGAATGGCCTTTTTCATATCGTTTGTGGTGATTTAACGTCGTTTGGTTATCGCAAAGAGCTATACAATTATTCCGCATGCCTCTTTTGCCGAACAAATATACAATATATCACCAATTGGTGACAAAAATATTTAAAATTGATTGTGTAATTTTCCAGCACGCTTATTTTTCATCATATGGAACAACAAACAGGGGTTAAATCCTTAAGAAACAAGGAAAAAAGTAAACAGAAATTTTTAGATGCGGTGGAGAAAATACTCCATACCAAAGGTTTCTCAGGTCTCAAGGTTAACGATATCGCACGCACTGCAGGCCTGGACAAAAAACTGATCTATAACTATTTTGGGGGAAAGGATGAACTCATTGATGAATATATCCGCTCGCAGGATTTCTGGAGCAATGTAAAAGATGAATCGGGAGGTACTATGTTGAATGATGGCGGAAAAGCATTTTCTAAAGCCATGTTGCGCTCCCAATTCGATTATGTTTTCAAAAATAAGGAGCTGCAGAAAATCCTGCTCTGGGGATTAATAGAGAACAGGAAATCGTTAAAAAAACTCGCAAATGACCGCGAAGAAAATGGTGCCCTCTTGTTTGAAAGCATTACCGATCCACATTTTAAGGAAAATGCGAAAAGATACCGGGCCATTATTGCGCTCCTGATATCGGGAATTTACTATTTAGACATTTACGCCACTACAAATGACTGCACTTTCTGCGGATTGGACGTAAAAAGTAAGGAAGGAAGATCGGAAATTGAAGATGCTATTTCGTTTTTGATTGATAAAACTTACGAGTAAAAATCTGGTTAACAAGGTGAATGTTTCGAAAAACTTTCTACCCTGTAGGTAATCATAATTGGAACTTTCAATATTTAAAAGATTTTTTTCCTTATGAAGCTCCATAGTGAGAGATCTTCGTACTGACAGTTTAATGGATAGTAGTTTTTTACCTATTTGTCTTTACAAAGCTATGAATATTGTGACGGCTTTCAATATATCGTCTGTTACTGAGATGCCAAACTATAGACACCTGAATTAATCACTTTAAATCGTTATCACTATACAAAAAAGACAAAAGACCTGACAGCACCTAGAGAAGTTATTATAGATCTAATATTGATATGGCATAGTTTTAGTGTATCTTTAAAAGATTCTTTATAATTTTAATAAAATTATAAAACGCTTTTGGACGAATTTAAAGAACTTACAATAGAATACTTAAGGGATTTCCTGAACAATAACGAACATAAATATCAAACGGCGCAACAACGACTGTGTTTTGCGATAATAAAGCGTATGTACAGGCGTGTATGTCAAGGATATAGATTTGGGCAAATTCGAATTTGTAGATATAAAAACATGGTAGTGGATGGAAATCATACCTATATTTCTTATTCCCTAGCTGGTATCTTGAATGATGAATCTGACTATACAAGTTCTCATTGTGACATGAAAAGGCATTATGGTACTGTTGAGATAGATGAAATACATGACTGGGATGATTTTACCGAACATGGCAGGAAATGTAAAAGTGATGAGCACTTAAATGAATTAACTAGAGTTATTAAAGTCATATGAAATTTTTCTTAGACATTGATGGTGTAATGGTTCACGCTAATCCACATCGTCCTGTAGAATTAGAGGATGATGGATTTTATAAATTCAATGCGCTCGCTGTAACCATTTTAAAATGTGTTCTTTATAAGACAAAGGATGAGGTAATTCTGTCTACATCACATAGGTTCAAATTTTCAACCCTAAGATGGAAAGAGATATTTGAATCTAGGGGCATAGAGATGAACCATATATCCATTATTCAGACCAGTTATTCTACTTCCACAAGAATCAATCGTAAAATGGAGATTGAACAATGGATTATGAAAAATAATATAAGGTATCAAGATTTGGTTATTATAGATGATGACAAATCACTAAATGACCTACCGAAGTCACTAAAAGACAGACTTGTACTAACTAATCCATATACTGGGCTTAGTGATATTAACGATTTGACATCTATTTTGAAGCGCAGGCTGAAGCAGCGCTTTGAAACACTAGAAAAAGCCAAGTAATCACTTGGCTTTTTTCATTTAAACAAATTAGTAGTAAGATCCATTTATGGGAGTAAATACTCTCTAACGTTATTTAATTTATTTAGCAACCGCCTTTGCGGGGGATACGTTTAAAAATCACTTTGCTATCTCGTTCTGCATATTCGCAGGATACTATCGGATAGGAATACTTAGGTGCGTACGATACGACATGGCTTCTTATTATTATTTTGTCGTTAACTTTCAGGCTATGCAATTGCTCCAGCTGAGATTTTTCCGGCTCAAATTTTACAATATAATCGTCACCATTAATCCTGGCCATAACACCGAAACCTAATCTTGATCCTGGCGGAAGAGAAAGCGAGGTTACCACAGCCTCCATATTGCTAAAAGCGCTGAGATGTTCCCTTATTTTAGCAGCACCGTTAAGCACTTTTTGCCCTCCGGGAGACGCTTCCCATGATTTGAACTTTATACCATCAGGACTAGCCTCCCACTTTTTCTTTTCGGCATTCCTTTCAGCAGCAGAAAGCGGCTTTGGCGATGGTTTATTAGTCGTTTCATTCTTGATTTCACGATTCGCAAATACTAGTCCGCTCACCACAACCAATGGTAATATCAGCGCATAAATTACTTTTTTCATCATTTTTATGGGTTTATTAAATTATATAAATTTTCTTGATCAGTCAGATCGGATAAGCCATCATTTATTTTTCATATGCGATCAAACTTGATTCAGTAAAATTACTTTGATATTTTTCGGCCTGCGTAACTTTTATTGTAAATAAAAATGTAAACTTTGTAAAATAAAATATTGACACTATGCATCTTAGTCGAAATCTACTATCCGGTAATAGCAAGTATCTATTTGGATTCATGCTTTTATGTATTGCTGTAATTTGCGCAGCCTTCAGTATAACCGGCAGTGACGATTTTGATATGGCCAGGAGAGAAGTTTTACTTCGCAGAATAGGACATGAACTCCTCTTACAGTCGGGCGACAGTACATCAAGGGTGCTGCCGGTAAAAAAGATCGCGGCAAATGAATACCAGGTTGGGTTTGAACATGCGCTAACTTTTCAACCAGGTGCGCTGGTGAATATTACCAGTCGCGTGCTGGCCAAAGACCCAATGGCAGATGATTATGTTGTTAAAGTGCTGAATTGTGGCAATTCCAGTGTAGCTTACAGCTATGCGATATCCCAAAATAAAAAAGATGATATTGTAACATGCCTGGGAAGAAAGCAACCCAAAGCATGTTACATGATCAATATTAAATTCAAACCTACCGGCATAATCACCGCAAAGAATGGGTATTTGCTGGGCAGTCTGCCATTTTTAGCATTTATTGGTTTTATTTTTTTGAGATCTGTTAAGCCGCGAAGAACTATATCGGATGATGATCAGCATTCAGATATAATTACCTTGGGTTCAGTTTTGTTTGATGCGAAAAACCGTAAGCTTATCTTAAATGGAAAACCAACAGACTTAACCGGAACTGAAACCCGTTTAATGCTCATTTTTGCACTGTCGCCTAACGAAACCATCGCTCGAAACCGACTACAAAAAGAGATATGGGAAGATGAAGGGGTGATCGTGGGACGTAGTCTGGATATGTTCATATCAAAACTTAGAAAAAAACTGGAGCCCGATCCCAATATCAACATTGTTGTGATACGGGGCAAAGGATACAGGCTTGAAATTGGCGTTTAGGATTAATCTTCCTGCTGAGAACTTGTTCTAAAAAACAAAACCCTCTCTACGCAATGTAAAGAGGGTTTGTACCCAGCGCCGGAGTCGAACCGGCACGGTTTCCCACAGGTGTTTGAGACCAGCGCGTCTACCAATTCCGCCAGCTGGGCATTTGCTTATTCAGCGGGATGCAAATGTATAAATTAAGCAATTCATTCGCAAATTTTATTTGCTTCTTTTTATTTTTAATCTGATTTAAGAGGATACCTTCAGTTTAACAGATTATCTAATAACAACTGATTCAATTGTTTAACTTCTTTTTTAGTCATTTCCATATTCATTGGCAGATAAACTAAATTTTGAAGTGTTAGCTCATTTGAGGTTTTTGACAACAAACTGGTGAAACCGATCTTAACTAAACTGGAGGCTTTTGACGTGGCATCGAATCCTTTTGCCCTTAATTTATCGATTAACAGTGATGGATTAGCCACCACGATCGGGATTACCCAATGTGTATGCCTTAGGTTTCCACCTCCAATAATATTTCGCGAATCTACATCCTGCAATAATTGATTTGCCAGGATCTTTCTTTTATGAATATGAGCTTGATTAAAATTACTCAATTTATGCTGCAACATCCGCAAATTAGCATAACATGGTCTGTATTTAATTTTCTTCATTACATCCGCACCTGGAAAACCTCTTGTAAAACCCGTAATAAAAGCATCAAAGTCTTTACCAAATTGCCTGCAAAGCCAATAAGCCAGGGTAAATAGCCATCTTGCGGTTAGGATGTTAATCAGGGTAGCAATGATTATTTTTTTGAAGTATCGATTACCTTTTTGTACCGGCAGCCTGTTGTTTAATGTTTTTACCGCAGCAAATAGTTCTTCATTTCGAATACAAAGTATCGCGCCGCTTAAAGCGGTATTCGTCTTAATTAGTCCGAAACTGAACAATACTACATCTGATTTCACATTACCCTCATAAACTCCGTCATAAGCTTGTGCACAATCCTCTACTACGATCAGGTTATGCAGTTTGGCTACGTGAAGCAGTGCTTCAGTATCCATTATGGCACCAAATAAATGGGTAATTAGCAGCAGTTTCGTTTTGGGCGTAACAGCAGCCGCTATCTGCTCAGTGGATAGGCCAAGCGTGTTTTTATCTATAGCTAGAGGTACCACTTTTAGCTGATGGGCAGCGATAATGGCAAACATATCCGGGATGTTAATATCTGCAACCAGTATTTCGTCACCAGGCTCAAGATTTAGTGAGTCTAATACGAGATGTAAGCCTGTACGAACAGAGAGACAAGGCAACTGCCCTTCAGAGAAAAAGAGCTGTTCTTTTTTAAAACCGCAAGCACTGCCTATACAGTATAATGCACCCTTAAAAAGTTCGGTAAAACGAATATCTAACCTACCCCTGGCGATCATTTGTCAAACACATATAACCCTAAGGTAAGTAATTTGTGTAATGGACAATTAGTTTAGTGCTTTTTCGTCTTTTAGCTTTCGGTCGACGATAAAAGGTGCGAAAGGAAGTAAAGAAGCCAGGAAAATTAAAACAGCTTTGCCAAACTTCCATTTTTGCTCTTGCCAGGCCAAAATTAAGGTAGCGGCATACAATACAAATAACAAACCGTGTGCCCATCCGGTATACTTTACATACAAAGGAAGATCTGCGAAGTATTTTAAAGGCATGGCTACAAATAATAAAAGCAGGTAGGATATTCCTTCTGCTACGGCTACTTTACGGAAAATAGAAAGGGAGCTATTCATTGATCTGATTGTTTGCTCCGAAAGTAGAACAAAGCTTTTACCTGTCAAAAACTAAAAAATGATTTTACAATCCGCTGTTGTTATTTGCCACGGAAACACTGAACAAAGAGATAGCGATTACAAGCTCAGGCACCTAGCGTTTTGCATCATTATCTTCGGACCTCCGACTCCCGTCTTCGGACTTAATTCTATTTCACCAATCGTTCTCTAATCCGATCGATATACTTTTGTCGGTAAAAATTATCTTTTATAGCAGGCAACAGTGCATCTGATTCTTGAGGGTTGCTGTCGAACTGACTCATCAGATCCTTTAGTTCATCGGCTAAATCCTTTTCTATCACTTCAACATCGCGTTTGACCTGTGCGCTCTTTTCGGCATCTGGCTCAAATTCCAAATCCATTAAAGCCTCGTTAATATCCATCATTTCCATCAGAAAAGATTGTGGCAATTGATAAGCTTCATCAGCTTCTACAATCCCTTTTAATTCCAGTACGTATTTTAAGCGTTTCTTAGCATTGCTTAGTGTTTGATAGGCCTTGTTGTTCAGCGTTGACAGATTAAGCACTTCCTGCTGCTTCTCTTCGCTTTCATTGGCATAAAAATCGGGGTGAAACTGTTTGCTTAAAGCATAAAACTTTGCTTTTACCGCATTCTGATCTGGATTAAACAGAATCGGTAACTCGTAAAAATCGAAATAATTAGTATCTGATGCTACAACACTCATGATGTATTAAATTAAAAAGCCGCAGATGTACAGATCCGAATGGTCAAATCTGCGCATCTGCGGCAATGATATAAATTTGGTTTTACTTACCGAAGGATTTTAGAATATCATTACCAAAAGCAAACACCATCAAACAGATTAAGATTACAAAACCTACAATCTGTGCTTTTTCCAGCACTTTTTCGCTTACCGGCTTACGTTGTACCATTTCGATCAAAAGAAACACGACGTGACCTCCATCTAAGCCTGGAATAGGCAATAAATTCATGAAGGCCAGGGCCATCGAAATCAAACCTGTTAAAGTCCAGAATTTAACCCAGTCGAAAGTACTGCCATAAACCTTTGCAATCCCAATCGGGCTGCTGATATTACGTGCACTTAACTTTCCGGTTATCATTTTACCAATACCTTTTGCATTATCTACAAAAGTGCTCCATGCCATGCTGGCGCCAACTGGTAACGACTCTATGAAGCCAAAATCTACATGTGCAGTTTCTGGCATCTTCAGGTTAGGGATAATACCAATTGTCCCCTCTTTACTTACTTTAAGGTCGAATGTTACCTCCTTACCTTTGCGCAATGCTTTAACGGTAATAGGTTTTAACTTATTTGTAGAAACCTCTTCTTTAAACTGATCGAAGAAAGTAATCTGCTTACCATTAACGGCTAAAATACTATCGCCGGGTTTAATACCTGCGGCATAAGCCGGATATACCGGTTTCTCGAACTTTCTGCCAAACAGTTTATCAAAAAATGATGGTTTATCAGCCTTTTCATCAGGTGCACTGACCTTATCAACACGCTCCATGATATATCGCGGCGTGATGAAATTCTCTTTATCGTTCTTCGATATTTTATTTAAAATGGTATCGGGAACAGAGATGTAAAGGGTTTTATTCTCTCTTAAGATGGTTAATTGTGCACCATCAAACAATACTTTGCTCGATATCGCATCTTCAAAACGGATTAATTTATTGCCATTGATAGCCAAAATTTTATCTCCATTTTTTAAACCGATTTCTTTACCAATTGCACCTACAGAAATACCATTGTTTAGCTTGCCATTAACGGTATAATTTTGTCCGATGTTGAAGGTTAACATCCAGAAGATAAAAATACCTACAATCACATTAACAATAATACCACCTAACATCACGATTAAACGTTGCCAGGCTGGTTTAGAACGGAATTCCCAGGGTTGAGCAGGTTGAGCCATTTGCTCTGTGTCCATACTCTCATCAATCATTCCGGCTATTTTCACATAACCACCAAGTGGTAACCATCCCACTCCATATTCAACATCACCTTTTTTGAAACTAAAAAGCTTGAAACCCCATGCATCAAAAAATAAATAAAACTTTTCTACTTTAATACCAAATGCTCTGGCTGCCAGGAAATGCCCTAATTCGTGTAATATTACCAATAAAGACAATCCGAGCAGCAGCTGCCCCGCCATAATCAATCCATTCATATTTTCTTATAAAATTTTTATGTTAGATGTTAAACTATACTTTTTGTTACTAATTCGCCGGCTAAGATACGGCTATGTTTGTCAGTTTCTAAATAATCACTCAATTGAGGTTTTTCAATAAAACTGATTTCTTCCATACACTGTTCTATAACCTCACTCATCTGCAGAAAACCAATTTTATCCTTCAAAAATGCATCTACAACAATTTCATTCGCCGCATTTAAAATACATGGCATATTCCCCCCTTTTCGCAAAGAAGTGAATGCCAGATTTAAATTCCTGAATGTTTCCATGTCGGCCTTTTGAAAGCTAAAGTTTGGATAATCTAAGAAGTTAAAACGCTTAAAATTGTTTTTTAGCCTATCGGGATAATTTAAAGCATACTGAATGGGCAGTTTCATATCCGGAACGCCCATCTGCGCCTTCATGGAGCCATCGGTAAACTGAACAATTGAATGAATGATAGACTGCGGGTGAACAATCACATCAATCTGATCTACATCCAGGTTAAATAACCACTTTGCCTCAATTACTTCCAAACCTTTATTCATTAGGGATGCGGAATCGATCGTGATTTTTGCGCCCATCACCCAGTTGGGATGTTTTAAAGCCTGCTCCTTTTTTACTGTAGATAAGAAATCTTTTGTTTTGCCTAGAAATGGCCCGCCAGAAGCTGTTAAATAAATTTTCTCGATTTCATTCTGCTCCTCACCCACCAGACATTGAAATATGGCCGAATGCTCCGAATCGACTGGTAAAATTTCAACCTGATGTTCTGTTGCCAGTTGTGTAATTAGTTCACCAGCAACCACTAAGGTTTCTTTGTTGGCCAAAGCAATATTTTTTCCTGCCTTAATAGCAGCAATAGTAGGCTTTAGTCCTACCGAGCCCATTAATGCGGTCAACACGACATCGCTGTCACCATAAGCCGCAACTTCTGATAAAGCATCTTCACCCGCTAAAACTTTAATATCAAAAGCAGATAAAGCATTTTTTACTTCATTGTACTTGTTTTCATCACAGATCACAACAATAGCTGGTTTAAATTCCTTTGCCTGTTGAATCAGTAATTCCGAATTCTTTAATGCAGATAGGACAACAACTTTAAATGTTGAGGGATGATCCCTTACCACTTCCAGTGCTTGTGTACCTACACTTCCTGTAGAACCTAATATGGTTATTCTTCTTACAGATTGCTGTATTGTTATATTGCTCAATTGTTTTCTTTCTCTCGTACTAAAAATTTAATTGCTTTAGTAGCTTTTAATTAAATCTTCAATTTTTCATTTGTAAATTTTATTAGTTGATGAATTTCTTTCGGCAAAGTTTCCAAAGTTGCAAAAATCTTTGAATATGCTTCTTCATTCACCAACTTTCTAACTCTTGCTTTTTCGTTCCAGTCTAGGCATTCCTTAACCGAACCAAAGCTATAATAATAAAACTTGACCTTATCTTTTTTATGATATCGGCCAAAACCTTCAGCAATATTAGCTGAAATCGAATCAAGAGCATCAACAAACTGCTGCCCGACGGTATATTTTGCAAAGCTTTCCCAACCAGATACCAAATCCCATACAAAATTGCTCAGATGAAAGGATTTTGTATAAGCCGTTATCTGATTTAATTGTAAATAATTCCTTTCCATTTATTGACGAATTTTATTACTAACAATTTAGCAATTTTCATGTAGCTCACGCTAAACAATTCAACAATATTCTATCTGCCATGCTTAAAACTCATTGCTTAGTAATGCAGCAATTAAACAATATACCTTTCCAAAGCGTCAGCCAGCTTCCTATCATTGCTCAAACGCGGTACTTTATTCTGTCCGCCTAACTTTCCTTCACTTTTCATGTAGTTTACAAAAGCCTCTTTTTGCAAAGTACGTATAATCAACGGCTGGAGGATGTTTCCTTCAATCAGGTCAAAGTAATAAATATTTTTCTTTTGCAAAGCCTCATCTACCTTTTTGCTAAAAGCAGCCATATCTTTTGGGGCAGATGAAAATTCGACAAACCATTCGTGATAAGGCAATTGTCCGGCATCTGGGTTAACCTGAGGCGCAACGGTAAATTCGGTAATTTCGACCTGTTCTTCGTTGGCTACACTCAAAATCGCCTGCTCTACCTCTTCTCCTATTACGTGTTCGCCAAAAGCAGAAATAAAATGTTTTATCCGTCCGGTGACTACGATTTTGTAAGGATTTTTTGAAACAAATTTCACGGTATCGCCAATACTATAACCCCACAAACCTGCATTGGTATTTAAAATCAGGGCATAATTCGTATCTAGTTCTACCTCCCCCAGCGATAATCTGGTTGGCTTATCATTGTAGTATTCATCTGCCGGAACAAATTCGTAAAAAATCCCTGCATCAGCCAATAACAATAGTCCTTTATCTTGCTGCGAATCCTGATAGGCGATAAAGCCTTCTGAAGCCGGGTAAGTTTCGATAGCATCGATCTTTTTACCGATACTCTGTTCAATTTTTGCCCGGTAAGGTTCAAAATTTACACCACCATAAATAAACAGGCTAAAATTTCTGAATATTTCAGCGATTTTCTTTCCGCCCGATTTCTCCGAAAGTTTATCGAAATACATTTGTACCCAGGGCGGGATGCCCGAAATCAAAGTCATGTTTTCATTGATGGTTTCCTCAACAATGGCATCAACTTTTTGTTCCCAATCTTCGATAATGTTGGTTTCGTAAGAAGGTAATCGGTTCTTTTGCAGATAGGCTGGCACATGGTGTGCTACTATGCCTGATAAACGCCCTACATTGATTCCATGTTTTACACTTAAAACCGGACTCCCTTGCAGAAAAATCATCTTTCCGTTTACAAAATCGGCCTTACCTGTTTCATTAATATAAGTTAAAATGGCATTCCGGGCAGCTTTTATGTGCTCGGGCATCGATTCTTTAGATAATGGAATGTATTTTACCCCCGAAGTGGTACCTGAGGTTTTGGCAAAATAAAGCGGCTTTCCTTTCCAAAGCACATCAGCTTCACCTGCTACTACACGGTCTACATAAGGTTTTAATCCTTCATAATCCTGAACCGGAACATGTTTTTTAAAATCGGCATAGGTTTTAATCTCAGCGAAATGATGGTCTTTCCCAAAAGCAGTATGCTTAGCTTCGTCAACCAGCTTCCTTAATATTTTATGCTGAGCATTAACGGCATTATTTTTCCATTTGTTAATCTGCCAAACCGCAAATGCCGCAAAGGGTTTACTTAGTGCTGCTTTAAGCCCCCAACCCCCTGAAGGAGACTTTCCCTTTCTACCGTTCTTTTCTTTTTCCATAAATTTAAATCTGATTTTTAACTCCCCTTCAGGGGCTGGGGGTTAAACGATATTATGTAAAATATCCGGATGCTCATCGCCTTTATATTCGCTCGAAATTTTTCGGTATGCAACCGTTAAGGCTACACTCGATAACGGAACGATGATAAATGAACTTAAAATATTTACAATAAAGGCGATTAATGGCCATTGCAGGTAGTTGAGCAATAGATAAATTAAATATCCGCCTCCTAAAACGACCAATAACAATAAAATTTTGGTGAAATTTCCTTTAGTAGTAGCCAAACTCAATTTGATCGAATCGAATGGCGTTGCACCTTTATCAATGATAAAAAACGGGAAGAATGAAATTCTTAACCAGGTGATAAAAATCGCAATAATTCCTACTGAAATGGCTACGTTTTTAACAATGGTTACATTAATTCCTGTATAAATAAAAGGAAAAGCAACCAGAATTACCACCAGGTAAACACCAAGGATACAGGCCACAAAATAAAGGGTAGCAAGCAAGAATCTAATAATCTGTTGTCTGGTTGGAAGCGTATCCACGATTTTAACGTCGTTTTCTTCATCGTCCATTAAATGGAAAATATATTTAAACAGCGAAAGGTTGATGGTAAAGTAGAGCAAAACGAAAATAATCACCATTATAACGCTTAAAGCTTTGCTTACGTCTTTAATAAAAAAGGCCATTAAGCTCGATGCACTTGCAGTGATAAACATCAAAAAACATAGCGTAGCAATCGAGAAATAGTGTTTCTTGGTAATGCTCCATGCCTTTTGAATTACATCATTAACGGCGAACGTACTTTCTTTTAGATAATTTATCATTGTTGTTTGAATACCACACGTTTAAATAAATCCTGTATAAATCCTAAACCATAAGCAGTTAACTGGATAAATGAAGATATAATGCTCAAAAATGCAACTTTTAACGATTTATTTACAGACCATGAATGAAAAAATATCAACATAAAGTAAATCAATAAGAAGAAGTTACAAACATATGCCAATGGAGGATATATAAAGTTACATAAAATAGTAAAACCAAAACCCAATGTGAACAAGGCTGGAAAAAAGTGTACGAGTTTTAATTCTTTTGGGAAATGTTTGTAAATATTGATCCTTGCTCTCCCGAAAAAATGTAATTGTTTGTAAAACTGACTGAAGCTTGTCCGGCGCTTATGGTAAACCTTTGCATCTGGGATCAAACCAATCTTGAAACCGTTCTCGTGGATGCGGATACTATATTCAATATCTTCACCCAATCTGGTTAAAATAAAGCCTCCTACCTTCTCCCAGGCCTGGCGTGAAACCCCCATGTTAAAACTACGTGGATGAAATTGTCCTACGTGTTGCTTGTTTCCACGGATACCACCAGTGGTGAAAGGCGAAGTCATGGCATAACTGATGGCTTTTTGTACAGGCGTGAAACTGTCATGTGCAGCGTCAGGACCTCCGTAAGCATCTAAATGATGCTCGTACAAATAGTTTTTAACTGTTTCGAGGTAATTTGCAGGAATTAAACAATCTGAATCGAAAATAACAAAGTAATCACCAGTAGCCCTTTCGAAACCAAAATTACGGGCAAAACCTTGTCCGGCGTTTTCCTTAAAGTAATATTTAATATCCAGTTTATCAGCATAAGAGGCAACAATAGCCTTTGCATCGTTTTTCGAACCATCTTCAATAACCAAAACCTCAAACTGTAAATAAGTTTGTTTGGTTAGGGTGTTTAATAGTTCGTCAATTTCCTGAGGACGATTGTAAAGTGGAATGATGATGGAGAAAAACATGCTTTTAAAGGTAAAAGGCAGAAGGTAAAAGGTTGAGGGTTTATGGCGTATAAAACCTTACGCCTTAAACCTTTTGCCTTATACCCTCTTCTCGATTAAATATTGATTTCTTTCTGGCGCGTTACGCGATAATAATTCGGCAATAAAACCTGCCAGGAACATCTGCGAACCTACTACAATGGCAACCAGTGATAAATAAAACAAGGGCTGATCGGTTACATCACGGTAAGCCTGGCCTTGCCATATCAAATATTTCTTTTCGAATAAAATATATAGCGCCATGATGATGCCGATAAAGAAACTTAAAACGCCTAATGAACCAAAAAAGTGCATCGGGCGCTTGCCGAATTTACCCACAAAGAAAATAGAGAGTAAATCTAAAAATCCGTTTATAAACCTGCTGAAGCCAAATTTGGTTGTGCCATATTTACGTGCACGGTGTTCTACCACCTGCTCGGCTATTTTACTAAATCCGGCCCATTTAGCAATTACCGGGATATAACGGTGCATTTCGCCATAAACTTCGATCGTTTTGATTACATCGCTACGGTAAGCTTTCAACCCGCAGTTAAAATCGTTCAGTTCTATGCCGCTCATTTTGCGCGTAGCGGCGTTGAACAATTTAGTCGGGATAGTTTTTGTGATCGGATCGTAACGTTTCTTTTTCCAACCTGAGATGATATCAAGTTTTTCTTCTTTTATCCGGCGGTACAATTCAGGAATTTCATCCGGACTATCCTGCAGGTCAGCATCCATGGTAATGACCACATCGCCCTGAGTAGCTTCGAAACCAACATTTAAGGCTGCAGATTTACCGTAGTTCCTCCTAAATTTAATGCCTTTTATTGCAGGGTTTTGAAGTCTTAAATCTTCAATCACCTCCCATGATCTATCGGTACTACCATCATCAACCAAAATAATTTCGTAACTGAAATTATTGGCAATCATCACTTTATCAATCCAGGCCGTTAATTCCGGCAAAGATTCATCTTCATTAAATAAGGGTACTACAACTGATATATCCATTTTTGAGTATTATCGTCATTGCGAGGAGGAACGACGAAGCAATCTATTATAAGATTGCTACACCCCTATGCGCTTTCCGCGCTTCGTTCGCAATGACGCATTATTAAAAACGTGCAAATTTCATCAAATTAAATGATAAAACCTGCACGTTCAAAATTTTATAAAGGAAATTAAGATTCTTTCGGGAACGAGTCGAATACAACAGGTTGTTTTTTCTTCAAGATAGCGGAAAGGATTAAAGAAAGAACGCCATATAATGCCAGTGAAACTCCAAAACTGGTGAAGATGTTTTTAAAAGTAGGCTCAAGTTTCTCCTGCATATTGCCACCTTTAGCTATTGCCTCATCAATTTGTTCACTAGCCATTCCAAATTTTTCCATCATTGCCCGCTGTGCACTTTCAATTGCAGCAGCAGCCTTTTGCGGAAGATCGGGATCAATAAATTTCATGAGTATCACATTGTAAAGTGTTGCGGTTAAGGCCAGAATAAGGGAGATGATTAAAAATGCTTTAAAAGCTTCTCCAAACGTCCAAAACCCACCTATTTCTTTGCGGATATTTATGCCCACCACTACTAATAGTGCTATGAATAAAACGAATATACCTATCTGAGCCACAAAACTTGTGTAAATCAATACCGGATCTATAAAATGCAGGGTTAACGATACAATTATCGAAACCGCAGCGAGCATTAATCCATTTTTAATAGCTAATTTGGAAATAAGAGCACTTTTGTCCATAATTTTAAATTTTAGTTTAATTATTAATTGTTGTAATTAATATATAAGTAGCAGAATCGAACGATTTGTTACTACTATACTGAATTATTTCTTTAGTTGTTTCTGCACTTCCCTCAACATCAAGGAAAAAGATCATAAAAGGTACAAATAATTCTTGCATTTCTTCACTGACATTCAACTTCGCTGCTGTTTTGCAGATTTCTTCCACGCTAGTTTCTGCCAATTGCTGGTTGCTGATCAGTTCTTCATAAATTTCGAATTCATCCTGAAACTCATCGTCTTCTACCAATAAAAACTCCTTTAGGAAATCGCCCAACTCAGGATCCAAATCTTCGTCCTTACACTCTTTAATGTAAAGCAAAAGATTTAACAATTCCGTACCTCTGTCAATGGTTTCTTCTTCAATATTCGCCCACTCATCACTTTCTAAATAGTCGTCTTCCAGTTTCTGCACATCACTGCTAAAGAAATTCACCATCAATAAATCGAAAAATACTTCGCGTAATTCTTCAAATTTCGGATGAGAATCGAAAACAGCATCAAAAGCAGTAGCCTTATCTAAAAAGTTAACATCAAGTTCAAAAGCAGCCAATAATTCTGTTTCAAAACCGTCTACATTGGTAGCCGAAACTTCAGCGTACTTATTAATGGCTGCACTTAGTGCTTTTTTTACTCTGTTATCCATAGGATCAATATTTTTAGTATTTAAGGATTATTACATCAATAGTCATGCTGTCCCGAAACTTCGGGTTCAGCATTTATAAGTTATTTTTAACTAATTCTCCCAGTACTGATTATTGTTATAAACCAATTTTACTTTTCCCGTTAGTTCTGTATTTATTAACGGACTATTTGCCGATTTTGAATGGTTATTTGCGGCATTGTATAACCATTTTTCTGTTGCGTTAAAAACAGTAAAGTTGGCTTCAGCGCCTTCTTCGACTAGCGGAACAGCTAAATTTAACAATTTACGTGGATTAATAGCCAATTTCTCCGCAATTAAAGTGATATCCAATCCGGCCTTTAATAACAATGGCAATACAGTTTGCAAAGCAATAATGCCATAGTGGGCAATTTCGAACTCTACATTTTTAAATTCGATTTCCTCCGGACGGTGCTGTGAAGTAATGGCATCGATGGTTCCATCTTTTAAACCAGCCAATAATGCCTTTACATCTGCTTTTCCACGCAGTGGTGGCTTAACCTTGTAGTTGCTATCAAAATCGTTTAAAAGTTCTTCTGTAAACACCAGGTGATGCGCTGTTACATCGCAGGAAACCTGAATGCCATCTTTCTTTGCCTTACGGATCAAAGCCACAGCCCCTGCAGTTGAAATATTACTGATGTGGATTTTGGTTTCATTATAAGAAGCCAGGAAAATATCGCGGGCGATGTGCATTTCTTCGGCCAATGCAGGTAAACCTTTCATGCCCAAGAGAACAGAGTTTTTACTTTCGTTAATCTGAGATTTGCCAGCTATCGATTTATTTTCGGGATAAACCATTAAAAGTGCATCGAAACCTTTGGCATATTGTAAAGCACGACTCATAAAACCATCATCCTGCAAAGCCCTATCCCCATCAGAGAAAGCTACTGCACCAGCCTGTTGCATATCGAAAAGTTCGGCAAGTTCTTTCGCTTCGCGGTTCTGGCTTATGGCCCCAACTGGCAACACATCAACCAAATTGTTTTTGGCCCTATTGATAATGTATTCTACTTGGGATTTTGACTGTACAACCGGACTGGTTTGCGGCAATAAAGCTAAACCTGTAAAACCACCAGCTTTTGCCGTTGCCGTTAACGTTTGAATATCTTCCTTAGTTTCGAAACCTGGATCGCCGGCTACGCAGTTTAAATCGAAAAAACCTGGCGTTAAAAAAGCACCCTGAGCATCAAAAACAGTTTCGTTTTTATCGGCAGTTAATTTACCTATGTTTTTAATTTTACCATTATCTACCCGAACATCGCATTGCTGGTTATTAAATTTACTTTGCGGATCGGCAATGGTTACATTTTTAACTAGGAGATTCATATTGTTTTTTTTGTGTTGTTAAAAAATCGGATGAGCAAAATTTCTGCTGCAATAAAAATCAGCGACAAAATTAGACAAAGTTTCCATAAAGTCTGCCCGATTTTATCGGTGCCCGCAATTAATTTAACAGCATCTTTATCGGTATCGAAAACTTTGAGGTTACTTTTGTCAGCCAACTGATCGAGTTCGGTTTTGCTTAAATAATGCATATCAGATTCTGTTCTGCCATTATTGAAACTATAAACGGCAAGCAGGGAATCTGCAAGCTTCAGGTTATAAAAGCCTGCACTTTTTATCTGATCGGCAATGTAAATCAATGTTTTTCCATCTGCCTGTCGGATTTCAGGAATGGCCTCAAAACGATCGGCTGTTATTTTTAAGCTTTGGTTTTTACCAAGTGTGATCTTTTTACTCGCTAAGGCATTATCATTGCCAAGATTGTAGTATAATGGAGTTTCATTTCCACCACTAAGTGCAATACGGTAGATTAAGGGTACAAAAACCGGATGACGGGCCAAATTCCCATCACTTGTATTTAATCCTGAAGCTGATAAATAAACCTGTCCGTTCCCGACCCCATATTTAGAGAAAAAAGGCTTCCTGCCCGGCAATAGCATAATATCCTCCCTGGCCGAGATATTTTTTTCTACAAATGAATAGTAGCGCGAAACAGCTGGTAAATCTAAATTTTTAGGTATTTCTTCAAAAACGGTCTTGAAAATGGGATTTTGCAGGTCAATCTGGTCAACCTTGCTTGCTGAGGTATTTAGTGTTTGAATGGCAGGGAGTGACAATCCACCTAAAAACGAATTGTAAGTTTGAATATCGGCATCTAAATCAGGGAAAAGCACCACCGTACCACCTGCATTCAGATAGGTTTTTAGCTGCTGCGCCAAACCTGTTGACGGATTTTTTAATCCGTTTAACACAATCAGCCCATAACTGGCAAAATTGCTATAATTTACATTACTCTCGGCATTTTCAGTAAGTTTATAATAAGGGTCGGCTGCAAACAATGCTTTAATATAATTACCGGCATTAGTGCCATTGACGCTTAAAACCGGGAAGCTTTCATCTACTTTAAAACTGAAAGAAAGTGTATCATCAAAAGTCACCGGAAAATCTTTAATGCTGATCACGCCTTTTTGCCATCCTGCGCTCAGTCCCGAAAAGTTCAAGGTATCCTTAACTGTTTTACCGCCCGGAATCGTTACTGCCCCTAATCCCTTTTGCTGATTATTGATACTCAGCTTTAAGGGAATATTTTTCGCTTCTTCTTCTGAGTAATTTTTTAACTGTACGACTAATCGTTCATTCGCACCTGGTTGATGATTCGGGGAAAGCGTCCAAACACTATCTACAGCAATATTGGGCAGCGTATTGGCATTCAGTTTCAAAAATGAATATTGAATGTCGGCTTTTGTATCGAGTTTATTGGTGGTTGAAATATTCTTTTGAAAATCGGAGATCAAAAAGCTATACTTATTTGCAGAACCGGTTAAAATATTGCCCTGTCTGTTTAGTATCTGTTGCAGGTTTCGGTTTGCTGCAGAGATTTTAACATCATCAAGCGCTTTTAAAAACGCTTCTTCATTTAACAGGCGTTGATGCTTTCCTTCAAAATTATTGGTTAATAACTGAAAACGATCGTTCATACCGAAACCTTTAACCAGTTCTTTTGCCCTGCGCTTGGCTTCATCGAGCAGGTTGCCATCTTTATTAATGGCTTCCATACTGTAAGAATTATCGATATAAATGCTTACTATATTGTTTAAAGCCGTCGTTTTTTGGTTGTGCACCGGGATGTAGGGCTGGGCAAATGCCAGCACCAAAAAGATAATCGCCAAAATCCGCGACAACAGTATGAGCAGGTTTTTAAGTTTTTCTTTAGAAGAGTTTTGTTGCTCAACTTCTTTTAAAAGCTGAACATTAGAGAAATAAACCTTTTTAAACTTCCTGAAATTGAATAAATGAATGATAACCGGGATGGCAACCGATATTAGTGCGAAAAGAAAGCCCGGAT
>NZ_JBWKYI010000040.1:0-34594 GCF_059423705.1 Pedobacter sp. GW460-11-11-14-TSB4
GAGATTTCGCAGAAAGTCTGGTTGCTTGCCGTTGGTGCTGGTGTAGCTGTAATCGTTACCGTGATCTGTGCACGGCTTGCGCTCTCACAACCGTTTAAAGTCTGACTGGCATAATAAGTGCCATTGGTCAAAGCTGTACCCGAAGCCAGGGCGGTTCCGCCTGTTGCCTGTGTGTACCATTTAACTGAAGTCTCTGCTGCAGCTAAATTCGCAACTGTAGCATTGGAAATCTCGCAGAAAGTCTGGTTGCTTGCCGTTGGTGCTGGTGTAGCCGTTCTTACAATCACATCGAAAGTAAAAGTAGCGCCGCTACAACCATTATAAATTGGTGTTACGGTATATCTTACAGTAGCATCGGCTCCTGAAGTGTTTGTTAAGGTTTGCGAAATTGGCGCAGTAACCGCAGTAGATTGATTCGAAAACCCCGAGGCTGTTCCGTTTGCTAAAACTGCTGTCCAGGTATAGCTTGTTCCATTTACATTACTATTTGGCGTAACACTAAACGCAGATGCAGAACAGATACTTGTTCCGCTTGCTGTAGCCGTAAGCGTTGGCACCACATATACAGTAATAGTGAAAGCATTACCCGAACATGATGAATAAGTAGGCGTAACCGTGTAGGTTGCCGTTTGTAATGTTGTACCTGAATTGGTTAAGGTTTGATTAACCGAAAGCTGATCAGTACCAGCGGTTCCGCCGGTAATATTTGCAGAAGAAAGCGTTGGACTAGACCATGTGTAGGTTGTTCCATTAGGCACATCAATTGGTGCAAAAGTAAAACTACCTGTTTTACAGATGTAATAAGTTTGATTAGCAATTACCGGACGAGGTGTTACCGTTACATTTGCTGTTCCTGAAGCGGCATTGGTACAGCCTCCACCAGAAACAATTGCTCTGTAAAGCGTAGTTGCAGCAATATTGCTATAATTTAAAGTTGTTGTGGTATTTGCAATTGTCGTCCAGTTTATACCATTATCTGTTGATGATTCCCAACGCACCACAGTTGAAGGCGCACCAGATAAGGTCAATGTTCCGTTTGAACCAGAACAAACGGTAGCGGCCCCGCTAATCGTTCCTGTTGAATTAATCGTTACGGTATGATTTGCTGTTTTAGTTCCGCATATCCCTACAGCAGTCGCCGTAATCGTTGCAGTACCATTATAAACAGACGACCAGGTTACCGCACCGGTATTGGCATTAACTACACCGGAATTTGCCGGACTAATGCTATAGGTAATTCCAGTCGCGTTGCTGGCTGTTGCCGAATAGGTTTGTGTACCGAAGCCCTGACAGCGGGATGAAGTAGCACCCAGCGTAAAAACGGGGGTAGTTACCTGAGGACTTACAACGATAGATCCTGTTGCATTAATAACCGTAACAGATGGGGACGCATATGTTGCCCTTACCGTATAATTATAATTGCCAGCATTAGATACCGTCCCAGCATCAATAGTTAAAATAGTATTTCCATTGGAAGTTGTGGTTCCATAATTCAGCCCTGATGAACCTAAACCTGTTACTAAAACGATAGGTGTTCCTGTAATCAGATATTGGATTGCTGTTGTAGTTCCACCAACACAGATCGATTGGTTATCTGTTCCCGTTGCCGATGTTAATGAAATATTTACCGGTGTAACACTTGCCGAAGCGGTATTATTTGACAATACAGGATCTGCCTGTGGTCCGGTTACTGTTGCAGTATTATTGTAATTTCCAGAATTATTAACCTTAGCGGTTATAGTAAGCGTAAGGCTCTGACCAGCATTCATACTTCCAATTGACCACAAACCTGTAGTTGGATCGTAAGATGTTCCGGTAGCGGCCACACTTGAAACATAAGTATATCCTGAAGGAAGCAAATCTGTTGCCGAAACAGCTATTGCATTACCTGTACCGGTAACTGTACCTGAAGCAACGTTCGAATTTTTTACGGTGATGGTAAAATTAACCGTCCCTCCTTTTGCTGGTGATGTATCATCAACCGCCTTGGTTAAGATCAAATCAACATTACATAAGGCAATGGTTACCGGAAGTGATTGTGAACTGATTCCGCAATCTAATGTCGACGTGATGGTATAAGAACCAGAAACCGTAGCCTGATAAGTCCTCGCAGTTGCACCCGCAATAGCCACTCCATTTAGATACCATTGAAAAGGAGCATTACTATTGGCATCGGCACTTAATAATGCAGATGCACAATCGGCTTGCGCAAAGGTTGGTTTTAATGCTTTCTCCGGAAATGGGGAAAGAAAATTCGACATCGAAAAACCACCACCCGATTGTACCATGGCAACAGTCCATCTGGTATTACTGCTTAAATAAAATGAATTCGGGTTACCAATATTCGTATTCTCAAAATCGATGGCATAAGCACCAGAACTTCCCAATTGTCTACGTACCCCTACCCCAGGGATAGTTTCCACATCTGTATTGTTAAATGCCGGCGAACCTCCGTTAGTGGTTAGATAGATTTTATCAGTAGAACTTTTGGTAATCAGATAAGCGAAGTATGGCAAATCTCCCAGATTATTGCCTCTAAACTTGTAGGTTTCTGCTTTTAACGAACCTCCACAGGCACTCAGCGGTGCTAAAGTGGCTATATCAACTTCACATTGATTTGCAGTACCCGAATAGGCTACTACATTTTTTGTTGCTACAATCCTCGATCCCGAAGATGCATCCCCTACCTGAACGTTTCCTGTATTGGTTCCGGTAGATACGCCATTGGGGAAAGTGATAAAACTTCCCTCAGCAATGAGGTTATAGGTATTGGTTGATTGCAGTACGCCATTGTGATCAAAATTAGATACGGTTACATTGGTGTTCGCTTCTGAAGCTATAATAGTGGTTTGTTCAGCCGTATTATTTCCTTTTCCCCTGATCACCACATATTCATTGCCCAAAGAAGAAATTGGAGGAACCGGATTATAAGCACCATCACCACAGGCCTCCGGCGCATCTACGTTTATTCCGGTATTCATTACAACAGGGCCTGATGTTTCCACCAAACTCCCCATGGCAGCCTGTAAAATATAACTTTGACCGGCATTTAATGTAGTAATGGCCGTACCATTAAGTTTGATCGTGGTATTATTTTCGATCGCCAGAATACTATATACTGGCCGCTTGGTAGAAACACTGGCTGCCACGCCATTCAGATCCCCATCGCGATAATAACCTACCCTGAAAGCATTACCAACGGCAGCATCTCCAAAGCTGAATAATGAAGCATTCCCTTTAATATACTGATCATTGGTAGAGCTATATGCACCAGCAGGAATATCGTCAGAAGCTACGTTCCTGATATTTACCGCAATTGGATTGTTACCGGTCACAATAATTCCTGCAGCATTAAGTATCGTATTCAGGCTGTTTTTTGCTAAACCAACCGGATCACCGGCAAACCTGTAAACTGCCGGGTTGCCGGGAGTGGGTGTTAAAGTCGTAATTGAACTTCCATCACTTTTCTTAACGGTTGCAGTAGTTCCGGCAGTATTGGTGGAAATGACAATTTCATTGGCGCTACTCCAATATTGCCATGGTGCAGGAGCAATATAGTGCGTTTTGTAAGTTTGCGCAGTAGCTGAAGAATAAGAAACCAGTAAAAATAACGACAATGCCATTAGTTTGAACCTTGTTTCTTTTTGAAAACTGAAGAGAAAGCGTTGTATAATTTTATTCATTTTCCACCTGGAAATAATTGGTTAATCACTGCATGTAATTGATCTCATCCGATGAGCACAAAATCTTCCTAAAAAGGTTGTTTTTCAATAAAAATTTCTCTTTATAGGATGCAGTAAAAACCGCGTTTGTACGCTGATTATAAAACACTTTTGAAGAGATAGAGACTATTATAAAATGCCGTTTTTAAGGGTGGCAAAAGTATGTTATTTTTAACACTCCTGCAAGCACCAAAAAACCACAATATTGTTAACGATTTTTGTACTTAAATTGTCAAAAACTGTATTACCAATACTACAAAGTAAACAAAAAAAGAAATTAACTTTTACTATGCTGGCATACAACAACCAGTCTGCGAAGTGTTTTTTTGATATTAATCAACAACTATCTAATCACATGTAGTATTTATACTACTGATTAAAACTAGAAATGTAATTTTCAGGCATAAACAAAAAGGGTTTAAGATCTGTTAAAATCCTAAACCCTTCACCTTAAAAAAAGCAAGAAAATAAATCGAATGATAAGAATTAAATCTTCGCCCTGATCCTACTCAATGTTTCGAGCCTGATGGCTAAAAAAGAAGCAATATGTTTTAAAGAAACGCGGTTAATTAAATCAGGGAAAGAGAGTAAAAACCGTTTATATCTTTTCTCGGCTGACGAAATCCGGCACAGGTAAGCACGCTCTTCTGCCGAGCGGTAATACAACTCCATCATCTTTCTGCCCACGATATTCGCTTCCGGAAAATTTTCGTAAAGATATTCGGATAATACATGCGGGATGGCAACTAAATCTACATCTTCTAATGCCTGTAAATACTCTTCCGAATCGCCATCTATCCACAAATTACGTATGGTACCTACCACTTCATTCTCTTTGGCAATCCATGTGGTAATCTCATTATCTCCATCTTTTATAAAACCCCTCACCACACCTTTAACAATTAAAAAAAGGAACTTGTTGCGATCAACTGGTGAGACGAGGTATTTATTCTTTTTGTAGCTGATTGGAAAAGTGTGCTGGTTAATCCGCTTTTCTATTTCATCATTAAGCGGGTGAAATTTCTTGAAAATTGAGACTAGTGGCGAAAAATTATTGTATTTCTTCCACCTATCTTCATCAGATAAATTAACTGCAATCATAGCGAAACTGTTGGGATAGACACAATCCTGCTAAACCGAAGCAAGACCACTATGTAAGTATAGGAAGATTGAATTGAAAAAAAGAATTTTTTTTTGACATTTCTCAATTTCACTAAGCTTATAACAGCTTTTCTACACCCAGGCCAAATAATGCAAAATCATACTTTACCGGATCGGACGGATCAAACTGTTTCAAATTCTCGGTTAATTCAATTGCGGTTAACCAATCTGTCTGCTTTCTGTTAATCAGCCCAAGCAAACGCCCTACCCGGTCTACGTGCACATCGCAGGGACAAATCAGATCTTTAGGCTGAAGTGTATTCCAGATACCAAAATCGACACCTTTTTGATCTACCCTAACCATCCACCGCAAAAACATGTTTAAACGTTTACAGGTAGATTTTTGCTTTGGCGAGGAAATATGTTTCTTCGTGCGGTGAGGAAAATCTTCCAGGGAGAAAAAATACTGCCTGAAATGGTTCAGCGCCTGCTCTATTGAAAAATTAAGTTCAGCAGCATAACACACTTCAGAGGCATAAGTTATTTCTGGTTTTACAGATGAAACGGCTAAATACTCCGCACGAAAAACATCTTGCCCAGGTACAAACGCCTGCTCTAAACTATTGTAGTTTTGATAGTGCTGCTTAAAAAATGAGATGAAATAAAGTAAATCGGTATCGTTAAATGTGCGGTGTTTAAAGTTCAGCAGACGTTTTAAATCGCTATCGGTATGATGAACAACAAAATCGTAAGGCGCATTATCCATCCGCCTAAGCAGTTCCTTACATTTATTAATAATGGTTTTCCGCTGCCCCCAGGCTAAAACTGCAGCAAAAAAGCCTGCAATTTCTATATCCTGTTTTTTTTCGAAAAGATGGGGAATACAAACCGGATCGTTTGCTATAAAATCTGGCTGATTGTATTGTTCAACTTTACTATCCAGAAAATTCTTTAACTCCAGAAATTGCATGATTAGTTTTGTTTAGACGTAAACAGCAGCACAATTGCTGCCATTTAAACCGGATTGAAACGGTATCCTTTTTTGTTTTTCCTCATTTTGATGAAACAGATACCTCAACAAAAAAGATTTAGTGAAAAGCCGGACGAGCACTAATACTGGCACAGCCTGGCTTTACAAAAAGAAAAAACCGGACAGGTATTTATGACCTGCCCGATTGAAATATTATGCCAATGCATTAGCCAGATCTTCTAAAAGATCGTCGATATCTTCTACGCCCACACTTAAACGAAGTAAGTTATCGGTTACACCTACTTTCTCTCTTTCTTCTTTCGGAATAGAGCCGTGTGTCATCGTTGCAGGGTGGTTAATCAGCGATTCGACACCACCTAACGATTCGGCCAGGGTGAACACTTTAAAATTAGAAGAGATTCTAAAAGTTTCTTCCAGATCAGCACCTTTTAGCGTAATCGAAATCATCCCACCGAAACCACGCATTTGTTTCTTAGCGATGTCATGGTTAGGATGGTCTTCAAAACCCGGCCAATAGATTTTATCAACCTTTGGATGTGTTTTTAAATAATGTGCAATACGCTCCCCATTTTCGCAATGTGCTTTCATCCGAAGATGAAGCGTTTTAATTCCTCTCAAAACTAAAAAAGCATCCTGCGGACCTGGTGTTGCACCACAGGCGTTGTAAATGAACCAAAGATCTTTATACAATTGCTCATCATTGGTTACCAAAGCTCCCATCACCACGTCAGAGTGGCCACCAATATATTTAGTTACCGAATGCATCACAATATCAGCGCCGAGATCGATCGGATTTTGTAAATAAGGCGATGCAAATGTATTATCAACAGTAAGGATTAAATTTTTCTCTTTCGTAATTTTTGCCACCCCTTCAATATCGATAATCTGCATGGTCGGATTAGTAGGTGTTTCTATCCAAACCAATTTGGTTTTATCGTTGATGTAAGGCAATATATTCTCTGGTTTAGAAAGATCCAGAAAGTGGAATTTGATACCGTATTTAGTGAAGATTTTGGTAAAAATACGGTACGAACCTCCATACAAATCATTACCGGTAATCACTTCATCGCCTGGTTGCAGTAACTTTAATACGGCATCTGTTGCCCCCATTCCACTCGAGAAAGCCAGACCATATTTAGCATTTTCTAAAGCTGCTAAACAATCTTCCAAAGCCTTACGCGTTGGGTTGGTTCCTCTCGAATACTCGTAACCCTTGTTATCTCCGGGAGATTTTTGCCAATAGGTAGAAGTTTGGTATATCGGTGTCATTACCGCACCGGTGGTTGGATCAGGCTCTTGACCTGCATGTATAGCTTTAGTTGCGAATTTCATTTTTATAATATAGAGATGATTAACAAGTATCGAAATAAGATTTCAAAACATCCCACATCCCGATACTATTTTACATTAAAATTTAAAATCGTTAGCCAGAAGGAGCAAAATTTCTAACTAACGATTTCAAAACTTATTTTTAAAGCGATTGCAGGGAGACTCCAAACGCCAAGCACCCAACTCAGGGCTAACTAATACGCTCTTGCGAACAACACTCTTTGTGTAGATGGTTTTCCTGAATAAATACAAACGCCATCTTCCAGTTTATTATCTAAAGGAATACAACGAATGGTGGCTTTTGTTTCTTCTTTTATTTTTTGCTCAGTTTCCGGCGTTCCATCCCAATGTGCTGAAATAAAACCAGCTTTGGTATCTAACAGTTCCTGAAACTCAGTGTAACTGTTGGCTTCAGTAATATGCTCATCACGGTAAGCCAATGCCTTGTTGAACATACTTTGCTGAATATCTTCCAATAGTTTGATGATGTAAATATCCAATCCTTCCTGAGGGACGGTTTGTTTTACCTTGGTATCTCTGCGGGCAATTTCGACTGTTTTATTTTCTAAATCGCGGCCACCAATGGCAATACGGATGGGCACACCTTTCAACTCATAATCAGCGAACTTAAATCCAGGGCGCTGTGTATCTCGATCATCATATTTAACCGAAACCCCCAATCCTTTTAAACGCATGGTTAATTCGTTTACATAGGTAGAGATTTTGGCTAAATCTTCGTCACCTTTGTAAATGGGTACAATAACCACTTGAATTGGTGCTAATTTCGGTGGAATAATCAATCCTGAATCATCACTGTGTGCCATAATTAAAGCCCCCATTAAACGTGTAGAAACACCCCATGAAGTAGCCCAAACATGGTCTAATTTCCCGTCTTTACCTGTAAACTTAACATCAAAAGCTTTGGCAAAATTCTGCCCTAAAAAGTGAGAGGTACCTGCTTGCAAAGCTTTGCCATCCTGCATTAGAGCCTCAATGCAATAGGTATCTAAAGCACCTGCAAATCTTTCATTTGGTGATTTACGACCTCTGATTACCGGAACGGCTAACCAATTTTCGGCAAAATCGGCATATATATGTAACATACGTTCTGTTTCCTCGATCGCCTCTTCTGCTGTAGCATGAGCAGTATGCCCTTCCTGCCACAAAAATTCGGCTGTACGCAGAAACAACCTGGTACGCATTTCCCATCTGACCACATTGGCCCATTGATTGATCAGTATAGGTAAATCACGGTAGGATTGGATCCATCCTTTATAGGTGTTCCAAATAATGGTTTCAGAAGTTGGACGAACAATTAATTCCTCCTCTAATTTTGCAGTTTCATCAACCACAATATTTCCGTTACCGTCATTTTTAAGGCGGTAATGTGTTACCACTGCACATTCTGTCGCAAAACCCTCAACGTGAGAAGCTTCCTTAGAGAAAAATGACTTTGGGATGAATAAAGGAAAATAGGCATTCTGATGGCCTGTATCCTTAAACATCTTATCTAAAACAGCCTGCATTTTTTCCCATATAGCATAGCCATTTGGCTTTATAACCATACAACCACGCACAGCAGAGTGCTCTGCTAAATCTGCTTTTAACACAATATCATTATACCACTGGGAATAATCTGCTTCTCTACTTGTAATTTCTTTGCTCATGTTATGTATTTGGAACGTAATTTGTATGTTAAAAAGTGTAAAATTCGATGGCAAATTTATAAATTTATGCCTACAAACGATTAACAAAATAATATCAATTATTTTATATCATTTTTTTGACTAAATAAATAGTTAATAATTAGTTACTTTTGAAACTGTTTATTAAATTCGTGAACACACACAACTAAATATAAACACAATGAAACCAATTAAATTTTTACCCATTGTAATGATTGCTGCTGCAGGGTTGGTGGCATCATGCTCTACATCAAAATTGGCTCAAACTAAGCCAGCAGATGATGTTTATAACTCTGTAGCAAAAGCTAGAGAGGTTGAAGTAATTGCTCCCCCTCAACGTCAGCAGGCACAAAACCAGGCTCAGGGACAGGAAGAATACGATGAATATTATGGAACCAGTAATCCTTATTACGATATGGATTACTCATCTAGAATAAACCGTTTTTATAATGGTTATAGCTTTCAAGGCTACTACGACCCTTACTTTGACAATTATTATTACGGAAACAGTTACGGTGCTTCAAACTATTTAGGTTATGGCCTGGGCTGGAACAGCGGATACGGTTTAGGTGGCTGGGGCGGTAGCTTTGGTTATGGCAGTATCTGGAGCAATCCGTTTTATTATGGCAACTTTGGTTACGGATGGAACAATCCTTATGGCTGGAACTCCTGGGGACCATATTCATACTATGACCGTTACGGTTGGGGCGGTGGATACTACGGCGGTGGCTGGGGTATCGGCGGCGGCTATTACGGTGGCGGTGGTTTCGCCAACAGAGGTGGTTCTTACAGACCAAGGCCAGGAAGCAATGATAGAGGTGTGCCAAGATACGGTGGCAATACAAACGCCGGAAACGCTGGCAGACCGAGCAGATCGGGTGTAAGCAATCCAAATGGCGGCGTAGGTTATGTACCAAATAATAATGCAGGTAGACCAACCAGAAGCCAGGCTAATGGTAACTATGCTCAACCTCAGGGCTCGCAAGCTGGCAGACCGACCAGGAATGACAGTTATAGTCCTCAAGGTACTCAAAGTAGCAGACCTACCAGAAACGAAACCTATACACCTTCACAACCTACCAGAACCGAGAGCAGACCTAGCTACTCTCCTCCTCCATCAAATGGCGGCGGAAATAGTGGTGGTGGTTCAACCGGCGGTGGCGGCGGTGGTGGTTCAAGACCATCTAGAGCAGGAAGAGGTTAATTTAAATTTAAACACACAACATGAAAAAATATATTTTAGCTTCACTAGTAGCTACAGTAGCTGCTATGGGAACGTCATACGCCCAAAGTTATGCACCTGATGCATTCCGTTTCTCCCAAACCAATTATGGTAGCTCTGCCCGATTTAAAGGAATGGGTGGTGCACAAATTGGGGTTGGTGGCGATATCGGTTCAATTAATGCAAACCCTGCCGGATTAGGCCTTTTCACTAAATCAGAGTTTAGCCTTACACCAGAATTTAATTCAGTTTCGAATAACAGTGCTTATTTAGGCAATAATACAAAAGCAAATAAAAGTCAGATTAATCTGAATAATATTGGTGTGGTATTTTACAGCCCGGCAGCAAGAATGAAAGGTGCTGATGTGAACAAAGGACTGGTAAGTACGGTATTTGGCTTAAGTTATACCCGGAATAACGATTTCTTAAATAACATCAACTATAACGGAACAAATAGCAATAGCTCCATTAGAGATGCTTATGTAGACCAGGCCAATGGTGGTGGAATTGATAATTCGATAGCCGGTGATGCATACGACAGTTATTTAATCAATAAAAATGCAACGAATTACCCAAACCGATATTCTGCAGAGCCTTACAACAATGCGAGTTTTAAACAGAATTGGGATGAATCGAGATTAGGTTCAACTTCAGAGTTTAACGTTGCAGGTGCCCTTAACTTTGGCAACAAAGTATATATTGGCGCAACCGCTAGTTTTGTTAATGTAAAATACATCAGTGATGCCACTTTTACTGAATCGGGTATCGTAAACTCTTTCGATGATGGCTTACCAATTCCTGCGTATACCGGAAATGAAAATTATAACTTAACCCATTTCAGGAACCAGGAAACAAAAGGTGGTGGATTTAATTTAAAACTTGGAATGATTTTCAGACCAGTTAATGAATTAAGAATCGGTATCAATTTTCAAACACCAACCTGGATGAATATTGAAGATAACACTGCTGAAACCTTACAGGCAAATTTAGCAGGAAATGCAACAAATGCACCTTCTAGCTCAAATAATCCAACTAAATATTATACATTCAGTTATAACTTACGTACGCCATTAAAAGCTTCCGCTGGTATCAGTTATGTAATAGGTGGTACTGCATTAATATCAGCAGATGTGGATTATGTAGATTATGCTTCGATGCGTTTTTCTGATGTGGATGGATATGACCGTAATACCATAAACGACAATAATGCTTTCATTAAAGAATCGTATAAAGAGGCGATTAACTACAGGGTTGGTGCTGAAGTAAAAGTCACTAACGAGTTTAGCTTAAGAGCAGGTTATGGTGTAAATGGAAACGGCGTTAAAGGCGGTGACAATAAATTTTATCAGGGTCAATACTACACCGGTGGTATTGGATACCGCATAGATAACTATTATTTCGATTTAGCCTATCAGAACTACAAAACAAATTTCAGCTCAAGCCCTTATTTATTAGACGATTATACAGAACCTGTTGCTGATGTTAAAAGCAATAGAAACAACGTATTTTTGACTTTTGGTGTAAGATTTTAAGCGCTAAACACTAGCATATCAAAAAAGGCTTCAGTAAATGCACTGAAGCCTTTTTTGTTTATTGCACAAATTAACCTCTACCCTATAAAATCCTTAACGTTATAGCTACAAATCACCTGACAAGCGAAGAAATCACTTAAATTTTAACTATACCATTTTTAACGGCATAAAGTGCCAGGCCGGTACGGCTTTTTAATTGTAGTTTTTCACATAAAGAATTTCTGTAACCATCAATAGTACGTGGACTCACAAACATTTCAGCTGCAATTTCATTATAGGTTTTTTCAGTGCAGGTATATTTCAAAAATTCCATCTCCCGCTCTGTTAATTTCACAAAATCGGATATCTTTGAACCTGATGACAATGCACTTAACGACTGCATGACCTTCCTTGTAACCAAATCATTGTAGAAATATCCTTTACTCATTACTTCATCAAAAGCACGTTTTAGCTCTTCCGGTTCAGCATCTTTTAACACATAACCTTTAGCGCCATTGGTTATCATTTTAATAATAGCACCTTCGGCATCCATGGTACTCAAAGCAAGTATATTTACCTCAGGGTGATTGATGCGAAGCCAGGAAGCGGTACTGTAACCATCCATCTCGGGCATATTGATATCAAGCAGCACAATATCGGGCACTCCATAGATCTTGAGTTGCTGAATAAGATCTTTTCCGTTTGCAGCTTCGAATAGTATTTTGTAATCCGGGAAATAGCTGATTAGGGCCGCCATTCCTTTTCTGAACAGGACGTGGTCGTCAACCAGGGCTATATTTTTAATTTGATCAGACATAAGGGATGATTAGTATGATTTTAGTTCCATGATTAATAACACTGGTAATGGTAGCTTCTCCCATAATCAGGGCTGTACGCTTTATAATATTCTGAAGTCCGAGTCCAGTTTCTATTTTATCTTTTCCAGTTGAGCTGAACCCAATGCCGTTATCTTCAATACTTATTTTAAGCCGCTCTGTTAAAAAATCAAAACCAATGTTGATTATAGTGGCACCGGCATGTTTAAGTATATTTTGCAGGCTTTCCTGCACGATACGGAAAATGATAATTTTCTTTTGTTCAGCAATTTGCTGTTCATCACCTGTTACCATCACATTACATTTAAGAACGCCTGCCTTTGCTATCCGCTGCAGCTCCTGCTCTACAGCCTGCAACAAGGTAAGTTCCTGTATGCGGCTTGTACTCAAACTTTTTGCGATATCCCGCAGATCGGTAAGCGCATTTCCAACATTGCCCTTAATTTCCATAATTAACGGTCTATTGCTCGTCTCATTTTGTTCTACAACGCTCAATTGCAGTTTGGCCAGGCTCAATAACTGGCCTACATTATCGTGTATTTCCTGGCTTATGGTATCAAAAGTTTGCTCCTGCATCTCCAAACGCGATTGAAGGAGCTGTTCTGCATATTGTTTTTCCATCTCCCCTTTTTCCTTTGCGTACTGAAATTTCTTTTTCTGAAAATAGAGCATCAGGAAAACGATCGCACTGCTAAGTGCAAAGAAAATTATGATACTGGGAATAATTACAAATAGGACTTCCTGGTCTTGATCGTTTTGCATAAAAAAGCATAAGCAAACAGTAAATACATAATTATATTCGTTATTAAATTTAATTTTTTTAGTTTAACAGCTAGTTGTTCATAATTTACTGTCAGATAGTGAAACATTCCCATATAGGGCACAACGCAGGTGTAATAAACAATTAAACCTATAGCAATCCAGAATTCACCTTCATTAAAAAGTGATGTAGTTTCGTCTGAAGTTAGTTTTTCATAACAATAAATAAGTGCAAAGAAAATAATAAATGTTCCGCCAAATACAAAAGCATAGCTGCTCCATTGTAGTATATTAAAACTGTAAAAACTAAATATATACCAAAGCACTGGGAACATCAGTAAGAATAAGTTTATTACCTTTAATAAGTAAACATTTCTTACAATTTGTTTGAAGAAATAGGCATAAAATATAAATTCTACCAAAATAAAAAAATTATATTGAGGCAGCGTATTACCCTCATAACCAACATCTTGTTTAAATAAAAACACACTAAGTTCAAGTAGAAAAGTATAAACACATAACAAAGCAACTACTTTTAGTTGCTTTGTTAATTTGTGCAATTGATAAAGGCTTAAGATTGAACAGAGTCCTAATGAAAAAATATATAAATACCTGAGATACATAAAATTTAAATATGTATCTAAAATAAGATTTTATTACTCATCTGAGATATCAAGTCCCTGATTATTACCATTTGATGGAGGTGGAGTAGGATCACCGGTATCCATTGTATATAAATCATTTAATATATCCCTTAATTCAATATACTCAGTATTCAGCAGCTCTAATATTCTATCCAGTTTCGCTCTATTATGAGGCTTTTGGAAAAGTTCTTTCCACATAGGGTCATCTCCTACGAATGAATGACCTATCTTTGCAATGGTTTCAATTGTTCTTAAAATTAAGATTTCATCATCTAGATAAACCTCGCTATTGTTTTCATCTATAAAGACAAAGTCAACTGTCAGCCGCTGTTTATAAGTCTGAGCAACCCTTCCACCAAACGCTCCTTCAATTTCATCTTCATCTGTATAGGAAACCAATCTTATTTTTAAGCCGTAACCTGCGTATTTCATTAAATGATCTTCAATTAAATCGCGTAGCTCTTTAATTTTTTCGATATCAAACCATAAGTGCTTTGTTTCAAAACACGTATTATCTTGATCATCAGTCGTCAAAGTTGGAGTAAGTCTGTCCCGTTTCATATCTGGAGCTTGAAAATTCCCCACGTATTCTAAGGCAAGTTCTTTTGATATTGGCTCAATGGTATTATCTTTTGGTGTACCACCTTTTATGTAATATTCGCCACTGTCATGCTTATCGGTTGTAGAAACAAAAATTAAATTAAACCGGCCTCGTTTACTTCCAATCTGATTCGGACCGTAAGTTCCAAAATAAATCCGAAAACCATCTATTTTTTCATTTTCATTAATCAATGCGTTAATATGATCTGATACCGCCTTCGCTTGATGAAAATATACTTCCTGTGTTTCTGATAATGCTCCATTTTTTTTTGCAGCTTGATGGAGCACACCATACTTATGTGCGTTAAACCATGCTTTTCTGGCATCACCAATTGATTTTGACACGTAGATACGTGGTAATATTAGACTACTCATAATTTTAATTTTGTTTTAGGTTTATAAAAATTTTCATCTAAATATAGATTAAGCCTTATTGAATTTGGAAATAACCCAATTATACAAATTAGATCGAATCCTTTGCTACGTTCTAAAAACACCTACCCTATAGTCAATCAAATGAGCTTTTCACCGATTATCAACTCAACCAAGTTATTTCAAAATTCCGTGATTTCGCGGTACCTCCTTGCGTTTTTCACGCATATAAATTCAGATGCTTCACGCTTGATTTGAGTATATCACTAATAGTAATTTTGGGTAAGCCATCGTAACGAAGACCATGAAATTATATTACACGGGGAAACCGAAAACCAAAATAGAGTAGGTACTGTCAATTAACATATCAAAAAAATGAATTCACTTGAAGAATTAAATCACAAATTTGACTTAGACGTCCTGTCAGAACAACTAAAATCAGCTGTTGATTCAAAAGATCCTTTGGGATATATGCGAAGCAATATTAATTGGGAAATTGATAAGGATTTAGACACTAAATCAAATTTGGAAGGTGTTACAAGTATGATGACTGAATCATATTCAACAAACATAAGTTACGAAATGTGGAATCCGTTTCGTAAGTTTTTGGACTGGCTGAATAGAAATAAAACAGCAAATCAGGTAAAAAAAATTCTTTGTACAATCAACGCTGAGATACAAAAACTGATTGACGAAGAAGCAGGATTGAAAAAATTAATAACAATTGCTTTGACAGCAATAGCTGCTGCAATTGGAATAGGAGTTATCAATCCAATGATTCTTACTCTGGTTGTCGGGTTTCTTGCAACCATGATTTTAAAAGGTGCTGCAAATTTTTGTGATGTCTAGTCGTTCAGCGCTACCAAAATATAAAAATGAAAGCAACTAACAGCGCGACCTAAAATTATCAGAGAAGAACATGCGTGAAATTAATTTTATCTAATTAATTGAATTAATAAAGCCCACTTCTAATAGTTAACAGGTAAGTTAAAGTTCCTTTCAAACTATACCAGCCCAAATAGCGCTTTCCCCTCTTTAGCCAGCTCATCAACCTTCGCCTCTACCACCGCATCTTTGATCAACTCGGGTGCGTGGTGAGGCTTTTTCCTGGCATCGATAATCAACGAACCTTTACAGCCCCAGTGTTTATTGATGGTAAAATCATTAATACCATATATATCTGCCGCGGGGTTACTCCTTGTAAAAGTTATCCAAACCAGATTATCAATGTCAGCAGCCGTAAACGTTGCATCATCTGCCAATATAATCAAAGGTAAACCAGATAAATCCTGACTCATTAAAGCCATATTCAATAGAGCAATTTCGGCGGCTGTTTTCTCAGGGTTTAAATATTTGTTACTTTCCAAAACCAAAATACCTGGAATGGCTATTTTTGGCTGATAGAATCCATCACTTAATGTCAACGCCTCCGGAATTTCATCCCACAGTTCACGTCGCTTATCCCCTGCTGCTGCAATTACAACCTTCGATCCGCTGTTTAATCCATCGCCACTATAATCAAGTGTATCAATAGTCGTATTGGTATAAAAGTGAACATCCCTCGTTAAATCAATCCTTTCTAAAATATGCGTTAGAAACGCTTCTATATGATGCGTGCTTAAGTTCAGGTCATCTTCTTTAGCTGCAATAAACAGGTATTTAGCCAAACTCAGTTGGTTTTTCCCTAAAATGTGATTGGCTATGGTTAAAATTTCCTGTGGTCTGCGCGCTTTTAAATATGGGGTATAACGTTCGCTACCAATGGCAAAAAGCAAAGGATGGACGCCGGCAGCATCAACCGCATGAACTTCTTTTAAACCGTGTATTTCCTGCGGAATGGCCGAGCCTGTAATTTCATGGATCAAAGCCCCAAAACTGGTATCCTCCTGCGGTGGGCGGCCAACAACTGTAAACGACCAAATGGCATCCTTTTTATGATATACATTGTGTACTTTCATCAAAGGAAAAGGATGCGTTAAACTGTAATAACCCAGGTGATCGCCAAAAGGCCCTTCTGGTTTATTTTCGTTCGGATAAACGGTTCCGGTAATGATAAAATCGGCATCTGCCGAGATGCAAAAGCCTTCGTCATCGTAAAAATAACGAAATCTTCTGTCGCCTAAAGCACCGGCAAAAGTCATTTCGGATAAGCCTTCAGGCAAAGGCATTACAGCAGCTAAAGGGTGTGACGGAGGTCCGCCAACAAAAATGCTCACTTTTAAGGGTTGGCCCAGTGCATTGGCTTTCGATTGGTGCACCCCAATCCCCCTGTGAATCTGATAGTGTAATCCAATCTCCTGGTCCTGAATATAATCGTTCCCACCTAACTGGATGCGGTACATGCCCAGGTTTGCATTTAAAACACCTGGTTTATCTACATCCTCGGTATAAACTTGTGGCATGGTTACAAAAGGGCCACCATCCATAGGCCAGTTTACGATCTGTGGCAGCTGGCTGATACTGGTTTTTAAAAATTTGCTTTTTGCTGAAGGTGTTTTAAGTGGCAAGGCTGATAAAGCCGACATGGCAGAACCTGCATACTTGAAAGGATTTTTCAACGCTTTTATAGGGTCGTTGCGTAAGGCCACCAACTGCTGTACTTTTGGCAAAGTATCTCTAAAAATAAACTTCGACCGTTCTAAAGTTCCAAACAAGTTTGAAACAGCAGGAAAAGGACTTCCTTTAACTTTTTCGAATAAAATAGCTGGTCCTTTATTTTCATAAATCCTTAAATGGATGGCTGCCATTTCTAAATAAGGATCTACTTCTTCTTTTATTCTGATTAAATGACCGTGCTTTTCAAGATCGGATACACATTCTGCTAAACTTTTGTACGCCATGCCCAAAGATAAATAATTAGATTTTTTCAGAAACAAAAAAGCCTCATATAAGCAGATTTTACAATTAAGCTACTTACATGAGGCTTTTAACCTAAATTTTTAATGTTATTTTTTTCCTGCAAAAGAACGTAACATCCAGGTATTTTTCTCTTTAAACTGCATAAAACGGTTAACCATATCGTTAGAACCATCATCTCCGGCAGCATCTGTAGCTTCTAAAAGTTCTCTTTCCAACTCAATTAACGAGGCCATATCATCTAAAATCGCATCAACCATATCGAGGTCTTTTAACCCAATGGTATCAATCTCTTTAATTTTAGATTCTTTGATATAGTCGGCAAAACGGCTGTGTGGTGCTTTTCCCAGGGTTAATACACGTTCGGCTATTTCATCAATAGTTAACTGTGCATTGGTATATAATTCTTCAAACTTAACATGTAAAGTAAAAAAGTTTTGTCCTTTAATGTTCCAGTGGCAACCTCTTAATTTTTGATAATGAATGTGGTAATTAGCCAAATAATCGTTTAACAGATCTACAACTGGTTTAACTTCTTTCTCGTTTAAGCTTATTTCTTTAGCGTCCATTTTTTTATTAATTATGATGTATTTTAATGTCTGAGTAACAACTCAAATTTATAAAAGTTTTGCTCAAAAATCGCTTTTGAACAATACCTTATTTATAAGATCGTTTAATATTCAATATTGTACAAAATAACAATTTTATAAACATTTGTTAATGAATAGCATATTGATATTACGAAGCTAAAGTCATCTAATTTTTACTAAAAAACGAACAACAGAACTTAAGATGGTTAACAATATTATTCGTATAATTGCTCCCTTTGACTAAGAAATTTACATAAAAATAAATGCATAAAATATATTTATCTGCTGTAGTGTTATTTGCCTTAAACATTGCAAATGCCAAAGCCAGTACAGTGAGAGACTCTATCGGTGTAGAAAATAATAAAGGCAAAAAACTGATTGTTCATCAAACCGTAGCAAAAGACACTTATTATTCTATAGGAAGAAGATATAATGTTTCGCCTAAAGATATCATGAGCTTTAATGATAACAAATACCTTCAGGTTGGGGTAATTATTAAGGTACCTACCAATATCCCTTTTACGGCTAACGGCTCGTCGAATGCCACACAAAACGCATCAAGTTCAAATGTTATCGAACATACCATAAAGCCAAAAGAAAATTTAAATATGCTGGCCGAAAAATATGGCACAACTATAAATGAAATTAAAGCTTTAAACAACCTCAGCGGAAATAATTTAAGTATTGGCCAGGTTTTAAAAATTCCTGCAAAAAACACAGAACAGACTGGTACTTCAGCTCCGGTAACACCACCTGCAAAAAACAATACGGAGACTGCAACAGCGAATACCTCATCGGCAGATCAAACCATGATTGAGCATACGGTGGCACCAAAAGAGTTTTTAGGGAAAATAGCTGAAAAATATGGCACCACAGTTGAAGAGGTAAAAAAAGCCAATAACCTTTCGGGAAACAACCTACGCATTGGGCAGAAACTTAAAATTCCGGCAACTAAAAATATCGACGAAAACAAGGTAGTAGCTGCTGCTGAAGAAAAACCGGTACAGGAAAACAAATCTGCAGATGCTGCCGGTACACACACGGTTTTAAGAAACGAAACCATTTTCACCATCGCCAAACAATATGGCATTACGGCTTACCAGATTAGAAAACTGAACGATTTACCCGATAATGCCATTACCATTGGTCAGGTTTTAAAAGTACCTGGAGGTATTATTACGGATGTTCAGGTTCCAAAAGAAAAGCAGGCAGAAGCTAAAGTTAAAGAAGTAGAAGCAAAAGTTAAAGAAGCCCCTGCTGCAAAAGAAGAGAGTTTTATCCATACCGTAGCTACCGGAGAAAACATTTTTACCATTGCTAAAAAATATAATTTAACCGCTTATCAGATCAGAACGGCAAACAAACTTGAGGATAATGCCATTAAAGTTGATCAAAAACTGATCATTCCTAAACCGCCACAACCTAAATCGGTAAATGATTTATCGAAAGAGGAACAGGAAAATGAACCAGATAGTACAATGGTTAAAGACCCTAAACTTCGTCGTGATCCGAGCGTATATGGCTTAAGTCAGATTGAAGAAAAAGGTACCGCAGTTTGGATTGCAGACCAGGATCTTGATGGTACAAAAATGTTGGTTTTACACCGTACAGCACCTGTAGGCAGGGTAATTAAGATTACCAACCCCATGACTAACCGTACTACCTTTGCCAAAGTTGTTGGTAAATTTACAGAGAACGAATCCACAAAAGATGTTATCATTGTAATGACTAAAGCGGTAGCCGATTCATTGGGTGCTTTAGACAAACGTTTTTTCTGCAATTTAACCTATAGTGCTCAATGAGTTTGAACAAAAAGCCATTTATAATTGGTATTGCCGGTGGTAGCGGATCGGGTAAAACATTTTTCTTAAACTGCTTTCTTCATCATTTTAAACAGGATGAAGTTACACTCGTATCACAGGATGATTATTATATCCCGGCTGGCGAAATGACTCAGGAAGAAAATAAATTATATAATTTCGATCTCCCCTCAACAATCGATAGCGAACAGTTTTTGAGGGACATTAAGCAATTAATGAGTGGCGAAGTGGTTTATAAAAAGGAATATAACTTCAACAATCCATTAGCTGTTGTTAAAATATTAGAGATTAAATCGGCACCAATTATTATTGTTGAAGGGCTTTTTATCCTCCACTTTAAAGAAATTGCGGCATTATTAGATCATACCATTTTTGTTGATGCAGATGAGCAGGTCGCTTTAGATCGCCGTATAAAACGAGATGGTTTAGAGCGTGGTTACCCTGAAGAAGATGTATTGTACAAATGGCATAACCACGTGGTACCTGCCTATAAAGAGTATTTATTACCCTACCGCGAACAGTGCAATAAGGTGGTCATGAATAATACCAATGAACCTGAAGAAATTATCGGTATCACAGAGGATATTTCGAATGATTTAAGAAACAGTATTTTAGTTGATATACAATAAATATCAAAGAAGTCAAGTTTTTAAAAACTTGACTTCTTTTTTGTAGGTAATCATAATGCCTTGATAGGCTTTACGGTATGCATTAAGGTTCCTACCTGCGCGGGAATGATGACCATTCTTTAGCATCAGGCATCATTTTAATCCAATCTCATTTCAGGAATATCCCCTTCAATAATCAATCTCCCTGCTGTAGATTGTTGTATAAATTCGATACTTACACCAGGTGCACGTTCTAAAAGTTTAAAACCACCTTCAGGTAAAATATCTAAAACCGCCAGTTCAGTTACAATTTTTTTAATGCATTTTACCCCGGTTAATGGCAAAGTACATTTTGGTAACAATTTGCTTTCTCCAGCTTTATTAATGTGCTGCATCGCCACAATAATGTTTTTGGCTGAAGCCACCAGATCCATCGCTCCACCCATTCCTTTTACCATTTTTCCAGGTATTTTCCAGTTGGCAATGTCACCATTTTCTGATACCTCCATGGCTCCGAGAATGGTTAAATCTACCTTTTGCGCACGGATCATCCCAAAACTCATGGCCGAATCAAAAATAGATGAGCCTGGCAAGGTGGTAATGGTTTGTTTCCCCGCGTTAATTAAATCGGCATCTTCCTCTCCCTCAAAAGGAAATGGCCCCATGCCCAATAAACCGTTTTCTGACTGCAATACCACATTAATTCCCTTTGGAATATAATTGGCAACCAAAGTCGGTATGCCGATACCAAGGTTAACATAGTACCCGTCTTTTATTTCTTTAGCAATACGCTGTGCAATTTCTTCTTTTGAAAACATAAATAAATGTAAATGAATGAATTTGAATGATAGAATGAGTAGAATGGTCAGATCTGCAACCCGACTTCGGACTCTCGACTTCAGACTTCGGACTTTCTAACTGTCCGTTGTTCAATTCTTTTCTCATAATCTTTCCCCTGGAAAATGCGGTGAACATAAATACCTGGTGTATGAATATAATCCGGGTCTAGTTCGCCTGCTTCTACCAATTCTTCTACCTCGGCAATGGTTATTTTACCTGCCATAGCCATAACCGGATTAAAATTCCGGCTGGTAGACCTGAAGATTAAATTCCCGGCGGTATCGCCTTTCCAGGCTTTAACAATAGCAAAATCGGCATCAAATGCATACTCCATCAAATAATCCTTACCATCAAAATTGCGTATTTCTTTACCTTCTGCCACTTCCGTACCGACTCCTGCAGGCGTAAAAATTGCTGGCATCCCATACCCGGCTGCCAGGCAACGGGTAGCTAAAGTGCCCTGTGGGATAAGGTCTACCTCGAGTTCACCACTCAGCAATTGTCTTTCAAATTCTGCATTTTCACCTACATAAGAAGAAATCATTTTTTTAACCTGGCGTTGTTTCAGCATTAAACCAATACCAAAATCATCAACCCCCGCGTTATTAGAGATACAGGTTAAATTTTTTACCTGTTTGTTGACCAAAGCTTTTATGCAATTTTCCGGAATCCCACAAAGCCCGAAACCGCCAAGCATGAGGGTTACACCATCAGATATATCTTTGATAGCCTCTTCAGCTCCAGATACCACTTTATTTATCATCTTATGAATTTTTGGTTAGTTCGCTAAATTACAAATTGCCTTCAAAATTGCTGCATTTAAATTTTTAAATCTACCTGGAATATTAATTAATTGGAATTAATCTAAATAACTATTACCTTTGTGCTGCAATGATTTACGAGAGAGAAGAAAGTCTATTCATATTACCCACCGACCCTGAATTTCAAAAGGGCATGGGTTTTATTTTCAGCTGTACCGCTGAGCACAAAAAGTGCTGTGAGAAATTTAAAAAAGGTAAACGCTGTAAAAAGTGTCCTGGGCGGAAAAAATAATTCCTCTACTTCGCTATTTCTACAATTTTATCATCGCTTCCATTGCTGGTACAGATATAAATTTTCCCTTCAGGTGATTGACAAATCGCCCTGATCCTGCCATAAGTATTCACATAAAAATCTTTCGTTCCTGTGATTTTTGTTTGTGCATCATCCAATTTAAGCTGCATTAATTTAGTTCCTTTTAATACAGCCAGTAACAACGAATTTTTAAACTGCGGAATGTAATCGGAATTGTAATAAGCCAAACCGCTGGGTGCAATGGTTGGTGTCCAATTGATTAGCGGCTCTGCCACATTATTCGAACTGCAAAACGACTGCTCCCCGCTTTCATTACAATAACCTTTAATATTTGGCCACCCATAGTTTCTTCCCTTCTCAATGATATTAATCTCATCATCAGAATCAGGTCCATGTTCTGAAGAGAAAATTTTATTGCCCACCTGGATCAATCCTTGTGCATTTCTATGCCCCAGAGACCAAAGCGGGTTATTTGGATATGGATTATCGGCAGGGATAGTGCCATCTAAATTTATCCTTAAGATTTTCCCTGCTAAAGAATTAACATTTTGAGGATTGCCAGTATCAGCAGCATCGCCGGTACTGATAAAAAGTTTACCACCGCTGATCAGCAAACGTGAACCATTATGGATAGAAGCAGCAGGAATCTGATCCAATAAAACCTGAGGACTTGTTAAACCTCCTCCGCTGTAAGTATAACGTACAACCTTGGCTTTATAGGTGCTTCCATAGCCATAAACGACATAAACATAAGGATTACCGGCAAAATCGGGATGTAATGTCATTCCAAGCAGGCCACCTTCTCCGTTAGTCCGTACTTCAGTGATGGTAAGTAAGGGTGTTACTTGTCCGTTTGCAGGATTTAAACGGCTAATTTTACCCGCTTTTTCGGTAAACCAGATAAAATTATCCGGTCCGTATACCATCTCCCACGGGAGACTTAATCCGGAAACAATGACTTTTGATTTTAGATCTACATCAGGCAGGGTACCTGGATCTTCATTATCATCACCATTCTTTTTGCAGTTTGTAACGAATAGCATTACAAACAAGCAGAGTAGTATTGCCCGCATAACCGTAACGTTTTAGAAATAACAACGTTACGGTTATAAAGTTTTATTGTTTTTACTGGGCGGACGTCATTTCGAGCGAAGCACAGCGTAGCCGGGAACAACGAAGTGCTCAGCGTAGCTAAATCTAACTCGAGATAGATCTCTCCATTCCACTGCGTTTCAGTCGAGATGACGATTACATCAGTATTTTACACCTTATCATCATCTTCGCGTATGCGGGATCTTGGGATCAATGTATTATTATGAGGCATTAAGATTATCTTCGATGAGCACTTCGTGGTTCCCAATCAAGTTGGGAATGACGCCTACACGAGAACCGATGAGTTTACCATTTCCCATCCTCCATCGCACCCCTTCCATCAATTCAAATACACATACGTAATCCCATCCCCGCCTCTATCAGCGTGTTCATCTTCCATCCTGTTTACCTGACTATATTTACGCAAGTATTCCCTGATCATTTTCCTTAAAATTCCATCACCTTTTCCGTGGATTAGTTTAATGGATGGGAAACCGAGCATAATGGCCTTGTCTAAATATTTCTCTACTTCGAACAAGGCATCTTCTGTGCGTTTTCCACGAAGGTCGAGCTCGGCCCTAAAGCCCGATACAGCCTCATTCATCCGCCCTGCAAACGAATTCGCACTGCTTTGGATTACTTTTTTAGCTTCACGGTTACTTACCTTTTGAACGCGGTTCTTTTTCACCGTCGATCGTAAATCGCCAATGGCCAAAACCAGTTCGTTGCGGTTAATCTCTAAAACCTGACCAATGGTTTCGCTATCGGTAAATTTCACTAAATCACCAATTTCAATTTCACCACCCACAACGACCTGCACTGGTTTAGGTCGTTCTTTCGGAACCGTATTTTTAACCAGTTCTTTTTGCAAATTCTGGCGAAGTTCTTTAGTTACTTCTTTATCAGCTTGCTTTTCCTTAATCTCCGCAATGGTATTCTCGACCAGTTTATTGGCATTTTTAATAATATTCTGCGCTTCCTGCTTCGCCTCTTTAATCAGTATCTTTTTGTTTTCCTCTAAAAATGCTTTTAACTTTTCATTTTCTGCAACCAGGTTTTTGGCTTTATTCTGTTGGTTAGCCAGGCTTACTTTGGCATCGTAAACATTTTTCTTTTCGCGCTCCAGATCAACCAGCATTGTATCTACCCGATTCTGGTTCGAGCCTGTTTTTTCTTTGGCCAGCTGGATAACTTCCTTAGGCAAACCAATATTCTGCGCAATTTCGAAGGCATAAGAACTTCCTGGCTTACCCATTTCTAAAACGTAGAGCGGTTTCATTTTGGCATTATCGAAAAGCATGGAAGCATTTTCCAAACCAGGGGTATTACCTGCAAAGAGTTTTAAATTAGAATAGTGAGTGGTAATTACCCCCCTCACCTTTTTATTGTTCAATACCTCTAAAACAGCCTCGGCCATTGGCCCGCCAAACTGAGGATCGGTACCGGTACCAAACTCATCAATCAGCACCATCGTTTTTGGCGAAGCATGTTCTACAAAATAGCGCATCTTTTTCAGGTGTGCACTGTAAGTACTCAAATCACTTTCTATCGATTGATCATCACCGATATCGGCAAAAATGTTTTCAAAAATCCCCACCTCACTATTTGCATCAACCGGAATCAACAGACCTGTTTGCAACATAATCTGCAAAAGGCCAACCGTTTTCATACAAACCGATTTACCGCCGGCATTTGGTCCGGATACCAATACCACCCGGGTTTCGGCATCGATATGAATATTTAAAGGTGTAACGGTTTTCTTTTCGGCAGCAAATGAGATCGACAACAATGGGTGCCTGGCATTTATCAGCCTGGTTTTAGGTTCTTTTAACAGACCTGGCATTTCAGCTTCAATATCCAGGGCAAATAAAGCCTTGGCTCGAACAAAATCCAGTTTGGTCAGGAAACCATGGTAAGAAAGCAATAATGGCGAATACGGCCGCAAATCGTCTGTTAAAGCAATTAAAATCTTAATAATTTCACGGCGTTTGTCAAATTCTAAATCGCGTAGCTTATTATTTAGCGTAAAAACTTCTTCAGGCTCAATATAAACGGTCTGCCCTGTTGCCGATTCATCGTGTACAAAGCCTTTCAGCTTACGTTTATTTTCGGCCAAAACCGGTATACACATCCTGCCATCACGAATGGTTAAACTACCATCGGCAACCCAATTATTGGCAATAGCCTGCTTGTAAATCGAATCCATGCGCTTACGCACATCTTGCTCTGCTTTGGAAATGGCAGAGGTAATCTCCTGCAATTCTTTTGATGCATTGGGTTTGATCTTTCCTTTGGCATCGATTACGGTTTCGATCTTACGAAGGATCGTTTTTTCGATGGGTAAATGCTCAAACAAAGCTTCGAGTGTGGGGTATACTTCTGCACGTTCTTCGAAAAAACGAAGGACCGAAAAAACAGTATGCAATGAAGTATATACCTGAAACCACTCATCCTCTAAAAGGTAAGTGCCTTCAACCCTGATTTTTTCAACCAGCGATTTAATATCAAAAAAGGTATTAATCTGTAGCGGTTCCTGATTTTGCAGGATGCTCTTAAATTCGTTTGTTTGACGTAAAAATTTATCAATCTGATCAAAACGGTTCATCACCTGCATCTTCTCTACCATTGTTTGCCCCATAGGGCTTAAACAATGTTTGCTAATCAGTTGCCTGATCTCTACAAAACCTAAACGTTCTAAACAGTTTTCGGGATATAACATATTAGTGTACTATAGCTGGAGTTGGGGTTGTAACAGCTTCCGGTGCCCCAGCTTTTTTTATATTTATGAGTGAATCGGCCTGCTTTTTCTTCTTTGCAATTTCAGCAACTGCTTTAACTTTTGACAAGGAATCTGGTTTCATTTTTTTTCTGATCGCAAGAGAATCGGCCTTAAATTTCTTTGCGATCACCAACGAGTCGGCTTTAAATTTCTTTTTCTTAATCATTAAATCGGCTAACTCAGTTCCTTTTTTTTGCCTGGCTAAAGCTTTTTGAATGTTTTTATACATTGCTTCCAGCTCTTTAGGGTTGGTGTTATACCAAATTAAACTCCTGTTATATTCGGCAGAATCCGTTTCAAATTTTTTATAAATCCCCTTATAATAAGCTGCAGCCACCTTCTTTGCTGAATCTACCATGTAAATACTGGAAAGGTAGCCATCTACAATGTGCATATCGTATAAAATCTTCTCCATTTTATCGGGTTTAATAATGCCATCAGGTATGCCAGGCTTACAGCCAAACCATAATATAGCTGTCATTAAAACCCATATTAATCTCTTCATGCTTAATTTAAATATTATTTTTTGCCCAAATTGCGGCAAGGTTATTAATTTTACCAAAAATAGTTATAAATGAGCATAGCTGATAATCTTAAACAATATAAAAGCGAAGTTGAAGCAGACGGGGTTAAACTCATTGCAGTTTCCAAAACACAACCAGTAGAATCAATTTTAGAAGCATACAATGCCGGACAGCGCATTTTTGGAGAAAACCATGTACAAGAAATGGTTGATAAACAGGCGCAACTCCCTCATGATATCGAATGGCACCTTATTGGCCATTTACAAAGCAATAAGGTAAAATACATTGCCCCATTTGTCCAACTTATCCACGGCGTAGACAGTTTGAAATTGCTACAGGAAATCAACAAACAAGCCGCCAAAAATAAACGCGTAATTGATTGTTTATTACAGGTTTACATCGCTGATGAAGACACTAAATTCGGACTTGGTTTTGATGAAGTGATCGAACTGTTACGTGCCGAAGAGCTTGCTGAATTAAAAAATATCCGTATTGTAGGATTAATGGGAATTGCCACCAATACCAGGAACGAAAAGCAGATTACGACCGAGTTTCACGAACTGAAAGTATTTTTTGACGGCATTAAAGTGAGTTTCTTCCGTAAAGATGATGCTTTTAAAGAAATATCTACCGGAATGAGCGCAGATTATAAAATCGCCATAGAAGAAGGAAGTACAATGGTGCGTATTGGTAGCAGTATTTTCGGCAAAAGGGTAATTAAACATTTCAAAAACGACGTTACAACCAATTAATATGGATTTTAACATCAGGTTTGCAACCGCTGAAGACTGTCCGAGAATATTAGAGTTAATTAATGAGCTGGCCGTTTATGAGCGTGCCCCGGAAGAAGTAACGGTTAGTTTGGATCATTTTATCGATGCTGGTTTTGGCGAAAATCCGGTTTGGAAAGCTTACGTAGCTGAAATAAATGATACGGTAGTGGGCTTTGCATTATATTACACGCGTTACTCGACCTGGAAGGGATGCAGATTATACCTCGAAGATTTTATTGTAACCGAAGAATTTAGGGGAAAAGGCCTGGGCAAGGTATTATTTGAAAAAGTAATAGAAGAAGCCAAAAACGGTAATTACAGTGGCATGGTTTGGCAAGTGTTAGACTGGAATGAACCTGCAATTAATTTTTACAACAAATATAAAGCACATTTAGAAAGTGGCTGGTTAAACGCGGCTTTCTCTAAAGAACAAATCAAGGCATTTTAATATGGATATTTTTAAGTTTGGTGGTGCCTCGGTAAAAGATGCAGATGGAGTGAAAAATGTGGCCAATATTGTCCGCGATTACAAAAAAGGAAACCTACTGATTGTAATTTCGGCGATGGGTAAGGTCACTGATAAACTGGAAAAGTTAACGCAGGCATTCTTATCACAAAATAATGAAGCGCATGCAATTTTTGATGAGATTAAACATTTCCATTTCAACATTATTGATGAACTGTTTCAAGGCAAAGCCAATCCGGTTTATGATGATGTAGCTAACACATTTGTTGAAATTGACTGGTTGATTGAAGATGAACCGGATAACAATGAAGATTATATTTATGATCAGATTGTATCTATCGGTGAAGTGGTTTCTACGAAAATTGTTGCCGCCTGGTTAAACGAAACCGGCAATAAAACCCTTTGGGCTGATGCCAGGAATTATATCCAAACGGATAATAGCTACCGCGAAGGAAAAGTAGATTGGGCCAAAACCAATCAGATGATACAAAGAGATTTATTGCCGCTTTTAAACGACAACATTATTGTAACACAAGGCTTTATTGGTGGTACCAGCGAAAACTACACAACAACTTTAGGTCGGGAAGGTTCTGATTACTCAGCAGCTATATTTGCCTCCTGTTTAAATGCTGCTGCACTAACCATCTGGAAGGATGTTCCCGGTGTATTAAATGCAGACCCAAAATGGTTTGATGAAACAGAGAAAATTGCCCAGTTATCGTACCACGATGCAATAGAGCTTACCTATTATGGTGCAACGGTAATACACCCAAAAACTATAAAACCGCTTCAAAATAAAGGCATTCCACTTTTTGTAAGGTCATTTATCCAGCCGGAAGGGTCAGGAACAGCAATTACCAAAGAAAATAACCCATTGCCTATCCCCTCTTTTATCTTTAAGGTAAATCAGGCCTTGATTTCTATTTTCCCAAAGGATTATTCTTTTATTATCGAAGAAAATCTGAGCAATATTTTTGAACTTTTCCATACGCACAAGATCAAAATCAACACCATGCTCAATTCTGCGATCAGCTTTTCGGTCAGCGTTGATGATCATCCTACTCAGATTGAAAAACTGATCAAAGACCTGTCTGAAGAATTTACCGTAAAATATAATAAGGGCCTGGAGCTGGTAACCATCCGTTATTATAACCAACAAACGATAGACCGTGTAACAGTGGATAAAGATATCTTATTAGAAGTGAAGAGCCGCCATACCTGTCAGATGGTAATGAAAAATAAATCCGCATAGAATTGGTCATTGTGAGCATTAAATGTGTTCGTCATTTCGACCGCAGTGGAGAAACCTATCTAAATAGATTTCTCCATTTCGTTGCACTACAGTCGAAATGACGATCTCTTTTGAAATAACCGATTAACACATGAATAATAAACTTTTAGCTAAAGCTGTACAAGATTATATCAATGCACATTTGAATGCAGATGTAAATCAGATTGCTTTAGCAAAAAGTCCGTTCGAAGGCATTACGGCAGCCGAACTGGCCACCCAGATTACCGCAAAAAGAAAATCGGAAAAGAAATTGCCAACCTGGTTTAATGCGGAAGATATTTATTATCCCCCAGTACTATCCATCGAACAAACTTCTTCTGAAATTACTGCTCAATACAAATCTAAACTTGCCAAAGGCAATACTTTAATAGATATAACCGGAGGCTTTGGAATAGACAGTTATTACTTTGCAAAACAGATAAAAGCGGTTACGCATTGCGAAATCAATCCCGAACTCTCCACAATCGCACAACACAATGCTCAGGCTTTACAAGCCACAAATATCGAATTTAAAGCAGAAGATGGAATTGCTTATATCCAGACCAGTGATACATCATTTGATACCATTTATGTAGATCCTGCCCGAAGAGCCGAAAAAGGCAAAGTTTTCATGCTAAAAGACTGTACACCAGATATTGCAAGCAACCTGGATGCCTTATTAGAAAAATCTTCAAGGATAATGATCAAAACTGCTCCATTACTTGATATTTCTGCGGGATTATCAGAATTGAAACAGGTAAGTGAGATCCATATTGTCAGTGTAAAAAATGAGTGTAAAGAACTTTTATGGATCATAGATAAAGATTACAATGACGACACGAAAATTATCGCTGTAACTATAAATAACGGCATTGAAAAAGATTTTTCCTTTTATAAATCTGCTTCAAATGGTTCAGTGCAGTTTACAGATAATTTAAACATTGGCAATTGCCTGTACGAACCAGATGCTGCTTTACTAAAATCAGGTGCTTTTAATTTAATTGGCAGTACCTACGATCTCTCAAAATTACATCCTCAAACACAGCTTTTTAGTTCGGAAATTGTAAATGAAGATTTCCCTGGCAGGATTTTTAAAATTGAAGCTGTTCTCACGACCACAGCTCTTAAGAAACAAGGTAATTTAAAAGGAAATGTAATTGTACGGAGTTATCCGGCAAAGCCTGAAGATCTGGTTAAGAAATATAAAATTAAAGCAGATCAGGATCAGTTTTTAATTTTCACCAAAGTCGCCAATGGTGAGAACATTGTGATCAAAGCGTCGATTATTCAATACTATTAAGGAGTTCAATAATCATTCATAGTTTGCTTTACGTCATGCTGAACTTGTTTCAGCATCTTTATAAGCAGCCCCTGAAATAAATTCAGGGTGATGAACCATTTAATACAAAAAGCCTCTCAACTGAAAGGCTTTTTGTAGGGATGAAGAAATAATTATGATATTATTACTTAAACTTTCTTAACGTTTACTGCTTGTAAACCTTTTCTGCCTTCAGCTACTTCAAATTCTACTGTGTCGTTTTCTTTCAAGCTTTCGATTCCACCTAAAACATCTTTAAAATGTACAAATAAGTCTTTATTGTCTTCTTGCACAATAAATCCAAAGCCTTTTTGAGTGTTAAACCATTTAACTTTTCCGGTTGCCATAAAAAAATAAAAATTGTATAAAATAAATAAACATTTTACGCCTTGATCAGCATTTCATTTAACCAATTGCGTATTAATATGAATAAAACAACCAGTTTAAGCGTTAATATTGAAACAAAACTACCAAATATAATAATTTACGAATATAATGCAAGCCATTTCGGGCCATTCAACAAGAATGTTGCGTTTCTACTTAAACTTTCTTTGGATTACTTATTTGGCTGAGGTGTGGTACGTAAATACGGTTTGATTACCTGATGTCCTTTAGGAAATTTAGCCGGAATATCTTCAGTTTTAATGCTGTTTACCACAATTACATCTTCACCATCTTTCCAGTCGGCCGGTGTAGCAACACTATAATTTGCCGTAAGCTGTAAAGAATCAATTACCCGTAATACTTCATTAAAATTTCTGCCGGTTGATGCCGGATAAGTAATGGTTAACTTCACCTTTTTATCAGGACTGATTACGAACAATGACCGAACGGTTAACGTTTCGGAAGCGTTTGGGTGGATCATATCGTATAAATTTGCCACTGTTTTATCTGGATCGGCAATAATTGGAAATTCTACAGATGTATGCTGCGTTTCGTTGATATCGTTAATCCAACCTTTATGCGACTCAGCAGAATCAACACTTAGTGCCAGAACTTTAACCTTTCTTTTTTCAAACTCACCTTTTAAAGCTGCAGTTCTACCCAGTTCTGTTGTACAAACAGGGGTATAATCGGCAGGGTGCGAAAACAATACGCCCCAGCTATCGCCTAAATAATCGTAAAAATCTATTTCACCAATGGATGTGTTGGCCTGGAAATTCGGTGCGGTATCGCCTAATCTTATACTCATGATATTATTAAATTTAAATTTGACTAAAACAAATCTAAACAATAGTATAGTAAATACATAGACTTAATATTAATTTAAGACCTCCAAATTACAATTCCAACAAAAAACCCTGAAGAAGCAATCTCCAGGGTTTAAGAATATTAATTTGTTTGGGGTATTACATTTAGTATGCTTTTATCATAAATACATAATCTTGTATTTTTTCAATCTGTTTGGTTCGTTTTAAACCAGACAGCAAGCTTTTTTTGCTGGCAGAAAGTTTATTTACACCTAATGAATCCTGAGGAATAGCCCTCATCGCTTCTAAAATATATTTTGATTTAATGGCAAAGGCTGCACCTTCGGTCTGATCTGGCTTACCACTAATAATACCAACCAAATTTCCGTTATTATCTAAAACAGGGCCGCCGCTATTTCCAGGATTAACTGAAATGGCTACCTGATACTGAGTGGTATCTCCAATAAAACCATTTTTAGAACTCACATAACCCTCTCCAAGTACAGCATCATCTTTTGGATAACCTAAGGTATATACAATTTCGCCTATGTTACTTGTATTCCTTTTAATGGTGTAAGGAATAGAAGATAAGTTACTGAAGTGTTTATCGTTTATTTTAAGAATGGCGATATCGTTTTGAGGATCTGTATAAACCGATTTTACTTTAAACGATTCTCCTTTACTGTTTTGCACATATAAAGAATCAGCACCATTGATAATATGCAGGTTGGTTAAGATGTAACCATTTGTAGAAATGGCAAAACCAGTACCGCCAAAACTATTCTGTGCATTTGGCTTATCAGAAGTGGTATTATTATGCTTAATTTTTCTGATTAAGCTATTTTGTGTTTTAATGGCATTATTTACCTGATTACTTAACTGTCTGTAGCGCTCAGCCTGTTGCGTATTATGCTGGATAGAGTAAATAGAAACCAGAGAGAGCACCACGAAAGATGCGGCAACTGCAATTGCAGATTTATGTTTCCGCCATAATTGAACCACACGTGAAGGGTGAGGCCTAAGTGTTGAAGCCAAACTTTCCACATCAATTTCGGCATGAATATGATTCAACTGCTCTTTTAAGCGTAACTGCTCAGCAAATATCCCCATAGATTCTAAAAAGAACTTATGTGAAACTACTTTATGATCTACTGTGGCATCATTACGACGTAACTGTTCAAAAGCTTCAGTTTCCTGTGCATTAAGTTTACCTAAAAGATAATCTTCAATAATTGCATCTAACTCCAAATCGTTTCTCATTTCAAATTATGGTTGAAAAAATATTTTCTTTAACCTTTGCAGGCATTTATATTTCTGCGTTTTTGCATTATCGGTATTGGTATAGCCGAACTTTTCGCAGATATCCTGCATGGATAAATTGTGGATATAAAAATCCTGAATAATGGTTTTACAAGGTTCGCCCAGGTGATCGAGTGCGGATTGCATTTTTACAAAAGCAGCATCTTTCTCTTCGTGGTGTTCTACATCTTCCTCAACAGCAAATACATCTTCATAATCGGTAATACTACCGGTTTTTTTACTGTTTAGGCTAAGTTTCTTTAGCCAGATACGCCTGCAAACTGAATAAATATAAGTTTTCAGTTTGCTGCTGAGCTCAAAATTACCTGCCTTAATTTTGTTATACAAAATGATTATGCCTTCCTGGTAAACGTCCTTTGCATCATCTTCATCACCGTTATTATTCAGGATAAACTGCAAAACCATCGCATAATAAGCCTTGTATAACTTGTTAAGTGTATCTTCTGAGTTATTTAGAATACCTAAAATAACCTCTCTATCTGTTGGAACTGAACTCTTTAAACTGTTATTCACTAGTTAATACATTTTTCTATAAATAGTAACCCAATATTAGACAAAAAAATATTTATAGCTACTATAATTGCTTAATACAAACTTAAAGCAAACGGTAACCCAATATGCCAAAAAAAAATATTTTAACTTTTTTGTAAATTATCGGGTTACCTTTTTACCTTTGCGGCATTAATAAGAAATTAATTACTTAAAAAAATTCAAAAATGAAAAATGCATTCAAATTAGGCTTTTTAGCTTTAGCTTTATCTTTATCAGTTGTTGCTTGTAACTCAGAAAAAAAAGCTGAAGGTGCTGATACAACTTTAACTGATTCTTCAACTATCGTTACTGATACTACTGCAAAAGATACTACAGTTAAAGATTCTACAGTAAAAGATACTACTGTAAAAACTACTACAGAAAAAACTGAAGTTAAACACTAGTCTAACTTACTTATAAGAAGAGCCTCCCGATGTAAATCAGGGAGGCTTTTTTATTTTATCAAAATTAAAAGGGTTACCTTTTAACATTTTAGGTATTAACAGTAGATTTAACCCTAAAACTAAGATCAAAATGAAAAATGCATTCAAATTAGGCTTTTTAGCCCTTGCTTTATCTTTAACAGTTGCTGCTTGTGGCGAATCAGGTAAAAAAGCTGATGGCGCTGATACAACAGTTACAGATTCTTCAACTATTATTACTGACACAACTGCTGTTGATACTACGGTAAAAGATTCTACAGTAAAAGATACTACTGTAAAAGCGACTACTACTACTGAAGAAGTAAAACACTAATTTATTTCACAATTT
>NZ_JBWKYI010000041.1:0-21904 GCF_059423705.1 Pedobacter sp. GW460-11-11-14-TSB4
CCTAAACCCTAAACCCTAAACCCTAAACCCTAAACCCTAAACCCTAAACCCTAAATCCTAAACCCTAAATCATACTAACCAATGACCAATGAACGATTGAACTAATAAATCAATTTCCTTTCTTTGTATTATGTTCAAACTGCGCATCAATAAAATCATCAATCAACCTGGCGATAACATTACCTTTCAATTTGAGGAGGTGGATGAACCATATCCGAAGTATCTGGCGGGTCAGTTTATTTCATTGATTTTTCAGGGAAAACATAAGGAAATAAGGCGATCATATTCTTTTAACAGCTCGCCTGATGTGGATGAGCCATTATCGATTACCGTGAAACGCGTAGAGAATGGAGAGATTTCCAGGTTTCTCCACCATAAAACTTCGGTAAATGATATTCTTTTGGCGCAGGAACCACAAGGGATGTTCAGCTATTTGCCAGATGAAAACTTAGAAAGAGATCTTTTTCTGTTCGCGGCGGGGGTGGGAATCACGCCATTATTCTCGATTTTGAAAACGGCTTTAGTGCGTGAGAAAAAATCGCTGGTTACACTGGTTTATAGCAATCGGTCGATGGAGGATGCATTGTTTTATGATGAACTGAGCGAATGGCAAAAAAAATATCCTGAAAGGTTAAAGATTGTATGGGTGTTTAGCAATAGCAAAAATCTAATGACGGCCAGACTGAACAAATTCTATATCGAAAAATTACTCAAAGAACATTTACATTTTGATCGGAATGATGCGCTGTTTTATAGTTGTGGACCAATTATTTACATGGATTTATGCCGGATTACTTTGCTGGGTGTGGGTTTCGATATCAAACAGATTAAGAGAGAAACCTTTGTGCTGCCGGAAGATGAGGTGGATGAGGATGATGGCTCTGCAGAAAAGGTGGTAGATAAAAATACCTATTCGGTCGTTTTAAATTTTAAAGGAGAAATTTATCACCTCGATGTGCCCTGGCCAAAAAGGATTTTGGATGTTGCGCTCGAAAATAAAATCAAACTTCCCTATAGCTGTCGTGGAGGAGTGTGTAGTACCTGTGTAGCCAACTGTACCAAAGGTGGCGTAAGAATGGATTATAATGAAGTACTTACTGATGATGAGTTGGAAAGAGGCAGGGTTTTGGTTTGTACCGGGCATCCAACGGAGAATGGAACAACGATAGCGTGGTAGATTAGTTCATTTGTTCACCAGTGCATTGGTTAGCCTGGTGCTCACAGTGGCATCGTCATCTCGAGTGGAGAGAAAACAGAGACGAGAGACTTTTTAATATGTTGGTTAGATTCCGCTTTAAACAATGGCCTTAAAAAATCAGGGATAAAATTTATCTACGTTATCACTTATATAAGCTAGCGCTGGATATTGGCTGCTGGCGGTTTTTCTTCAAAATATAAAACCATTGCATCATTTTAAGCGTTTGTGAGGTAGGGTGAAAATTTTTTTTACGCTTTTAATTTGTTTCTTCTCTTTACCTCTGATTTTCTTAGAAATAGAAGTTGAGATTATGACAATTAATCCTTAATCAAGATTGGTTTTGACTTTCATTTTGATAAAATTTTTAGCATTTTTGCGGATTGAAATTTTGTCTTTTTAAAGGCTCAATTTTGCCTCCAACTTTTAATAAAATATGAGCAATAAATCTGTCGACCTCGGTGAGCAAAAAGATGTAGAAGTATATGGCGCGAGGGTACATAATTTAAAGAATATAGATGTCAGTTTTCCGCGCAACCAACTTGTTGTTATAACAGGGTTAAGTGGTAGCGGTAAATCTTCATTGGCTTTTGATACCATTTATGCAGAAGGACAGCGCCGTTATATGGAAACATTTAGCGCTTACAGCCGTCAGTTTATGGGCGGGATGGAGCGTCCTGATGTAGATAAGGTTTCGGGACTGAGTCCGGTTATTGCCATTGAGCAAAAAACCACTAGCAAAAATCCGCGCTCTACCGTAGGTACCATCACCGAGATTTACGATTTTATGCGCTTGCTTTATGCACGTGTTGCCGATGCCTATTCGTACAATACCGGCGAAAAGATGGAGCGCATGAGCGAAGATCAGATTCTGCAGAATATCTTTAATAAATTTGATGGGGTAGCTGTGAATATCCTTGCACCTGTTGTAAAAGGCAGAAAGGGGCATTACCGCGAACTTTTTGAGCAGATTCGTAAGCAAGGTTATGTAAAGGTTCGCATAGATGGTGAAATAAAAGATATTACCGCTAAAATGCAGGTAGATCGTTATAAAATCCACGATATCGAAGTGGTGATTGACCGCCTGATTATTGATGTTAAGGATAAAAAACGCTTGCTCGATTCATTGCAGATTGCGATGAAGATGGGTAAAGGCGTAATCAAAATTAGCGACAAGGATAATAACGTTGCGCATTTCAGTAAGTTTTTAATGTGCCCAACTACGGGTATTTCTTACGATGAGCCTCAGCCGAACAGTTTTTCATTCAACTCGCCATATGGGGCCTGCGAGCGTTGCGATGGTTTAGGTTATATCTTCGTGGTGGATAAAGAATCGGTGATTCCGAACCCCAAACTGAGTATTTTAAATGGTGGTTTAGCGCCACTGGGCGAATATAGAGACATCTGGATGTTCCAGGTGTTAAAGGCCCTGGCTAAAAAATATAATTTCTCGCTTTCTACCCCGATCGAAAAACTGGGCGATGAAGTGATCAATATTATCTTAAATGGTACACATGACCTGATTAATGTGGCTGTTGAGTATAATAAATGGAACGTTCAGAATTATAATATCACTTTTGATGGTATTATTAAGATGCTCGAAGAGCAGAACGAAAAAAGGGGCGAGGCTGCGGTTGACGATATGGAGACTTTCCGTAAACTGAAAACCTGTCCGGAGTGTAATGGCGCCAGGCTGAAAAAAGAAAGTCTGCATTTCAAGGTGGATGGTAAGAATATTTTCGAACTGTCATCAATGGACATTTTTAACCTGCATAGCTGGTTTGAAAAAGTAGACGAACGCCTTACCGATCGCCAGAATATTATTGCAAAGGAAATTTTAAAGGAAATTAAAGCCAGGATCGGGTTTTTAACTGATGTGGGTTTAACTTATTTAACTTTAGATCGTACAGCGCGTACACTTTCTGGTGGCGAGGCGCAACGAATCCGTTTGGCTACACAGATCGGCTCGCAGTTGATGAACGTCATGTACATCCTCGACGAGCCAAGTATCGGTTTGCACCAGCGTGATAACGAACGTTTGATTAATGCACTTAAAAATCTTCGTGATCTTGGAAACACCGTTTTGGTGGTAGAGCACGATAAGGATATGATTTTGGAAGCCGATTGGGTAATTGATGTCGGCCCGGGAGCAGGTATTCATGGCGGAACAGTAGTGGCAGAAGGGACTGCAGCACATATTTTAAAATCGAAAACCTTAACTGCCGATTACCTCAACGGCAGAAAGAAAATTGAAACACCAAAAACCCGTAGAAAAGGCAATGGACATAAACTTTCGATTGTTAAAGCAACCGGTCATAACTTAAAAGAGGTTTCGGTAGATTTTCCTTTGGGTAAATTTATTGCCGTAACAGGTGTTTCGGGTAGTGGTAAATCCAGTTTGATTACCGAAACTTTGTATCCTATTTTAAATCATCATTTCTTCAGGGCGAAAAAACAACCTTTGCCTTACGAGAAAATTAATGGGTTAAAAGAAATTGATAAGGTAATTGAAATTGATCAGGCACCTATCGGCAGAACGCCACGCTCAAATCCTTCTACTTATACGGGAGTGTTTTCTGACATCAGAAATCTGTTCGTGCAGTTGCCTGAGGCAAAAATCCGTGGTTACAAGCCGGGTCGTTTCTCTTTTAACGTAAAGGGTGGTCGCTGCGAAACCTGTCAGGGTGCAGGTTTAAAGGTAATCGAAATGAATTTCTTACCTGATGTGCAGGTGCCTTGCGAAGAATGTGGAGGGAAAAGATATAACAGGGAAACTTTAGAAGTTCGTTTCCGCGGAAAATCGATTAGTGATGTGCTGGACATGAGTATCGAAGATGCCTGTAATTTCTTCGAAAATATCCCCATCATCTACAGGAAGATTAAAACATTGAAAGATGTTGGTTTAGGTTACATTACTTTGGGGCAATCGTCGGTTACCTTATCAGGAGGAGAGGCACAGCGTGTTAAACTGGCTACCGAACTTTCTAAAAAAGATACCGGAAAAACCTTCTACATATTAGATGAACCTACAACCGGACTTCACTTCGAAGATATTAATGTGCTTTTGGGCGTGTTACAAGAACTGGTTGATAAAGGAAATACCATTTTGGTAATCGAACATAACTTAGATGTGGTGAAAGTAGCCGATTGGGTAATCGATTTAGGTGAAGAAGGTGGTGCTGGTGGCGGAAGGATTTTATTCGAAGGTACACCGGAGGGTTTAATCCAGAATCCGATCAGCTTAACCGGAAAGTTTTTGAAAAAGGAAATGGATTGGGAGAAGGGGTTTGAAGAGTCCGGAGTCAGTAGTCCGAAGTCCGAAGTCAAAGCGTCCAGGAAGAAGAAATAATCCGAGTTTGGAGGTCAGAATGATCAAGGTAACAGGTTTTAACGATCGTCATCCTGAACTTATTTCAGAGGCTATTTCAATTGAATGGTTTTGTCATCCTGAGCCTGTCGAAGGACCTGATTAAATTTGTGTTAAGTGTTTCGACAAGCTCAGCATGACGAGCGTATTAATTTAACTAATCATTACATCTTCCATCTTACATTACCCATTTTACATTATACACATGATTTTCACCGATACCCATACCCATTTATATTACGAGCAAGATGCGGAAAAACAGAAGCAATTGATGGAGCGCTGTTTTGAGAACGACGTTAACCGTTTGTTTTTGCCCAATGTTGATGTGAAATCGATTGCCATGATTGATGACCTGGTCGCGAAATATCCGGCAAACTGTTTTGCCATGGCTGGTTTGCACCCTTGTGATGTGAAAGAAGATTACCTCAGCCAATTAGACGAAATTTACAACAGTATTTCCGGGCGTAAAATTTATGCCATTGGCGAAATTGGCATCGATTTATACTGGGATAAAACTACTTTGGCGATTCAGCAAGATGCTTTTCGCAAACAGATTGGCTGGGCAAAAGATTTAGGTTTGCCGATTGTGATCCATTGCCGCGAAGCTTTTGATGAGGTTTTCGAATTGTTGGAAAGTGAAAGGGATGAAAAACTACGTGGGATATTCCATTGTTTTACCGGCAATTTAGCACAGGCAAAGCAGGCCATCGATTTAAATTTCTATTTAGGTATTGGTGGCGTGGTTACTTATAAAAAAGCCGGATTGGACCTGGTATTATCCGAAATTCCTTTGACTAACCTGGTTTTAGAAACAGATTCGCCTTATCTGGCTCCGGTTCCTTTCCGTGGTAAACCCAATGAGAGTAGTTATTTGATTTATGTTGCCCAAAAACTGGCCGATATTTACGGCGTTTCTATGGAAGAAATCGCAGATGTAACTACTGAGAACTCGAAGAAAATTTTCGGAGTTTAAGCATTAGTTTATTACCTGGCCATCATGCTGAATTTAGTTCAGCATCTTTATAGCCAGATTTTGAAACAAGTTCAGGATAACAACTATATCGAATTTCTTGTATTGCAAAATGATGGCTTAAAATTTATTATATTGGCAATATATTAACGATTTTTGGCTTTTTTGTTGCTAAATTAAAAATACAGACTCGCCATTTGTAATTTTTTAGTTTCTTTGTGGTGAGCAACCTTCACCAACCAAATGACCAAAATACTTATAATTTATACCGGTGGAACCATCGGTATGGTTAACGATCCTACAAATGGGATGTTAATTCCATTTGATTTTCAGCAGATAAAAGAAAACGTCCCTGAGTTAAGCCGTTTAGATTACGATTTAGATGTGCATTCCTTCAATCCGGTATTGGATTCGTCAAACATGGATCCTGAAATATGGAAAACCTTAGCTGAACTTGTTTATCACAAATATGATGCGTACGATGGTTTCGTGATCCTCCACGGATCTGATACCATGGCTTTTACGGCTTCGGCATTGAGCTTTATGCTCGAAAATCTGGCTAAACCTGTGGTGTTAACCGGATCTCAGCTTCCAATTGGCGAAATCAGAACAGACGCTAAAGAGAACTTAATTACTGCTTTAGAAATTGCAGCCACCAAAGAAGATGGAAAAGCCCTTTTTCCGGAAGTCTGCATTTATTTTGATGCACAATTATTCAGGGGTAACCGCTCTATCAAATACAACAGCGAAAAGTTCGAGGCTTTCCGCTCGCCAAATTACCCGATACTTGCCGAAGCAGGCGTTCACTTGCAATTTCATCGAAACTATATCCTAAAAGCTACAGAAGGGGAATTGAAATTGCACACCAATTTTAATTCAAATATCGGCGTGCTGAAATTATATCCTGGCATAACGCCACAAGCCGTTCAGGCGATAACCGATTCGAAAGTAGATGCCATTATTTTAGAAACTTTTGGCTCTGGCAATACCACAACGGCGCAATGGTTTTTAGATAGTCTGCGTCAGGCCATTTTGAATGGGAAGATCATTATCGACATTTCTCAATGTAAAAAAGGTTCGGTTCAGCTAGGCCGCTACGAAACCAGTAGAGAACTATTGAAAATGGGCATTTTAAGTGGTTATGATTTAACTTTCGAAGCTACGGTAACCAAATTAATGTTCGTTATGGGCTTAGGTTTATCCATAGAAGAAAGCCGTAAATTAATGGAAGAATCGTTGCGTGGAGAGCTGACTAAAGATTAGCGCTAGTCGGGATTTATAATCCCGTCAATAGAATTAAGGATTTGCAATCCTTTACGCTAATAAGGTCGGAATTGCAAATCCCGACCAACAAAAAAACGCCCAAATCAATTGCAGTTGGCTATTTGTAGTTAGCCGTTTTGTATTACCATAAGTAAAACTTCTGCAATTATGACCAACATCATTTCGGTTATAAGTATTTAGCCTTATTTTTGCTAGCAAAGAGGTATAAGGTGTAGGGTTTAAGGCGAAAGGTGATGTCTTGATACCTGATCCTTAACAACTCGATACTTATTAAACATGAAAATAGAACAAATATATACAGGTTGCCTGGCAGAAGCCGCTTATTACATCGAAAGTGATGGCGAGGCTGCAATTATTGATCCGCTAAGAGAGGTTGGTACTTATTTAAGGAAGGCCGAAAAAGCAGGAGCAACCATAAAGTATATTTTCGAAACGCATTTTCATGCCGATTTTGTTTCTGGCCACGTAGATCTCGCAGAGAAATCTGGTGCCGAAATTATCTATGGCCCAACGGCTAAAACAGAATTTAAATCGCACATGGCCAAAGATGGCGAGCAGTTTAAAATCGGTAAACTAACTATAACTGCATTACACACCCCCGGACATACTTTAGAATCGACCACTTATCTGTTAACCGATGAAAATGGAAAAGATCACTGTATTTTTAGTGGCGATACCTTATTTATTGGTGATGTTGGTCGCCCGGATTTAGCACAGAAAGGCCATTTAACGATGGAAGATCTGGCAGGAATGCTTTACGATTCGTTGAATGAGAAAATAAAACCTTTAGCGGATGATGTAATTGTTTACCCGGCGCACGGCGCAGGTTCTGCCTGTGGTAAAAGCATGAGTAAAGAAACTTTCGATACTTTAGGGCATCAGAAAGAAGTAAATTACGCTTTAAAAGCGACAACCAAAGAGCAGTTTATTGCAGAAGTAACGGATGGCATTATGCCGCCACCGCAATATTTCGCCAAAAATGCAGCCATTAATAAAGGTGGTGTAGAAAGTATTGATGAGGTTTATGAAAAAGGTTTAAATGCTTTAACACCTCAGCAATTTGAAGATACCGCAAACCAAACCGGTGCCATCATGCTGGATACCCGCGATCCGCAGGTTTTTGCTAAGGGATTTATTCCAAATTCGATTAATATTGGTCTTAATGGACAGTTTGCACCTTGGGTTGGTGCTTTAATTACCGATTTACAGCAACCAATTTTATTGATTACTGATCAGGGTAAGGAAGAAGAAACCATTACCCGTTTAACCCGCGTAGGTTACGACAGTACCATTGGTTATTTAGATGGTGGTTTCGAAAGATGGACAGATGCCGGTAAGGAAATCGATACCATTCAATCCATCTCTGCAGCGGCATTTGAAGCAGCCAGTCTTAACGGAGAAATTACGGCACTGGATGTGCGTAAACCGGGTGAATATGAATCAGAGCATCTGGAATTTACGCTGAGCCGCCCGTTAGATTTTATAAACGACTGGACTGGCGAAATCAATCCGAAAGCTACTTATTACATTCACTGTGCAGGTGGTTACCGCTCGATGATTGCCGCATCTATTTTAAAATCGCGTGGCGTAGAAAATGTGATTGATATTGCTGGCGGTTATGGTGCAATTAAAAATACCGGTTTAAAAAGAACCGATTTTGCATGCCCGAGTAAAGCAATGAAAATTTAATAACAAGCAATTGTCACATTGAGCTTGTCGAAATGCCATCAAGGTTCTTCGACAGGCTCAGAATGACAACCTAAGATATAACCATTTGGCAAATCAAAATCATTACGACGTATTAATTATCGGTGCCGGCCCAATAGGTATGGCGTGCGCTATTGAAGCTCAAAAGGCAAACTTAAGTTATGTAATTGTAGAGAAAGGTGCTTTGGTGAACAGCTTGTTCAACTATCCTGTATTTATGACCTTCTTTTCTACTTCTCAAAAATTAGAAATTGGAGGCGTGCCTTTCGTAACCATTAGTCCGAAACCTAACAGAAATGAAGCGGTTGAATATTATCGCCGTGTGGCTGAAAAGTTTGATTTAAACATCCATCTTTTCGAAAGTGTAAAGCAGGTGGTTAAAAACGATAGCGATGTTTTCGAAATCAAGACTTCAAAAACGGATTATACGGCCAATAATGTAATTGTGGCGACCGGTTTTTATGATGTTCCTTTGTTGATGAATGTTCCGGGAGAGGATATGCCAAAAGTGACGCATTATTATAAAGATCCACATTTATACGCCTTCCAGAATGTTGTAGTAGTTGGCGCCAATAATTCAGGGGTAGATGCGGCTTTAGAAACCTACCGAAAAGGTGCAAACGTAACGATGGTGGTTCGCAGTGGCGATCTGGGCCCTCATGTTAAATATTGGGTTCGGCCGGATATCCAGAACAGGATTAAAGAAGGAGAAGTTAAAGCACTTTTCAATTCTGAACTGGTTGAAATAAGAGCGGGAGAAGTAGACATCAAAACACCAGAAGGGATAAAAACCATTCCAAACGATTTCGTAATTGCCATGACGGGTTATCAGCCAGATTTTAGTATGCTAAGAAAGTTTGGTGTCGAATTGCCCGAAACACTTTGCCCGGCTTATAACGAAGAAACCATGGAAACCAATGTAAAAGGTTTGTATCTGGCTGGTGTAGTTTGTGGTGGATTGGATACGCACAAACTTTTTATCGAAAACTCAAGAGTTCACGCCCAAATGATCGTGAAGAATATTTTGGGTTAAATTTCTTACGAAGTTTAGCCAGAGGATTAGCGATGGAAAAACTTCGGAAGTCTCTTAAGCTATATTTCTACCCCGATCGTCATGCTGAACTTGTTTCAGCATCTTTCCAGTTATACAGGCCCTGAAATAAATTCAGGGTGACGACCCCTCTTTGGAAATCATAATTATAATCAATGTACTGGCACTTTCAGCGTACTCCCCACAAAACCTTCAATAGCCTTTTCTACACCTGGTAAATCCTTCGAAGTAATATACGATCCCATTACATGGTTTCCTGCATTTGGTATGGCTTGTTTTCTTTTTAAATTATTCGGCGTACCGAGTTCATCAAACATTTTCAGCATGGCATCTACACGCACTACAGGATCTTGTTCGAGTTCATTTTTATAGTAATAGAGCATTAATACTGGCTGTTTTACCTTTTGGAAAGTTGCTTTTACCATACTGCTCTCGATAAATTCTTCCAGCTCTACTAACGATTCGAGGCGATAATTGGTGTACCAGTATTTTTTATACTCGTCAGTGCGGTCGTCTACTTTACGTTCATCGCCACCAACAACTTTTCTGGCAATCTGTAAACCCCAGGGATTGTTCAGGAGCCAGGCATTTTTATCGTTAATCGCTACATTTGGCGATAACAAGATTAAACTGTTAATCTCCGGATAGGTTGCCGCTAATTTTAAGGCTACCGTTCCGCCGGTAGAAGTACCCACCAGGATTACTTTTTTGCCCAGTTTTTTGCCAATGGCATAAGCCTGTTTACTGGTTTCCCAAAGGCGATCGGCGGTAAAATATTGCATAGGCGCAAGCGTATCAATGCCGTGGTCGGCCAGCCGGGCCAGGTATAAATTCGCATTTAATTCTTTAGCTAAATTTAAATGGACCGGATTGCCTTCTGTTTTTGATGCGGAGAAACCATGAAGGTAAACAATGGCATATTCGGTTTGCTGATGAAGACTATCGGCCCAGATGATTTCGGCTTCATTGCCTGGTTTGATTTTGTGCATCGATTCGATACTGGCCACATAACGGTCTAAATCTTCCAGATCGGGAACCTGGCTAAGTTCTTTGTTATAAACCGGTTTTTTGGGTTTTGGTCCCATTAAATAGCCTGCAACAATTAATGCCGAAAGGCCAATAAGTACTTTGTAGCGTTTTTTCATATGCGGCACCGAATGTTGGTTTAAATGTAAAATTTGAAATTAAATAAAGCTAATATTTTTGAGGAATTAATTATCGTGCGGAAAGGTTTTGTCCGCAATACCCTTCGTAATTAAACCTGATAGCGCCAAATAGCCCACAGCCCGAAGCATGAGGGCGAGGACTATGGACAATAGCAGGACGAAAGATGATCAGGATTACGGCTATTGCTTTTCAAATGCTGAATAATACGACTACACATTACCTTTTTATGGGAAATTAGCTTAAGTTTGCAATCAAAATTTTTCGACTTAATGCCGGGAATCGAACAGATAAAAACACCTATTGCTGCTGATATTAAAGCGTTTGAAAAAACCTTTAAAGAATCTATGCATAGCGACGCACCGTTGCTGGATAGGATTACCCATTATATTGTAAAGCAAAAGGGCAAACAAATGCGACCAATGTTCGTGTTTTTTGCGGCTAAACTATGCGGTGGAATTACAGAATCAACCCATCGCGGAGCTGCTTTGGTAGAGCTTTTACATACGGCTACTTTAGTGCATGATGATGTGGTAGATAATGCTTACGAACGCCGTGGTTTTTTCTCTATTAATGCTTTATGGAAAAACAAGATTGCCGTTTTGGTTGGCGATTACCTGCTGGCTAAGGGATTGTTGCTTTCGGTAAACAATAACGAGCACCGTTTGTTACAAATTGTATCGGAAGCGGTGAAACAGATGAGTGAAGGCGAATTGCTGCAGGTAGAAAAGGTGCGGAGGATGGATATTTCGGAAGATTTATATTTTGATGTGATCCGGCAGAAAACGGCTTCTTTAATTGCTTCCTGTTGTGCTGCGGGTGCTGCTTCGGCAGGTGCGGATGATGAAACAATAGAAAAAATGCGTCTGTTTGGAGAAAAAGTAGGAATTGCCTTTCAGATTAAAGACGATACCTTCGATTTCGGAACGGATGATGTAGGTAAACCTTTGGGAATTGATATTAAAGAGAAGAAAGTAACGCTGCCTTTAATTTATGCACTGAATAAAGCCGAAAAAACGGAACGTAAAAAAATAATCAACCTGGTGAAAAACCACCAGGACGATCCGGTTAAAATTCAGCAGATCATCGATTTCGTAAATGCCCACGAAGGTGTGTATTATGCCAACCAGAAAATGCTGGAATACCAGAAAGAAGCATTTGATATTTTGCATAGTTTTGAGGCAGGCGAAGCACGAACTGGTTTAGAACAACTTGTACTGTACACCACTGAACGTAAAAAATAATGGGTAACGAATTACTTTTTAGCTTAGGTTTTCTTCTTTTTATTGCGCTTATCCTGGCTTTAGACCTTGGTCTTTTTAGCAGGAAAGAGCATGTAGTGAGCTTAAAACAAGCCGGCATTATGAGTTTAATCATGGTGGCTTTGGCCATCGGTTTTTACTTTATCTTATTAACAGAAGGGCATCAGCTCCATGGAATAAAAGATTTTGCACACCTCAGGGAAATTGTAATTAACCATCAGCATCATATTAAGCTAATTCCTGATGATTTTGAAGGCAGTTTAGCGATTTATAGACAAAACCTCGGCTTAGAATTTTTGACGGGTTATGTAATTGAGTATGCACTTTCAGTAGATAATATCTTCGTAATTGTACTCGTTTTTTCTGCCTTTGCCGTTGAAGAAAAATATTATCACCGCGTATTGTTCTGGGGCATTTTGGGTGCCATTATCATGCGTTTCATCTTCATTTTTGTCGGCGCAGCACTGATTGCAAAATTTGCCTGGATACTATATTTGTTTGGTGCTTTCCTTGTTTTTACGGGCGTAAAAATGTTCTTCAGTAAAGATGAAGATGACAAGATTGATCCCGAAAATCATCCCGTGGTTAAATGGGCTTCGAAAATATTTTCTATCCACCCTAAGTACGAGGGGAAAAAGTTCTTTGTAAAAATCAACCATAAAACACTGGTTACGCCATTGTTTTTGGTGCTGCTGATTGTTGAATTTACCGATCTGTTATTCGCGGTTGATTCTATTCCCGCTATTTTTGCGGTAACAAAAGATCCTTACATCGTATTCTTTTCTAACATTTTTGCCATCATGGGTTTACGTTCTATGTTCTTCCTGTTGGTTAATATCATCCATAAATTCCACTATTTAAAAACCGGATTAGCGGTATTATTGGCATTTATCGGGGTGAAAATGTTGGGGCATACCTATCTGGAGAAATGGGGTTTCACTACTGAACATTCCTTAATCGTGATTCTGAGTATCCTGGTGATTAGTATTGTGGCTTCGCTGGCCTTCCCAAAGAAAAAAGTGCATGTAAAGCCTTAAGGCTATCATCAAAGGTATTTACTGCTAAAATATTTTGACCACCTAAGTCACCTTAGTGCATTCAAGCTTTTTATGGTGCAAATCATTAGGTGAGGTAACTGTACTTTGCTGTGTGGCCTGGCAGATTTTCGTAGGAAAAAGCACAAAAATCTTTGCAGTTTCACTAATACTTCCACAGGCCAAGGCAGTGTTTAAGCGAGTGTGATGGCAACGAGGTTAGGAAAGAGCCTATAGACTGTCGCAATTGAGATTTTTGTAGTTTTTAACAAGAAAGGATGCAAGCCTTGATCTTTTGTTTCTTTTCTATCAAGGGAAAAGAAAGAGCCCGTCGGCGGCGGTGAGCCGAGGCATGGTTGTGGATGGGGAAAAGACTGTTAATTCTTTTTCTTGGGATAAAAATATACTTTTCTGATATTACCCAAAAGCAAAATATACGTTACAGCTAGCAATCTCATGCTAAAATTTGTACTTTCAGCAGATAAACTATTATTCTTAATGAAATACCTTTTCTCTGCAGCGCTTCTTTGTACCGCTTTATTTGCAAATGCCCAGGATAAATTCGGTGATGTTTTTGCCAAAATTAATACTGATGTTCAGCAAAACTCAAAAGCTTATCAAACACTTAAATATGAAACCGAAACCATCGGTCATCGTTTAACAGGTTCTGCAAACGGCGCAAAGGCAGAGCAATATGCTTTTGATTTATTAAAATCTTATGGTTGTGAAGTGAAATTCCAACCGTTTGAAGTGGAAAGCTGGGCAAGGAAAACCATCAGTGTAGAAATTGGTCAAGATAAAAACAGCCTGACTAAAATGAAAGCCGTTACGCTGGCACATTCGCCGGTGAGTGCAGATGTTACAGGTGACATTGTAGACGCGGGTAATGGACTGGAAGCAGATTATCAGGCCAGTCCGGAGAAGTTTAAAGGTAAAATCGCCCTGATTTATTTAGGGGTGTTGCCAGGCTCTCCAGCCGGAACCAAGTCATTGCACCGATCAGAAAAAACGGCTATAGCCACAAAATATGGTGCAATTGGTGTCATCATCATCAATACCGTAAAAGGTGGCGTACTTTTAACCGGAACCGCTTCGGTAACTGGTAAATTAATCTCCATACCAGCTATTTGTATTGGACTGGAAGATGGTATGGCTTTGAGAGAAAAAATTAAATCGCAGCCACAGATCGCGCACATTGCTATGACCAATTTCTCTGGTTTGATCAAAGCCAGAAACGTAGTGGCTACTTTTAAAGGGACTGAATTACCTAAAGATAAAATTGTAGTGGGCGGACATTTAGATAGCTGGGATTTATCAACAGGCGCAATCGACAATGGAATAGGTTCTTTTGCCATTATGGACATGGCACGTACTTTTAAAAAGCTGAATTTAAAAACCAAACGTACGGTAGAATTTGTATTGTTTATGGGCGAAGAGCAAGGTTTGTTAGGTTCTAAAGCTTATATCGATCAGGCTAAAAAAGACAAAACCTTAAACCAGGTGAAGTTTATGTTGAACTACGACATGACCAACGATCCTAAAGGTTTTTCTACCTCGAGAGCAGAAATGAAAGAACTGTTTTCTGCCTGGGGTGCTGATATTGTGAAAATAGATACCGGTTTCAAAAATATGTTTAATGCAGGTGCAGGTTTACACAGCGATCACCAGCCATTTATGTTAGAAGGTATCCCTACTGGTGGCGGTTTTGGTGGTAAACTGCCGAATAATTCCGGACCTTTTTATCACTCAGACGGTGATAGCTTTAAACTGGTAGATGAGCAGGAACTTAAAAATACCGTTCGTTACAGCGCCATGTTAACTTATGCTTTAGCCAATACCCCGAAAATTCCTGTAGGTGTTCAGGGCGAAGAAGAATTAAGAACTTTCTTGGAATCGCAGAACCTAAAGGAGCCCTTGAGTATTGCCGGCGAGTGGAGGTGGAAATAACCGTTAGTTGATTACACAGCTATTGGGTTTGCACAGATATAATAATTAATTCGCGCAAGATCATATGTCATTTCGATCGTAGTGGAAAATCTTTCTTTGTGTAGCACTCGTTTTAACCCTTGCTAAATAGTTTACAATGTAAGCCACTTAAATGTTACATACCCGTATTTAAACTCATATAAGCCACATGGTGAAGCTTAATTCAATGTTAAAGCGTTATTATTTTTATTCCTGAAAGTGTTAAAACGGGACTTAGTTTTTGACTATGTGGTTGTTAGTCATATATTTGTTTTAGTCCCAAACAAAAAATCAGAGTAAAAATGAACAGAAAACGGAACAAAACAACCGTAATTTTTGTAAATAAAAATCAAAGTTCAAGCAAACCCATCCAAGTTCCAACAGCTTATGTCGTACACTGGAAAAAGTATATTCTAGGTATTCTTGGTCTGTTTTTAATCCTCATTGCGAGTATATTTTACCTCGTCCGAAGTAATTCCAGCATCGAACTCGCCAAGGGTAAACTCGAAATGGCACTTTTAAAAAGTAAAGACAAATTATCGGTTATCGATACTTCTTCGCTAAAAAAGCATTATCAATCAATCGATAAAAAACTGCTGACCATTAACAAATACTTAAAGGCAAGAGGACTAAAGCCAATTTTAACAGGCAACGAAGGTGGAGAAGAAAGTGATGAGATCTTATCGGCTGAAGAAATTGGTGAGTTTTACGATAACTACCTAAGTAAAATTGCCTATAACATAGCTTATACCCCAATGGGTTACCCGCATTTAGGTACAATCACCTCAGGATATGGTCACCGTGAAAATCCTTTCAGTGGCGAAAATGTGGAGACACACAAAGGGCTAGATATTAGGGCTAATTATGGCGACATTGTAAAAAGTACAGCAAATGGTAAAGTGATTTTTGCCGGCCGAAGGGGCGGTTATGGCAATTGCATTGTGATTAAACACGGCAATGGCTTCGAAACCTATTACGGCCACCTCTCTAAAATTTTGGTAAAGGTTGATGAGAATGTAATAGCTGGCCATAACATTGGCAAAGCCGGTTCAACAGGGCGATCAACCGGGCCTCATTTACATTATGAAGTACACAAAAACGGTAAAGTTATCAATCCAAGATCCTTTTTAACCTTGTAAGAACATGTTCAAGAAAAACAACCAAATTAAAGACTTAAACCAGCAAGAAATTTCAACCCTAATCGGCCTTGGCTTTACCATTACCGGTGAATTAAAGGGAAAAGCAGTAATCAGGATCGATGGTACTGTAATTGGAAACGTAAATGTGGAAGGTGGTATTGTTTTAGGCGAAAAGGGCATGATTAAAGGCGATATCCAAACGGGCTCTGCCATTATTTATGGTACCGTTAACGGAAACGTAAAAACCCAAAACCTGGAAATAAAAAAGACAGGTAAAGTTAATGGCGACATTAAAACAGATACCCTGGAAATTGAGCTGGGTGCCCAGTACAACGGAAAACTGGAAATGCACCAATCCAGCAAAACAGAAGATAAAGTTGCGGCAAAAGTTTAGGCCCTATCTATTGGTTGGTGTCTCACCAACCAAAATTAGACAGCGATATTACCAACATCAGCATTAGCCGCTAATATAGCTTTCCAGCTGCGAAATGGTCTGTTTCTGATCAGCAATGATAAACTTCACCACATCCCCGATGGAAACCATTCCTTTTACTTCGTTATTTTCTACAACAGGTAAATGACGGATGTGTTTATCGGTCATCAGCTCCATGCAATAATCAATACTGTCGCTTAAATTAATGGTGATCGGGCTGGCCGTCATGGCTTCTTTAATCAGGGTATCTTTTGATGATTTACCCTGAAGAATAATCTTCCGGGCGTAATCGCGTTCCGTAAAAATGCCATGCAGCCGGTCGTTTTCCATGACCAATACCGCGCTGATGTTCTTTTCTGTCATTACTTTTAAGGCATCTAAAACAGAAATATTTTCTGATACCGAGATAATTCGTACCTGTTTGGTATCTAACAAGTGTTTTACGCTTTTCATAACTGTTAATTTGATTATAACAATTTAAGAAATAATTAGCTGGATATCAAAGTTTTATTTTAGGTTGATCTCTGCTTTACAAACGGAGCACAGTTTTATGTAACCTAAACCTGAAAAGAACGTCAGCCTCCGTCCCGATTTTACATCGGGATTCTATCGGAGCTATAGTGTATGGCAGAACCAAGCCAAACCTAAGCACTGCTGGTTTTGCTTTTCAATTACATTTTATCCAACTAATAATAAATATTTATCAATCTTTAAGTGGTTTTGCATCTATAGTGGTCTGCAGAGAACCGTTGGACGAATTCTTGGCTGAAGCTAGAAGTCCTGTTGTAATTTTACCAACTGAGAAAGATCTCCTGATAACACAATTAAATCTGAATCTTGAAGCTACAAAATTAGAGGTCCAAGTAAGGTTTAAATCTTTGACAGGCCCATTTTTGTCGAAATCTAATTGTTCCCCAGCACCAAGATTGCTACCAGAAATTTTCTCAGTTTGAGTTGATCCATCTGGTTTGGTAAAACTTATTTCAGCTTCGAAATTTTCAGGCAGTGATGTTGGTTGTACCCAGTTGTTTTGTCCATCAAGGTACCCAACTTGAACTTCGTAAGCTATAGTTACATAACTTGATTCATACGGATATTTTTTGCAGCCGAAGAGAGAAACTGCAATTAAGAGGGTCGTTACTGTTTTTTTCACGGCCAAAATTAGTCATAAATTACTGGCTAATTCAAAGCCGACTTAGGAATTCATTACCGATTCTTCCGATACTTGGTTTGTTGTATTTTCTTTTTAAATTTACCTTTTGTCTTAATGGCCTGTAAATCAAAGTTTTATTTTAGGTTGATCTCTGCTCTACAAACGGAGCACAGTTTTATGTAACCTAAACCTGACAAGAACGTCAGCCTCCGATTCCTCATCGGAGCTATAGTGTATGGCAGGGCAGAACCTGACCTAAGTACTGCTGGTTTTGCTTTTCAAATTATGGGCTATCTCTTCAGGTGTATTCCGGCTTGGCCATAAGATTTTTGAATATAATCGTAAATAGATTTTACAATCCGTAAACCACCTTGTGCTTTTAATTATTTGGCTTTCACAAAGGGATGTGGTAACTTTGCATCACATTTAAAAACAAATAATTATGTCATCAGTAGAGACAACTTATATCCCTTACAAAGTTAAGGACATTTCACTGGCAGAATGGGGCCGTAAAGAAATCGGATTAGCCGAAGCAGAAATGCCAGGTTTAATGAGTTTACGTAAAGAATTCGGTCCAACACAACCGTTAAAAGGTGCGCGTATTGCAGGTTGTCTGCACATGACCATCCAAACGGCTGTATTAATCGAAACATTAACTGCACTGGGTGCTGAAGTTACCTGGTCATCTTGCAATATTTTTTCTACTCAGGATCATGCTGCTGCTGCAATTGCTGCTGCTGGTATTCAGGTTTATGCCTGGAAAGGTTTAAATGAAGAAGAATTCGACTGGTGTATTGAGCAAACTTTACACTTCGGTCCGGAGCAACAACCATTAAACATGATTTTGGATGATGGTGGCGATTTAACCAACATGGTTTTTGATAAATATCCTGAGCTAATTGCAGCCATTAAAGGTTTATCAGAAGAAACCACTACTGGTGTTCACCGTTTGTACGAAAGAATGAAAAACGGAACATTGCACTTACCTGCAATTAACGTGAACGATTCGGTAACCAAATCTAAATTTGATAACAAATACGGATGTCGTGAGTCATTGGTTGATGCGATCCGTCGTGCAACTGATGTAATGATGGCTGGTAAAGTGGCTGTGGTTTGCGGTTATGGCGATGTGGGTAAAGGTTCTGCAGAATCATTAAGCTCACAAGGTGTACGTGTTATTGTAACTGAAATTGATCCAATCTGTGCTTTACAGGCTGCAATGGAAGGTTATGAAGTGAAAAAATTAGCTACTGCAATTAAAGAAGCAGATATTGTGGTAACCACGACTGGTAACTGTGATATCGTTCGCGAACAACACTTCAGGGCATTAAAAGATAAAGCGATTGTTTGTAACATCGGTCACTTCGATAACGAAATCGATATGGCTTGGTTAAACGGTGCTTATGGCGATACTAAAGTAGAAATTAAACCTCAGGTTGATAAATATACCATTGATGGTAAAGATGTGATCATCTTAGCTGAAGGTCGTTTGGTTAACTTAGGTTGCGCAACTGGTCACCCAAGTTTTGTAATGAGTAACTCATTCACCAACCAAACTTTGGCTCAGTTAGAGCTTTGGACCAACACTGCTGCTTACGAAAACAAGGTTTATACTTTGCCTAAGCATTTAGATGAAAAAGTTGCCCGTTTACACTTAGAAAAAATCGGTGTAGAACTAGATGTTTTGGATCAACACCAGGCTGATTATATCGGTGTACCGGTAGAAGGTCCGTTCAAAGCAGATACTTACAGGTATTAGTCCTGAGTCTTCGGTCGAGAGTCTGGAGTCGATATTGTTTAAGAGGGATGTGCAGATTTGCATATCCCTTTTTTTATTTCCTCCGGTTTATCGGAGGGTGTCCTTAGTTGTTTTTTTGAAAACGTAAGTTCAGTGCTCTTCGGAGCTTTCAGCCCTGCTGTTCATTCCAATCTTTTTGTTGTCATCCTAAGCATGGTCGAAGGCACAACAAAAAGTATATCCATTTCTATCAGGTTTATTTTACAGCAGATTGTGGTTCTTTTGCTGCTTAAAACTTACATTTGGAAAAAGAAAATACGATGAAAAATTTAATATTTGCATTAGTTCTTGGTGTATTTGCAGTTTCTGCACATGCACAAACCGCACCTCAAAAAGCTGCAACAGCAAAAGTAATCACCAAACAAACGGTAGATATTGCCTGTGGCGAATGCCAGTTTAAAATGAAAGGTAAAGATTGCGAGTTAGCCGTGAAAATAGATGGTAAACCTTATTTCGTTGATGGGAAAAATATCGACGATTTTGGCGATGCCCATGGCGAACATGGCTTTTGCAATGCCATAAGTAAAGCAGAAGTGACCGGCGAAATTGTGAATAACCGCTTCAAAGCCAAAGAAATCAAGTTGTTGCCGGTTAAGAAATAGTTCAAATAAACCGTCATTGCGAGAAGGCTTTTTCAGCCGACGAAGCAATCTTAATGATTTAGCCGTGAAGCGATCGTTTTAAGATTGCTTCCCAGGAAGGTCGGGACAGGCTGTCGTACCTTCTCGCAATGACGATCATAAGAAGAGGTTAAAAAAAGCAGGTTATTCAAATTCCTTTTCCAAACCCTGTCGTAAATCGAACAGCAGCCATTGTTTGTTTTTCACATCTGCCTGCCTGGTTTTTAATAACTGGATAAAATCTTTCACGCCGATTTCTTCATTTCCGTTGCCGTGGATCAATACAATGCTACCTGCATTTGGCTGTTGTCCTTTGGCCAGCCAGGCATCGCTTCCAATCGGGATTAATCCATAGGCCTCAATTTTTTCTAAAATAGCCTGATCTGATACCAAACCTGGAAAACGAAAAAATACAGAAGGTGTCAGGCCATTTCTGATCATCAGTTTCTCGTTTTCCAATACTTCTACATCTAAATTAGTACCTGAGGCCAATAGAAAGTTTTCAGCTAAGGGTAACTTATTCACCTCGTGGTTGTAGGTATGGTTTACCCAGGTAATATTCAGTTCTTTTTTCGCAACCAGACTTTTCAGCCAGTTCAGGTCATCCTGGTGTTTTAACATCCATTTACCTGAAACCGAAATTGCGAGTGGCGCAGGCTGTTCTATCTTTTTAAATTCATCAAAAACAGATTGAAAAATAATCCTGTCGAGAGCTTTATGCGATGGACAAAGATCGATGGTTAAGGTTATGCCCTTTTCATTCGGAATGGCATGATCGATCCCTGCATTTTGGAGCTGTAAATCTTTAGCTGCTGCGGCTTCGATTGATTTAATGTAGGCCGTATTTTTAAAAATGGCCAATACATTCTGAAACTGTAAACTACTTGTCGTGTAATTACTCGCCAAGTCGATTTTTGTATCTAAAGTTTCAGGATCAACCAACAGTAAATACTTTTGATTATTTGCGGTGAAACTTCTAAGCCCGATCAGTTTTTGGCCAGCATGAGTGGCAACCGCAAAATTTACTTTGTAACGTTTAACATCATCAAAATTCTGTCCAAAAATTTCAATGCTTAAAAAACAAATACCAAAAATAGTGAGGAGCAAAGATTTAGATAACTTCATATTTCCTTATTTAAAATCTTTCTAATTTAAGCCAAATCCATTATCTTTACAAACATCGCCATGAACAAAGAAAAAGTAAAATTATGGTTTAAGCGGGTAGGGCTGATTGGGTTTTTATTCTTCCTGATTAAAGGATTAATATGGCTTGTGGTATTCTACTTTATTGGCAAAAACGTTACTTAAATTAGTTCATTGGTCATTAGTTCATTTGTTCACTTGTCATTAGTTCAATAGTGATATACCAATTGCATAATTAAGTCTTCTAAGGCAAGCGTCATCCTGAACTTGTTTCAGGACCTTACTTTAAATATTTTCTAAAGCTTTAAACTCAGGTGCACTCCGGTGACTAAGGTGGTTCAATAATAATAGGATTTGGCAAGCTATGTTGATCTATTCTTAATGACCTTAAATCCTTAATGTTGAAAAGGAAAATTACCTAAACGTAAACAGCATATTCGCTAAGAAATTCCACACAAACAATTCCATAACTAAATCTTCTAAGATATGCGTCATCCTGAACTTGTTCCAGGACCTTACTTTAAATATTTTCTAAAGCTTGAAACTCAGGTGCACTCCGGTGACTAAGGTGGTTCAATAATAATAGGATTTGGCAAGCTATGTTGATCTATTCTTAATG
>NZ_JBWKYI010000041.1:22003-32152 GCF_059423705.1 Pedobacter sp. GW460-11-11-14-TSB4
GACCTTAAATCCTTAATGGTGAAAAAAAATTACCTAAACGTAAACAGCATATTCGCTACGGAATTCCACACAAAAACTATTGCATAATTAAGTCTTTTAAGATAAGCGTCATCCTGAACTTGTTCCAGGACCTTACTTTAAATATTTTCTAAAGCTTGAAACTTAGGTGCACTCCGGTGACTAAGGTGGTTCAATAATAATATTAGGCAAGCCTATTCTTAATGACCTTAAATCCTTAATGTTGAAAAGGAAAATTACCTAAACGTAAACAGCATATTCGCTACGGAATTCCACACAAAAACAATTACATAATTAAATCTTCTAAGGCAAGCGTCATCCTGAACTTGTTTCAGGACCTTACTTTATAATATTTTCTAAAGCTTGAAACTCAGGTGCACTCAGGTGACTAAGGTGGTTCAATAATAAATTAGGTAAGCTATGTTGATCTATTCTTAATGACCTTAAATCCTTAATGGTGAAGACAAAATTTACCTAAACGTAAACAGCATATTCGCCAAGAAATTCCACACGAAAACAATTACAATCGCAAAAAATTTAGCCACATAAAAATTAGTGCCATTTTTCCTTTGATGGAAGAGGTAAATGATAAAGGTGTTTAGCCCCAAACCAATTAAACTCACCACTAAAAACTTGCTGAATTCCGTTCCCCAATGACTATTGGTGCTTTGGAATGTCCATACGCGGTTAATGAGGTAGTTATTGGTTACCGCCAAGGTAAAACCGATTGCATTAGCGATGTATTTGTTTATCTTGATTTTCTCCTTACATAACCAGGTTGCACCGAAATCGATTGCCATTCCGAGGAAACCTGTTAATCCAAATTTTAAGATGCGGAAAAATAAATCCATGTTAATGTATTTTAACCAAATAAAACTGCTCTAAAACCTGTGGACGAGTTTTGGCATTGATAAATTTTCCAGTAAGCTTTGTGATGTGGTAATATTCAAAAGATTTTAACACTTCGGCATGGTATTCTGTTTTTAATCTTCCCAGTTCTGATGCCGGAGTATAGATAATCAGATCCTTTTCATCTTTCGATTGGTTGAGATCCTCGTAGCTCCAGAAATATTTGGGTTCGCCATTGGCATAAAAATCGAAAGAATACGCATCAGGATACATCAATACTGCAGCTTTGGCCTTCGGATAATTTTCTTTTAACCAGATCCCTGCCTGCATGCCAGATTCATATTTCAAAACCGATGGGTAGAAAAATGCCGAGAGAAAAATCATGATTGTTGCTGCAACAACTACACTCCTGATTATAAGCGATTGTAGGCCTATCTTACGGAAAATCCCCAGAATTGAACCCACAAGTGGAAATGCAATGATATAATAGCCAAAATTGAAGCCTGAATAATAGCCAATACCGATTAAGCAGACCAATAAGATTAATAATATTACACCCTGTGTATACCAAAATACTTTTAGGGCGTTGCCTTCCAACTTTTGCAAATACAAAGCCGTTATGATGGCAAACTGTGGCAGAATAATCAAGATATAATGTGGTAACTGAAATTTGGACAATGAAAACAACAGAAAAGTAATCGCTGCACTGGTCCAGATCATGATGCTTTCAGCAGGTAAATCAATACGGTTTTTCTTTTTGAAAAGATTTACCACCGCCGCATAAAACAATACCGACCAGGGTAAAAATGCCCAAAGGGTAGTATGCAAAAAGAATGAAATATCCCCTTTACCTTTTATTGGACCGTTATTAAAAAAGCGACCAAACTGGCTATCCCAGAAGAAAAATTTTAAGCCCGAAACGCCGGTTTTTCCGAATACCACTTTCTCCGGGTGTAAATCAAACTGTACATATAAAGTATATAACTCCGGAATGATAAAAATGAAAATCAGTATAATGGCCAGCCACCATTTTAATTTCAACAGCTGTTTAAACTGACGGGTTAATAACCAGTAAATAATAAAACCTCCAAAAACAGGAATCAATACAAATATGCCTTTAATCATAATGGCACAGGCCGCGAAAAAAGAACCTGCAACAATGTGCCAGAAAGTGCTCTGATGTGCTTTGTAATAATGATAAATAGCCGCCAGGGTAAAGGTGGTGATATAAACCTCTGCGCGGACATCAAAAGTGGAAATGAGGATATGCAGGGAACTTAAAAAAATCAGCGCACTCATTAACCCTGTTTTTTCGCTATAAATATCTTTTGCGAGTTTGTAAACATACCAGGCACCCCATAATCCGAACAAAAAAGAAGGAAGTTTGTATGCAAAAGCGGTAATGCCGAAGATTTTAAAAGATGCAGCTGCCAGCCAAAAGGTTAAATGTGGTTTGTCTAACCAATCGGCACCACGTACATAAATATTTACCCAATCGTTCCTCAGCACCATATTTTTGGCGATAGAAGCGTAAAGTGCCGAATCGGGTTCCATTACGCCACCAAAAAGTGCCAAGGTACTCACCGCTACAATTAGCGCAATTAATATTTTATATAATCTGGTGTCCTTCGGGTTCATTTACAGGAAGCAAATATGAGCAAAAAAAAGTCAAATTTTTTTAAGGTTTAAGATTAACAGGGGCAAAGCCTTATCTTTGCTGCATGACAAAGTTATCGGTTAATATCAATAAAATTGCTACACTCCGCAATAGCCGTGGTGGTAATAATCCTGATCTGGTTAAGGTTGCATTAGATTGCGAACGTTTCGGCGCGCAGGGAATTACGGTGCATCCGCGCCCGGATGAACGCCATATCCGTTATCAGGATGTTTACGATTTAAAAGCAGTTATTGCTACTGAATTTAATATTGAAGGAAATTGTAAGGAAGATAAATTTGTTGACCTGGTTTTGGCCAATAAACCCGCCCAGGTGACTTTAGTGCCCGATGCTGAAGGTCAGATTACTTCAAATCACGGTTGGGATACCCTAAAACATAAAGATTACCTGAGAGAAATGGTAGGTGTTTTCCAGAAAGAAGGCATACGTGTTTCTATTTTTGTTGATCCGCAGGTAGAAATGGTTGAAGGTGCTGTAGAAACCGGGACAGACCGGATTGAGTTGTACACGGAGGCCTATGCACATAATTATTTTGCCGACCGCGAAAAAGCAATTGTAAGTTATATTGCTGCAGCGCACCATGCCAATAAACTAGGCTTGGGAATTAATGCGGGGCACGATCTCGATTTACATAACCTGCATTATTTCGCACAAAGTATCCCGGGATTATTGGAAGTTTCAATTGGTCATGCTTTAATTAGCGATGCGCTTTATTTGGGGCTGGAAACTACCATTCAGAAATATTTACAACAGCTGGCTTAGTTATAACCGCAAAGACTGCAAAGAAAAATGACGCAAAGCAACGCAAAGTTGGGTGCATAGTTTAATGATGCCTTGAGCTTCTTTGCGAAACACTTAGCGCCCTTAGCGGTTAAATAACGAAATATATGTTAAAAGGAATTCTCCTTGTTTTTTTTGGTGCCTGTAGTTTTGGCATCCTTTCTACTTTTGTTAAACTGGCCTATCACGAGGGTTATACTTTAGGCGATGTTACCGGGGCGCAGGCTTTTTTCGGGGCTGTAATTTTATGGATGCTGTTTTTCTTTCAGCGTAGAACCGCCAGTTATAAAGCCAAAGCGATTGTGCCCCAAACACCCTGGTGGAAAATGGTGTTAGCCGGAACCTGTACAGGCTTAGTCAGCATCTTTTACTATCAATGTGTAAAACTTGTACCCAACTCTGTTGCCATTATTTTGCTGATGCAGTTTATCTGGATGAGTATTTTAATGGAATACCTCATTTTTAAAAAGAAACCTACGGGTTTACAACTTTTTGCCATTTTATTGGTTTTGGGTGGAACGGTTTTAGCGAGCGGAATGGCCGAAACAAGTATCGAAAGCATGGATTTAAAAGGTATAGGTTTTGGCTTATTGGCCGCAATCTGTTATGCCGGCTTTTTGTTGCTAAGTGGCAGAATCGGAAACGAATATGCTCCATTGCAAAAAAGCGCCCTGATGATTACCGGTGCCTGCATCCTCATCTTTATTATTTTTCCACCAACATTTTTATACAACGGTGCTTTAAACGGAAGTTTATTGAAATGGGGATTAATCATCTCAGTTTTCGGCACGGTAATTCCACCTTTATTTTTTGCTGAAGGTGTACCCAGAATTGGGACAGCCATGAGTTCGATATTAAGTGCTGCAGAATTGCCTGTTGCTGTAATGATGGCTGGTTTTGTATTGCAAGAGCAGGTATCGTTTTTAAGGTGGATTGGTGTGGTGGTAATTTTATCGGCGATGGTTTTGCCAAATTTAAAATATTTGAAAAAAGGTAGAGGGTGGGAAGGTTGAAGGTATAAGGTTATTTTTTGAAATAATAATCTTCCGACTTCGGACTCCTGACCTCCGACTTATCAAAAAAATAAATATCTTTAAAAAGCATAAAGCATTTAAACATGAAAAAACTAACTATTTATATTTTATCCTTTATCATCATCGGCTTAGCCGGATGTAAAAACAAAACCACCATTAACCAGGATGAAGCCGGAGCGGTAATCACGGATTATTTAAAAGCTAATCCTGAGTATAAAACTACACGTTTCAACTTTGGGGAAATAAAGTTTAACAGTACAAACGATATGTTTGAACTGGGTAAATATAAAACTTTAGCCAGCAAAGGCCTGGTGACATTGGATTTGAAAGCAGCTAAAAAGAAATTCCTTTCAAAAGATAGCAGTTTCGTTTACCAGATTACCTTAACCGATAAAGCGAGTCCATTGGTTTTAAAGCAGGATGGTGATAAAGCAACTGTAAAAGTGGTAGAATATGTTTTGGCCGATGAAAAGCCTGTAGATTTTTCGCAGGTTAATTCGAGCACGGCAAAAGTTACCGTATCACTTAAAATGACAAGTACCGATTTCGAACCATTCGATAAGGACGCAAATAAAAACAGCAACTTCATTACCAAAACCTATAAATTAAAGTTGAGTAAAGATGAAGGCTGGAAGGTGCAGAAATAGGTTGAAAGACTAAAGGTAAGCGTATACCTAATTGCGCCTACAACCTAAGTTTCTTGTAGTACCCGACATTTTTAAACCCGATAGCAGCGAAAATCCTTTTTGTTTGCAGCAACTCAATATGACAGAGATTAACAAAAAGATTGTAGCGGATAGCGGGAACAAACTTAAATTTTAGTACAGCCACTGCTTTCTAAATAATTACGCCTTAAATAAAAACGAACAAACGTTTGTCTTTTGCCTTGCGTATAAAATCTACCTATTTTGTCGCTTTTAAGTGTAAATAGGACACCTTTTTTACACTGATATATAGCAAAATACAGCTTCGTTTTTGCTACCTTTGCACGCAAATTTATTATTCATACCGCATGAGCTTAAATATCCATTACAAGGAAGATTTTCAAAATCGTCATATTGCGCCAAATGAGGCAGATACAGCCGAAATGTTGCAAACTGTTGGCGTAAATTCTATTGATGAGCTGATAGAACAAACTGTTCCGACGGCAATCAGGTTAAAACAGCCTTTAAACTTGCCTGCAGCGAAATCAGAAACTGAATATCTTGGTGCTTTAAAACAAACTTCATTGTTGAATAAAGTTTTCAAAAGCTTTATCGGACAAGGTTATTATGATACCATTACGCCGGGTGTAATTTTACGTAACGTATTCGAAAACCCAGGATGGTATACGCAATATACACCATATCAGGCAGAAATTGCTCAAGGTCGTTTACAGGCTTTGTTAAATTTCCAAACGATGGTTATCGATTTAACCGGAATGGAAATTGCCAATGCATCTTTATTGGATGAAGGTACTGCTGCTGCTGAGGCGATGTTTATGCAATATAGCTTGCGTAAAAACCAGGGGGCTAAGAAGTTCTTCGTTTCAGCATTGCTTTTCCCTCAAACGATTGATATTTTAAAAACACGTGCTAATCCTTACGGCATTGAACTGGTTATCGGAAGTCACTTAGATTTCGTAGCTACTGAAGATTTCTTCGGTGCAATTGTTCAATATCCGGCAGGAAACGGTGAGGTTTTCGATTACAAGGATTTCGCATCGGCATTGCACAATCAAAATATTAAATTAACGGTAGTTGCCGATATTTTAAGCTTAACCTTATTAACGCCTCCGGGCGAGTGGGGAGCTGATGTAGTGGTAGGTACTACCCAGCGTTTAGGTATACCAATGGGCTTTGGTGGACCACATGCTGCATTTTTTGCCACTAAAGAAGAATATAAACGTAATATCCCGGGTCGTATTATCGGTGTAACTATCGATAGCCATGGCGATTACGCTTTACGTATGGCTTTGCAAACCCGCGAACAGCACATCCGTAGAGATAAAGCAACCTCAAATATTTGTACTGCACAGGCATTATTGGCCATTATGGCTGGTTTTTACGCAGCTTATCACGGTCCGAAAGGATTAAAAGCGATTGCAGAACGTACACATGGTTTGGCCATCAGCCTCGCCTCTACCTTAAAAGGTTTAGGTTTTGAGCAGTTAAACTCAGCTTACTTCGATACCATTCGTTTCGATTTAGGTGATTTAAAAGGTGGTATCCATTCAGGATGTATCGATAACGAAATCAACTTAAACTATGTTGGTAATGTTGCAACCATTTCGTTTGACGAAACCAGCACTTTCGAAGATGTAGCTTTGATTGCTAAAATCTTTGCTAAAGTTAAAGCTATTGCTGCTGATCAGGTTGAGGTAGCAGAAAATGTAGAAACCGTTATTCCATCAGCTTTACAACGTACTTCAGCTTATTTAACACACCCAATTTTTAATGCGCACCATTCGGAACACGAAATGTTGCGTTATATCAAATCGTTAGAAGCAAAAGATTTATCACTTTGCCACTCGATGATTGCTTTGGGTAGCTGTACCATGAAATTAAATGCCACGGCAGAAATGATTCCGGTTACCTGGTCTCACTTCGGTCGTATACACCCATTTGCGCCCGCTGATCAGGTATTGGGTTACTATTCTGTTTTCAATGAGCTTGATAAATGGTTAAGTGAAATTACCGGTTTTGCGGCAATGAGTTTACAGCCAAATGCTGGTGCTCAGGGCGAATATGCTGGTTTAATGGTTATCCGCGCTTATCACCAGGATAGAGGCGATTTCCACCGTAACGTAGCCTTAATTCCTGCTTCGGCTCACGGAACCAACCCTGCTTCTGCAGCAATGGCTGATATGAAAATTGTTGTGGTTAAATCTTTAGAAAACGGTAATATCGATGTTGAAGATTTAAAAGCAAAAGCAGAATTACACAAAGATAACCTATCGTGTTTGATGGTAACTTATCCATCTACCCACGGGGTGTTCGAAGAAAGCATTATCGAAATTTGCGAAACCATCCACGCTAACGGTGGACAGGTTTATATGGATGGTGCAAACATGAATGCACAGGTAGGTTTAACAAGTCCGGCTAATATCGGTGCCGATGTTTGTCACTTAAACTTACACAAAACTTTCTGTATCCCTCACGGTGGTGGTGGTCCTGGTATGGGCCCAATTGGTGTGGCTAAACACCTGGTTCCTTACCTTCCTGGCCACGCTGTGGTTGATATTGATAAGGGAAAATCAATTTCCGCAGTTTCATCTGCACCATGGGGTTCGGCTTCAATCCTGATCATCTCTCACGCTTATATTGCGATGATGGGTGCTGAAGGTTTAACCAACGCTACGAAATATGCGATTCTAAACGCAAACTACATGAAAGCGCGTTTAGAGCAACATTATCCTGTACTTTATTCAGGCGCTCAGGGCCGTTGTGCACACGAGATGATTTTAGATTGCCGCTCGTTCAAAGCTTTCGGAATCGAAGTTACGGATATTGCAAAACGTTTAATGGATTACGGTTTCCACGCACCAACAGTATCATTCCCGGTTGCAGGAACTTTAATGGTTGAGCCTACAGAATCAGAGCCTAAACATGAGTTAGATCGTTTCTGTGATGCCTTAATCGCGATTAAAAACGAAATTACCGCAGTAGAAAACGGTACTTTAGATAAGGTTGATAACCCATTGAAAAACGCACCTCATACGGTTTCGGTAATTACCGCTAACGAATGGGATCATGCTTACAGCCGTCAAACAGCTGCGTTCCCGCTTCCTTATGTGTTAGCGCGCAAGTTCTGGCCTTCAGTTGGTCGTGTTAACGATAGTCATGGTGATAGGGCATTGATCTGTGCTTGCCCGCCAATTGAAAGTTACCTGGAAGAGATCGTACCTTAGTGAGGTAGAAGGCGGAAAGGTAGAGGGTTTAAGGTTTTTCTTTCCATCGCCATATTTCCCCTCAAAACGCCGCCTAGGTTCGTGTCGCCACGAACATATTCTATTCATCTGCAAGTTTTATGGATTCATTTCATAAAGCTTGCAGATTTTTTTTGCCAATGAATGTTGTTTTTTTTTGGGTTTAGAATTGAAGTAAGAACCTTGTTAAGATTACTCAGTCATCAAAAATTGATCTCTATAAGCAAATTAACTTATCCAGTTATCTAACTGTAGACACAAGATCCAGCCATCCTCTGTTTTTTTATAAACGCTGGTATTTCCATATCCACATAGATTACCACAACCATAGCCATAGTCAAAAATGCAGAGTGTGCCATTTCTGAAAAAAATGGGTTTGGTAAAATGATAATAGCCCTTAATTCCTTTTTTATAAGCGTAATTCCAACCCTTGGTTCGATCGTTGAAAATATGATTTAAGGTATCTGAGCTTATGATTTTTGCAAATGGTAAGATATTGTCTGGTAAAGTTTCAGTTTCTAATTTTTCTATTTTACGCACCACATATTTCCTTTCATTTTTGGTGTAAATAATTTGGGGAGCAACCGTTATTTTCCTGCTTAAAATTAAGCCTGTTAAAGTGTCTTTGTCAAAATACTTCTTCATCTCTTTGATAGTATAAACCGAACTTTTTGAGACATAAAGTATATGATCATCTTTGATTTTTAAGTTTTTTATAAAAAACCACTCCAGAAATTGTTTTTCGATTTTTGACGACTTTTGTGCTAGTGTTACAAGGCTAGATAGTGTGAAAAATACTAAAAGGATTGTTGCTTTTTTCATATTTTATTGATGTTGGTAAAACTCATATTCCATAAAGTATATGTTTTTATATTCTATTCATCTATAAGTTTTATGAATTCATTTCATAAAGCTTGCAGATTTTTTTGGAAATGAATGTCAGTTTTTCATCGCTGCTGTCAGGTTTAGGAAAGGTTTGAAGTCCAAACCAACTAGACGGGAACTATATTTAATTGGGTGGGAGCTATGAGCAACTCGGACACCCATGATTAAATATTGGTTGCTTTTGCCCCCATTTCATCGGCTTCCTTTTCTAAACCAGCATTATCATGAATATTTATGTTGGGTTTTAACGGAGCCGTTGGTTTAACCCTGCCTTGTTTTTGCTGCACTACATGCCATGCTTCGTGCGGTAAATGTTCTTCTTGATTAGCCACTATATGAATATCAGCACCCTGGGCATAGGCTAAAGCATTTAATTGCGCAGGTTTATCCGAATTCGTGTGTACTTTCACTCCATCCATTGAAATACCTGAAAGTGCTTCAATGCCGTTTTTTAAATTATCGGGTAAATTTTTCTTTGGCATTTTGAGTTAGGTTAACGGTTTTGGGCTTATATTATGGCTGAGTTTATCGATCTCAAAAGCGATATTATACATCATCGAATTATTTCTTGTTAAAGTGGTAATCCAATTCACTCCTCCAAGCCAAATAAAGGGCATCCCAATGAACCAAGCTTGATGAAATATAATCAAAAATGTCAGACCAATAGCAGTAAGATAGACCATAGCCGGATCTATTTGGATACGGTAAACAAGGTTTAGTTTTCCTCCTTTTTCACTAATGGTAAAACTACCTGTTTCTACTGTAGTGCAAATATCTCCCCTCCACTTAGAATAACTACCCTTAAAGGTAAGTTCGTAGTTGTTCTTTAAAATAATGTTTCCCTTTCTTTCGTCTATATATTCCTTCACTACCTGGATTTCTTTTGCATATCCATTTTCGTTGATGGGACGGCTAATTGCAGTTGAAAATTTATATTTGAACGGTGACATTATTTTAGGATCAGTCATTTATAGTAAATGTAATTTCCTTAATAAATGTT
>NZ_JBWKYI010000042.1:0-28403 GCF_059423705.1 Pedobacter sp. GW460-11-11-14-TSB4
TCAAAATAGATTTTAATGGTTCTTTTATTTTTATAATTTAGTAAAATAAATAGTCAACTTTTTCAAGGACTAGACATGTCGCGTCCACTCAAACGTCCATATAAAGTTTGGATAAACTTCTCGCCAGCCCTAATCGCAAAAATTGATGAAAATCTTTTACAATAATGGAACCATACTGTTCTTAATTTAAAACATCACAAAACAGAGCCTATTTATTGACACCTTAATACCCGAGAGTCTCTTACTTAACTACTTCATTGTATTCTTCGTTGGATACTGGACTCAGCCAGGTTACCTGTGTCTCATCCTTGAAATTTGTAATAGCAATGTGAACCATTTTCATTGTAGCGGATGCACCGTGCCAATGTATTACATTTTCAGGAATATTTACCACGTCACCTTTCTTTATCGGTTGTGCCCTACTGCCTTGTTCCTGATAAAAACCATTACCTTCAATAACTATCAGCACCTGACCCTTCGGGTGGATATGCCAATTGGTTCTTGCTCCAGGTTCAAAGGTTACGCTTCCAGCCGAAAATTCATTGTTCTTGTCTTTGCTGACTAATGGGTATAAAAAAGCATTGCCGGTAAACCAATCATTGGATAACGGTTCACCTATAGGGAATATTTCTGTGTTGTTCATTTCGAGTAGTTTAAGATTTATATTTCAGTTGAAAAATCATTGCTTTGAAAGCACATTCTTAATTTCAATACCAATTGGGGCAACTTCAACAAGATCGAGAGACTTAACCATTTTTAAGGTGCCATTTTTATATTTCAAGAAATGCTTAGTTTTTAAGTGTATTTGATAGGCCTCTTCATTTGCGTAGACCTCAAAAACAGTAACATTTCGGGGATTAGACTTGTCATAAACCGCTTGAAGTGCCAATACACCCGGTTCTAATAAGACTGCATCTTTTGCATGTTCAGCTAGTGCGGCCTTATATTCTTCAAGATATTGAGGATAGACTTGTATTTTTGCGATACGAAATTTTCGATCATTATGCTGTGCATTGGCTGTTTCTACCATTGTAAATGAAATAAAAATTAAAACGAACAAATTCAGCATTGGGTATTTTCTTTTCATAGATTCTATTTTAGTAAATGGGCAGGATACGACTTAATTAATTAATATAACAATATACTTTTATTATCTAACAGTTGTTTGGAGTACATCCATTTATTAAGTTTCAAACAAAACAACCATAATGAAAAATCAAACCACAAGATCTCTTTCTACTAAAAAGGTAATCGAATACTTCAAAGCTAAAGGCACGAATCTTTCAGAAGAGGAAGCAGAAAAATACATTGACTTAATTTATTTCTTTTCAAAACAGGCATTTAACTATATAATGCCAGCAAAACTTGCAATCCTATGGAATTTAACGGCATCTAACCAAAAAAAGCCGGGAATGTAGATTATAACTTATTCGCTAGGAAGATTTAGTAAAGCAAGTTTGAGATTTTTGAATGCTTTAAACAGTATGGGTGTGGATATTGTACTCGAACCAAAATAATCCTCTATTTACTGTATTAACCATTTGAAAATCAGTTAAAAACAAAAACGCCTTTACGATAACCTGAAAGGCATTGGCTCCCTCTGCTGGGTTCCCTTCGCCTGCGCTCAGAATAACTTCTCGCCAACCCCAAACGCAAAAAACCCACAACTTTCGTTGCGGGTTTTGGCTCCCTCTGCTGGGCTCGAACCAGCGACCCTCTGATTAATCCCGCACATGCGGGACTCTAACCAGCTGAGATAAGATTCCTGTTAACTCACTACCTTCAATAAGTCTTTCTATTAAATTTCTGCTTTTCTGTCTTTTTATAAACCGTTCGATCTTGACCGCCTCTGCCTTTAGATTACCACAGGCGTATACTACTTTTAAAACCCAGGGGCGGTGCTTAGCGGTAAAGGTCAAATGCTTTGAGGTATTATGTTCTTCCAATCGCCTGATAAAATCGTTCGTATGGCCAATATAATAAACATTGGAGCCCTCGGAGTATAGGATGTAAATAAAGAATTCCATAAAAATCTTTAAAAATAAGAAATCTGTTCCTTTGCTGGACGCCCATAAACTTCTCGCCAGTCCCAAATGCAAAAAACCCGCAACTTTCGTTGCGGGTTTTGGCTCCCTCTGCTGGGCTCGAACCAGCGACCCTCTGATTAACAGTCAGATGCTCTAACCAGCTGAGCTAAGAAGGAGTACTGGTCGTTTCCTAAAACGAGGTTCTCTGTACTTTGTGGCACACATAGCCTTGTTCGTTTTGGGAATGCAATATTAGGGCTTTTAAATTATTTATGCAATATTTGCAGTGAAAAATTTTAAAAAAAAATTAATACATAGATATGAGCCTGATAATCATAGGTACTGTAGCTTTTGATGCTATTGAAACTCCTTTCGGAAAAACAGATAAAATTGTAGGTGGAGCGGCAACTTACGCCAGTTTAGCAGCTTCTTACTTTTATAATAAAGCAAAAATTGTAGCAGTAGTGGGTGATGATTTTCATCAATCAGACATCGACACCTTCACCGCACACGGTATTGATACCGAAGGACTACAGATTAAAGCAGGTGAAAAATCATTTTTCTGGTCGGGAAAATACCATAACGACATGAATAGCCGCGATACTTTAATTACAGAACTGAATGTATTGGAAAATTTCGACCCGATTATCCCGGAGAGCTATCAGGACTGCGAATACCTGATGTTAGGCAACCTAACCCCACAGGTGCAGCAAACGGTAATTAAACGCCTTAAAAACCGCCCGAAATTAATCGTAATGGATACCATGAACTTCTGGATGGACATTATGATGGATGATTTGTTGGAAACCATTAAAATGGTAGATGTATTAACCATTAACGATGCTGAAGCACGTCAGTTATCAGGCGAATACTCGTTGGTTAAAGCTGCTAAAAAAATCCTTGCAATGGGGCCTAAATACCTGATTATTAAAAAAGGCGAACATGGTGCATTGTTATTCCACGAAGACCAGATTTTCTCTGCTCCGGCTTTGCCTTTGGCAGAAGTATTTGATCCAACTGGCGCCGGCGATACTTTCGCAGGAGGTTTTATCGGTTATTTGGCTAAAGTGGGCACAATCAACTTCAATAACATGAAAAACGCCATCATTTATGGCTCAGCATTGGCTTCTTTCTGTGTAGAAAAATTCGGAACAGAGAAGTTATTAAATTTAACGGATGAAGAAGTTGCTGCAAGAATTCAGGAATTTGTAAGCTTAAGTGCTTTTACGATTGAAGTGTAATCAGTTAACAGTTTTCAATAGGCAGTTTCCTGTTTCGTACTGCAGATAAATTGAGCTGCAGGTTTAAAGATGAATTTCTTTTAAATCTGCAGTTTTTTTATAGAGTAAAATCTTCGCTGAACAATCTACGCTTATTAAAATCAATTGGGTGAAACCAATATGGCTATCGGTACGAAATTTTCGAAAACAGCTTCGGTGTGGGGTGCATCGGGTAGTTCGTCGGTTAAATCCTGACCGGCCCAGTGTTCATAATGTTTACCGTTCCGCCACAGCCTGCTATCGGTCATATCGTAGATCAAGCCTTTATAAGCCACCCATATTTGAGGTTTGTCTTGGCCGTTGCGTAAGGCGAGTTGCTGCTTGGTATAGCTGGGTAAATCCATTTAATTAATTTCGGGTTGAAGATAAACAAAAAGGTTTTTAACCAGATAAGAAATTTAAGTATCATATAAGCTTATATTACCTTCGATGCCTTACATGCTTGATTAGCTATTGTTTTTGGAGCGCAAGTTCGCTACAAAGCACCAAGTTACTTCCCGTTTTACGCTTATACGCTTTCCCGAAACTTCGGGATACCTCTTTGCTGCAGGGTAACACTTCAACCGGGGCTAGGTGACCCTAGCAGCATTTCATTTGCTGGTTTACAAGGCACAACCCCTTGTCCGTAAACACGATTGGAGCGAACACGAAGTGCAACGGAGTAAAGCGTAAAGCGGGACTGCCAGCCTCCAAGAACCACAGACCAATCATTTCCTAATTTTTAAACACTCCTTTAAGTTCTTTTAACGTCCTTGCTTTTAAAAACTTCGTAGAGGTAAATATTCATCAACAACAGCCCCATTAAATAAAAATGATCCTCAAAAGGAATAGTACCTACTCTAAAACCAAGGTTTTGCTGATCGTTATACATCACTACAGGAATAGAAGTTAAAAAGCCGTTTACAATATAAAAGGGAATCAGCGAAACCAGGTAGGCCCTGTAGAATTTGTACATAAACCTGAACTCCACATTCACATATTCAACATAGGCCAGCACCATAAATAAAAAGCCAAAATTGATCAGCGTATACCACCTGTTATAACCAAAAAATAAAATGGCTACACAAAGCCCCAGGAACAAATTACTGACGGCCAGACTGTACTTTTGCAGGTTGTTTTTAGGAAAGTAGGCATTTAAACATTCGTAAATAAATACACAGGCATAGGGAACAGTTAAAAAGAACAGGATCTCTTCTAAGGGTAATCCCAAAAGATTTACCCCAATAAGGTAATCGGGATTAAAAGACCATACATTGAGTTTGGTAAACAGGATATCCCAAATTAAAAACACCAGACCTGTAATGAGTATTGCAGGGAATACAAATTTCCATTTGCTAAAAAAATGCACCTTTTTATCGAACGACAAAACCAGGGGAAAGAAAATTACGCCAAGATTAATCAGCAGGTAGGTATAATTCATACTAAAGGTGTTTTGTTAAAATTTTAACTTCAGCTGGCGTACATTTTTTACTGTCGATCATAAATTTAGCTACGTTTTTAACCAGCTCGCGATCGGCAAGACCAAAATTTTCATTTTGATAATGTTTAACGATCTCTTTTTTATCCAGTGCTAAATCTTTGCTGAAGCCGAGGAAGGAAGGGGTATAAAATTCAATCGAAAACCGCATAAAACGGATTTCCATATTTTCTTTATCCATATCAATTGCTTTTTGCATGGTTTTAAGGGATCGGCTCACATACCTGATCTTGTTGTATGGATTCCATGAGTGCTTGGCTTTAAGCGCCTCTAATGTGCCGGTATAGCCGGTTATCAGTGCGGTTTTATTGGGCAGTTTGTTCAGCCTGGTAAACAACGAGTCGGTTAGCCTGGAGTTTTCTACCGCCTTAACCATATTCGTTTTTAATATCGAAATTTCCTGAGCAGTTAACTGAGCGTAAGTAACATGGCTTGCTGCCAATAGCAGAAAAAATATAATGCGTAGTTTAATCATGAGTTTAGGCAAAGGTAAGAAATCTATCAGGAGTTCTCTTTGCAGATATTCACGCTTAAACATTAAGAAATTAAGGGCATTAAGATAATCCCGCTTAACTTGCTTAACTCCTTAATGGCAAAACCTATGTTTTATTAATCGCCTATACCCTACATGCTTTAAAGATTTTGCATCAGGTGCAGAATAATAGAATATTAGAATAACAAAAACAAAACGCAATAAAATTCCTTTATTTACACCATGGAGAAAAAACCCACGGTTACCATTATCGGCGCTGGTTTTGCAGGTTTGGCTGCGGCAGCTTTATTGGCTAAAGATGGTTGCGATGTTACAGTTATCGAGAAAAATGAAATGGCTGGCGGCAGGGCCCGGAGCTGGCAAAAAGACGGTTTTCTTTTCGATATGGGCCCAAGTTGGTACTGGATGCCCGATGTGTTTGAAAACTATTACAAGCTTTTTGGCAAAACAGCTTCTGATTTTTATACACTAAAAAGGTTAAGTCCTTCTTACCGGATTTATTTTGGCAAAAAAGATACTATTGATGTTCCGGCAACATTAGCTGATTTATACGCTTTATTTGAAAAGCTGGAGCCAGGAAGCAGCAAAAACCTAACCTATTTTCTCGATCAGGCCAAATACAAATACGATGTGGGCATGAATGAATACGTTTTTAAACCCTCGCACAGCGTAATGGAATATTTCGACCCAAGGTTAGCCATAAGCGGTATTAAACTTCAACTTTTGGGCAATATGCGGAAACATGTGCACCATTTGTTCAAAAATGATCGCTTGAGAAAATTGTTAGAATTCCCGGTTCTGTTTTTAGGTGCCACGCCACAAAATACACCGGCTTTATACAGTTTGATGAACTACGCCGACCTTGTATTAGGCACCTGGTACCCCATGGGTGGTATGCACAAAATTGTAGCCGCCATGCAACAAATAGCTGAAAGCGAAGGCGTAAAATTTATTTTTAATACCGAAGTAACCAAAATTGAAGTAACAAACAACCTGGCAGAGTACGTAATTACGAATAAGGGAAATTTTAAAAGCGACTTTGTGGTCGGCAATGCCGATTATCACCATATCGATCAGCATCTTTTTGATAAACCTTACCGCAATTACAGCGAAAAATACTGGGACGAAAGAACCATGGCGCCTTCCTGCCTTTTGTTCTATGTGGGATTAAATAAAAAGCTGAACAACATATTACACCATAACTTATTTTTTGATGAAGATTTTGATCAACATGCTGAAGAAATCTACACCCATCCGCAATGGCCGTCAAAACCGCTATTTTATGTATGCTGTCCTTCGGTAACAGATAAAAGCGTAGCACCGGAAGGCTGCGAGAATCTTTTCTTTTTAATTCCGGTAGCACCTGATTTAAAAGATAGCGAAAGCAAAATGGAAGCATACTTCAATTTGTTAACCGATCGCTTTAAAAATTTAACCGGGAATGACATTCGTGACCACATTTTGTTTAAGCGCAGTTATGCCATGAACGATTTTGTAGCCGACTACCATGCTTTTAAAGGAAATGCGTATGGATTAGCAAACACTTTGAAACAAACTGCTTTTTTAAAACCTAAAATGAAAAGTAAGGTAACGAATTTTTTATACACCGGACAATTAACCGTTCCGGGGCCTGGTGTACCACCTGCAATCATCTCCGGGCAAGTGGTAGCAAAAGAAATAAAAAAAAAGTTAAAAAAAGCTTGACAAATTTAAAATTTCCCTTATCTTTATAACCACAAAACAAAAACACTGCAAAAAAGCTTCAAAACACATAATCGTTCGGGGTTTGCATTTGTTTCGAAATAAGAGAGAAGGCGAATTGTTGAAAGAAAAAATAAGAATCAACTAACCAAATATATGATAAGCAAATAAGGCCTGAATTTTTCAGGCCTTTTGCTTTTAACAACATTTTGGTAATGTCCTTTTTAGAGTCCAACCGTCACCCTTAGTTTCGGTTTATCGTATACCATCAATACAAATAACAGATAGATTTAAAAGTATAAAATATTCCTATGTCGTCATTTCGAGCAGAGTGCAACACAGTCGAGAACCACGTAGTGCTCAGCGAAGCTAAATTTATCAAGACGGATCTCTCGGGATGACGTGTCTCTTGTGGGAATAAAAACAAAAAAGGCCCAGATAAATCTGAGCCTCTAGTTTTTCGATGGATGTATCTTAAGCCACTTCTGATGTGGCAATTTCTTTAGAATAGGTTTTTAGATATTTTTTAAGAATTCCTCTTGCTACGTGGATACGCGTTTTTACGGTTCCAATCGGAATAGCTAACATATCTGCAATTTCGTGATATTTATACCCTTCAAAATAACGGATAAAAGGCACATAATACTCTTCTGGTAATTGTGAAAGCGCTTTATCAATATCGCCCAGCACAAATTTACTTTCAGCCTGATTTTTAGTTGCACTATATGAAAGGTTTGCAGAAGAAATATCCTCACTCTGCGTAATTAAAGTATTGGTTTTCACCAGTCGGCGATAGTTATTAATGAAAGTATTTTTCATGATGGTAAACAACCAACCTTTTAAATTCGTACCCTCTTTAAACTTATTGTAATAAGTGATCGCTTTCAGCATGGTATCCTGAACCAAATCATTTGCGTCTTCTGCGTCTTTAGTAAAATTTAAAGCATAAGATCTAAGCGATACCGAGTGATGATTAACCAGATGATTGAATTCAAATTTTGTCATGATATTTAGCTTTAGGTAGTTAAAAAAACAAATGAGTTATTGTCCATTCGCTTAAACCTAAACAAACTTAGTACCAAAATTTTCTGGCATGGGGCCAAAAGCGCGCAACTACCTGAGGACGAGCTTTCGTCACAGAATATTTACTTCTCTTTCTAAAGTGACTCCAAAAGTAGACTTTACACTGTCTATAATCTGTTCAGAAAAATTGTACACTTCTGTGCCAGTTGCCTGTCCGTGGTTAACTAAAACCAAAGCCTGGTTTTTCCAGGTACCGGTTTGGCCCACTACTTTACCTTTCCAGCCACATTGTTCAATTAACCAGCCTGCTGCCAGTTTAATTTTATCATCAGCTGTAGCATAGTGTACCACATCGGGGTGTTTGGCCACAATATCGGCAAATTCGTATTTTTCGATTACCGGATTTTTAAAAAAACTGCCGGCATTACCAATAGTAGATGGATCGGGCAATTTGCTTACGCGGATATGCGATACCGCAGCAGAAACATCGGCAATATTTGGCCTTTCGATTCCCCTGTTTAGCAGCTCGGTTTCAATTGCACCATAGGAAGTATTAATTTTTGCTTCTGCCGACAAACGGAAAGTAACTGCCGTAATAATATACTGACCTTTTAGCTCACCCTTGAAAATGCTTTCGCGGTAACCGAAGTGGCAATCAGCATAACTAAAGGTTTTGATTTTTCCGGTTTTGATCTCAAATGCAGTACAGCTTTCGAAAACATCTTTAAGCTCTACCCCATAAGCACCAATATTCTGTATGGGTGATGCACCAACCGTACCAGGGATGAGGCTTAAGTTTTCTACACCTGCAAAATGATGGGCAACACAATAGTTCACAAAATCGTTCCATACTTCACCGGCGCCGGCTGTTACCAAAACCTTACCGTCAATAGCGCTAGACTGAATACCCTTAATGCTGATTTTAACAACTAACCCGTCATAATCCTGAGTAAACAGTACATTACTTCCCCCGCCAATAACCAGAAGTTTTTGAGATTTTACGATCTCTTGCTTAAACAATTTAATTAAATCTGCTTCAACGCTTATTTCGGCGAAATAACTGGCCTTAACATCGATACCAAACGAATTATAGGGTTTTAACGAAATATTTTCCTGGATTTGAAGCATGTTGATTTTGTGTTATGCTGCAAAAGTAAAATAAAAAATAGTTAAGGAACGATTTTGGTAATCCCCTTATCAAAATTAAAACTTAAAACTTCTGGTTTCTCTCCTTCAACACCTACATTAGAAAGTGTCCAGCCTATAAAAGTGGGTTTGATTTTGGCCAGGTCTAAAAGGCGGTATCTTTCTTTTGTGAGTTTCGCACTAATCAATCCTACACTATCCGATTCAACCTGACTCAAATGTTCGATTTGACTCTCCAAAGCAGCTAAGGTAATATCCAGTTCATTTCCTTTTTTTAGGCTATCGGCATAAGCCTGAGGGGAAATATTGTAAAGGCTATCCAATTTGGAGCCATCAAAATTCAATTCCTGAGGACTATTTTCATATTTAGATTCGACAAGTGCAACCGCACGGTCTCTATCAGTCTTTTTTCCGCATGATGTAATGGCAAGCAGCGATAAAAGGGCAAAGGCATAGTAAATTTTTCTCATGGCATAGGTTTAACAAAAAAGAGCAAGCATCCTGCCAAAAAACGAAGAGCATATAACCTGATAGAAAGCTTTATTTTTTTTTCTTATCTATTTTCTCTTTAATCTCTAATCCCTCCTTACTTTGCTTCAAACGGGTAGAAAGTGCCCCATATAACTCTTCGGGGGTACCAAAATCAGGCCCTTTCAAAGAACTTGGAACATTGATATAACTCACAGCCCAGACCACTTGGGTAAGTGCCACTGGCGAATCAGCATGTTGTTTAATGAAAGCTAACAATGTCCTATCTCTAAGTGCCTGCTGGGCATCCTTGGTTTGCTGAAGATAAACCCCTCCACTAATTATCTTCGCAGGTTCCAAATTGTAAGGATTTTCAATATCCAACTTAACATCTTCCAGAAAAATACTTTTCAGATTAGCACTGCCACCCACATACCAAACCTTTTGTTTTATTTTGGCCTTTACTTCAGCTAAAGTAATATCGCCACGTTCATCGATAAAGATAAACCCGTTTCTTAAAAGTTGTCCTTCTAAATCGGATGTAGCCGATAATTGAAAATGATTCCCCTCCATTGGCCTGACCAAAAACAAATTTGCTTTTCCGGCTACTGGTGCCATACTGACCAGGTAAGCAAATTTTGCGCTTTTAGGATTTTGGACCACCCCCTCTACTGTGAATTTGATGGTTTGTGAATGCAGCGAGCCTGCGAAAAGTAGTACCAGGCAAAAAATAAGGTTTTTCATCAGCTTTGTATTTATAACATAAATATAAAACTAATTATTTAGTTAAAAAATATTTTAATCATTTTTTATTAATCCTCTCTTTACAAACAGCAGCCCAAAAGCCTTTCCTTTCTTGCTGCCACTAACCCCTACAATTAAAGAAAAAATATTAGACCTAAAAAAATCTTTTTTTTTGCAATACCTGATTCGATTTTAAATTAGTATTTGAAAATCTTTTTTAGCGCGGTTTCTAAATCTTCGCCGCGTAAATCACGACCAACAATCATACCTTTTGGATCAACAAGATAATTTACAGGTATGGCTTCGATGTTATAAATCTTCTGCGCGATATTTTTAAAATCACTCAATTGAAGCCATATCGCTACCTTATCTGTTTTAACAGCTTCAATCCAATCTGTTTTCCGTGATAATTCGTCTCTCGTTATGCTAATGATCTGAAATCCCGATTTTTTATACTTATTAAAAGCTTTAATAAGGTTAGGGTTTTCTGCCCTGCAAGGCGTACACCAGCTTGCCCAAAAATCGACCAATACATATTTCCCTTTAAAATCATTTATACTATAGATTTTGCCGGCAACATCAGGTAATGAAACGTTTTTCATCATGTTACCCACTTTGAGTTGTTTTTCTAGCAATATTGTATTGATTAATTTTTTTGCTGAAGGGAGCGCCTTTATTTCAAAACTTAGCGTATTTAATAAAGAATCAATTTCTTTTGGTTTAGTTACGATTCTTGAATTGCCATGAGGCCTGTCTGCATACCTCCAAAGTGCGTATAAGCCTATCGGAGAATTGGCATTTGATTTTATTGCAGGTAAATAAATATTTTGGTCAAGTGCAATGTCTACTGAATCTCTTATTTGCCAAATCTTCCGCTCAACATCGGCTATTTTTTGATTTTCATAATTGACATTACTAACCAATGTTTCCGCTTTTTTTGAAAAAGCCTTAGCGTGTTGATCAAGTTCAATTATACCTAATGCTATTTCCGTATATTTTTCCGGAATTTTTGGAATCAGATCATTACCGAATGTAATATCATAACTCCCTGGCGTCATCCAAAAACTATTTGTGGTAAACTTCTTATCTTTCCAATAAAAATCCAATGTTAAGTTTAATGGTTCGGCAAGTTCAGTTTCGTAAGTAAAAACCTGATTTCCAACTATGATAGTATCAATTTTTCCATTTAATCTTGCCAGGTCATATCTTTTTATTACAACTTTCAATGGCTGTAAGCCAAGTGAATTAAAATCAGATTTTAATCTCAACATACCCTTTACCGCTTGCTGAGCATTTACAAAGGTTACAAAACTGATTAATGTTGCAAGAATGAATAAATACTTTTTCATCATTTATAAAATACGACTAGCAATTCAATTATAGTTTAGCCTTGGCATCAATACTTTCCTTCAATTCAATTCCTCGTTTACTATTTTTTAGCTTGGGCGAAAGTTCATTAAACAATTCACTTGGCGAACCCCAAAGGCTAATAAATCTGTCTCTATGAGCAGCATCAAACAGGGAAGTGGTTTCTTTAACACAATAATATGATATTGGAGAATCTGGATATTTCTTTATAAACGAGATCAATTGCCTGCCCCCCGCCCTTATGGCCATTTTATATTCATCATCTTGTTTTGTTAGGATTCCGCCATCAATAACTTTAGATTCTTTTGTTTTACCATATTCATCAATGGATAAGGTTAAATTTTCCAGCACCAGAAGCCTTGCATTCCTCCTACGTCCCGTTACCCAAATTAAATTCCTGAACTTTGACAGCGCTTCTTCTTTAGAAATATTCCCTCTTTCTTCAACAAAAACACTGGCATACTGATAATCTTTACCCTCGAGATCGAATGTTCCGGAAAATTCAAATTTGCCATCAACCACTGGTGTAACCATAAATATTTTCTCATTCGAAATTGGGACCTGTTGAGATATCGTGGTTAAATAAGCATACTTAATGCTATCTGTATTTGCGACTACACCCTTAATGGTAAATTTAGTGATTTGGGCACTTGCTGATGACACCATAAAAACCAAAAGAATGAATAAGTACTTTTTCATATTTATCTATTTAAAAAGTAAATATAAAACTAATTACTTAGTTAAAAATATCTTAATCATTTTTTATTAACCCTCTCTTTACAAACAGCAGCCCAAAAGCCTTTCCTTTTTCCTTACCTCTGTTTTTATGATGGATTTTATGTGCTTTCCGTACCGCCTGCAAATAGGCGTTATTACTTTTAAAAGTTTTAAACCTTCGGTGTACAAACCAATCGTGTACGACGAAATAAATCAGGCCATATAAAGTAATGCCTAAACCAATAAAAAATCTATTACCGAAATGATCACGATCTATATACATTAAGAATAAGGATAGTGCTGCAAACAGAACAGCAAACAAATCGTTCCATTCGAAAAATGATTTTGCCTTCTGGTGATGGCTTTTATGCATAGACCATAGCGGGCCATGAAATAAATACTTGTGCATAAACCACGACAAACACTCCATGGAAACAATGGTTAGCAGCACAATAAAGATGTTGATTATTACAGACAAGATTTCTAAATGATTGGTTTGTAAAGATATATAAACAGACAAAGAAGCAAAATTATGTCATAAAATTGTAAGCTTAATGCGCTTTTCAACAAACCTTTCCTGACAAATGATTTTTTAGCACTATTTTTGACTAAAATATTAAAAAAGTCAGAAAGTAGAAAAGTAAAATGATTGTAGCCGATAAAAAGAGAGAGCAAATTATTGATGGTGCTATAAAACGCTTTATCCATTTTGGTATTGGTAAAACCACAATGAACGATATAGCAGAAGACCTTTCTGTTTCCAAACCATCGCTTTATTATTATTTCCCGGATAAGAAGCATTTAATTATTGGAGTGATAGAAAGGGTATTTAACGACTTCTTTGAGTTGATCAAAAAGAAATATAATCCAGATCAGCCCTTAGAAGACATCCTTTTCAGTACGATAGAAGTGAGAAACACTTTCTTTCAAAAGTATTACATGTTAAGGATTACCGAAGGCATACCTGATTTATTGAACGACGATGTGATTAAAGGCAAGTTACAAGCCCTAAAAAGCTCAGAAAAAGATTTCTTCGCTGAGATTTTTAGCCAGGCAAAAGGAAAGGGAGAAATTGAGCACGATGATACTGCACATGTTGCAGAACTTTATCTGGAAAGTTTGATGGGCCTATGCACCATGTGTATTATGGAAACCGGAAAAGACCTTTTTCCCGATAAAAAAGCACTAAATAAAATGACACTGAAGCAAAAAAACCTCACCACCATATTTGTGAGGGGTTTAAGATGTTCAGACTGAAATACGGCGACCGAAACAATGGTAAACGGGCCGCAAATTTTAAATAGATAAGAACCCAAAAACAAAAAACAATACATTATGCTTAGAGTAAAAATGGTAAAATTAATGCTCATACTTATTATCGGCTCGGCTTTACCGCAGCTGGTAGTTGCTCAGCAGCAAGTTACCTTAAAAGATGCGCTAACCTATGCGCTCCAAAACAATAACAAGGTTCGTAAGGCGAAACTGGATATTGAAGGCGGAAGATACAAGGTTGAGGAAGTAAGGGCCCAGGCCTTGCCTCAAATTACAGGTACTGTCGGATTAACCTATAACCCAATTATTGGGCAATTGGTTGCCAATTTTGGTGGTCAAACACAGGCAATTAAATTAGGCCAGAACTGGAATTCATCTGCTGGTGTTCAGCTATCGCAACAATTGTTTAACCAACAGGTTTTTACAGGCTTGCAGGCAGCCAGATCAAGTGAGGAATATTATAACCTTACTTCGCAATTAACAGAAGAACAGATTATCGAACTGGTTGCCAATAATTATTATCAGGTTTTGGTAAACAGACAGCAACTTAACGTAATCGATACCAACATCAAAAATGTTAAGATTGTAGAGAAAATTGTTTCGAACCAATATAAAAATGGTTTAGCAAGAAAAATCGATGTCGACAGGATTATGGTAAACCTAACCAACCTGAACACCCAGCGCGAGCAGGTGATCAATGCCATTACCCAATTGGAAAATCAATTGAAATTTTCGATGGGGATGTCGGTTGCGACTCAAATTAACCTGCCTGCTACTGAGTTAACCGAAGTAACTACTTTGCCTGTATTTACCGATTCTATCGATCTGGCAAACCGAACAGAGGTTAAACTTTTAAACAATCAGGATAAACTGTTATCACTCCAAAGAAAAGCTTATGTAGCCGAGTATTATCCCTCACTGGCTTTAACCGGAAACTACACCTATTCGAGTCAGAGTGATAGCTTCGATTTCTTAAAATCGAATGCTGCTGCAATTGGATATGGTGCATCAGCGGTTGGTTTAACCCTAAGAGTGCCTATTTTTAATGGCTTTTTAACCCGCTCAAAAATCCGCCAGGCAGATGTTGATATTAAAAAGGCAAAAGAAGACAGAAGAGAATCTGTAAACGCTTTAAACCTGGCTTACGAAAATGCGAAGATCCAGCTAAGAAACAATTTAAACACCATTAAATCGCAGCGTAAAAATGCCGATTTAGCGCAGGAAATTTACAAAAGCACACAGAACAATTATAACAATGGCTTAGCTTCTTTAACCGATCTGCTGGATACAGAAAATGCACTTACATCGGCACAGAACAGCTATACACAGGCTTTATTGAATTACAAGATAGCCGAAATACAATTAATAAAATCAAACGGAAATATTAAATCGCTAGTACAATAGAAATGAAAAGAGTAATTACCATCATTATCGTAGTTGTTGTTGCCCTTGGTGCAATAGCTTATGTTTTAAGCAACAATAAAAAGAAGAACGAAGAAAAAACTGCTTTCATTGCTAAAGGTGGTGGCGCTGTTGCCGTTCGTGTTGCTCAAGTAGAGAGAAAAGCTGTGAATTTAGATTTCAGTGCAAACGGAAACTTTATTCCTAAACAAGAACTTAACTTCTTATCAGAAAATGCAGGTCGTGTTACGGCTATTTATGTTGATGAGGGTGACCGTGTAAGCAAAGGGCAGGTTTTAGCCCGTGTTGATGCCGAAATTATCAATACCGACAGAGAAACTGCTGAGGCTAACTACCAGAATGCAGTAAGAGATGAGGCCAGATACCAAAGCTCATTCTCAACTGGTGGTGTTACTCAACAACAGTTAGATCAGGCTAAACTGGCTACAAGAAATGCAAAACTTCGCTTACAGGCTTCGCAAAGAAGATTAAGTGATGCTAATATAAAATCACCTATTAACGGTATCGTAAACAAAAGATATATCGAAGTGGGTGCCTTTGTAAATACGCAGGGTACACAGTTATTCGAATTGGTTGATGTTTCTAAATTAAAACTAAAAGTAAATGTGAACGAATCGCAGGTGGCCAATCTTAAAATCGGCGATCAGATCGACATCAAATCTTCGGTTTTCCCAACGGATAATTTCTCCGGAAAAGTAACTTTCATCGCTGCCAAAGCCGATGCAACTTTAAACTTCCCGATCGAAATTGAAGTAGAGAACAGTCAAAAAAACACTTTAAAAGCCGGTATGTACGGAACTGCCATATTTAAATTCCCTAAACAGGCGCCAAGCATCCTTATTCCACGTACATCATTTGTAGGTAGTGTAAGCAGCAACCAGGTTTTTGTATTGGATAAAGCTAACAATACGTCTAAAACCCGCAATGTGGTAGCTGGCCGTATTTTAGGAGACAATGTTGAAATTCTTGATGGCTTAAAAGAAGGTGAAACTGTAATCACCAGCGGACAGATTAACTTAACTGAAGGTACTGCCGTTAGTATCGTAAAATAGTCCGGTTGGCTGTTTTCAGTTTACAGTTTGTCACCCTGAGCTTATTTGCACTGAGCGAGTCGAAGTGAAGGGCCAATATTTACGCAAAACGCAATACTAATTAAAATGAAGATAACAGATATATCTATAAAAAGGCCTTCGCTGGTTATTGTGGTGTTTACCGCACTGACCCTGCTTGGGCTACTAAGTTACTTTTCGTTGGGTTATGAATTACTTCCAAAATTCTCTAACAACGTAGTATCTATTTCGACCATCTACCCTGGTGCTTCACCAAACGAGGTTGAAAATACCGTAACCAAAAAGATTGAGGATGCGGTATCATCGATGGAAAACATCAAGAAAATAAACTCTGTATCGTTTGAGAGTTTATCTACGGTTACCATCACCTTAACTGATGCAGCAAACATCGATATTTCCTTAAATGATGCACAAAGAAAGGTAAATGCCATTCTTTCTGATCTGCCTGAGGATGTAAAAACACCATCATTGAGTAAATTCTCTCTGGATGATTTACCTGTAATTACCATGTCGGCATCGGCCAATATGGATGATATTACCTTTTACGATTTAATTGATAAACGTATTGCGCCGGTAATTTCGAGGGTAAGTGGTATTGCACAGGTAAACCTGGTTGGTGGTTCGGAACGCGAAATTCAGGTTTCGTTAAATGCTGATAAATTACAAGGTTATAACCTTTCTGTTCCACAGGTACAGCAATTAATTTTAAGCTCTAACTTAGATTTCCCTACAGGAAGTGTTAAAACCCAAAACCAGGATGTATTGATCCGTTTATCGGGTAAATACAGAAGCATGGAAGAGTTGAGAAACCTGGTTTTAACGACCACTAAAGATGGGGCTCAAATCCGTTTAGGTGATGTGGCCGACGTTCAGGATTCGCAAAAAGAAACCGAAAAACTGGCACGTATCGATCGTAAAGCGTCTATTGCTATTCAGATCATTAAACAAAGTGATGCGAATGCGGTAGAAGTGAGTAAAGGTGTACATGCCATTATTGCCAAATTAAAAACTGAATACGCAGCAAATAAATTAGACATCAGAATTGTTAACGATAGTTCAATCTTTACCTTAGAATCAGCTGATGCGGTAATCCACGATTTAATCCTGGCGGTTATCCTCGTGGCTTTCGTAATGCTTTTCTTCCTGCACAGTTTACGTAACGCGTTAATTGTAATGGTATCGATTCCGGTTTCATTAATCGCTACCTTTATCGGAATCAGCTTATTTGGTTTTACCTTAAACTTAATGTCGTTATTGGGACTATCACTCGTGGTAGGTATCCTGGTGGATGATGCGATTGTGGTACTGGAAAATATCCAGCGTCACATGGAAATGGGTAAAAACAAGGTAAGGGCAGCATCTGATGCGACAAGAGAGATCGGTTTTACGGTTGTATCCATTACCTTCGTAATTGTGGTGGTGTTCTTCCCGATTGCGGTAAGTACAGGTTTGGTTTCGAACATTCTACGTCAGTTCTGCATCGTGGTAATTATAGCTACCCTACTTTCATTAGTGGCTTCATTTACCATTGTACCATTGATCTTCTCTCGTTTCGGTAAGTTAGAACGTATTGAAGGTAAAAACCTGTTCGGCCGTTTCATTCTTTGGTTCGAAAAACAGTTAAAGAAATTTACCCTTTGGATTACCAGTATTTTAACATGGTCGTTAAACCACAAAGCCTTAACATTAATTATTGTTGTGGTGATGTTCTTTAGCTCATGTGGATTATTAGTAGGTGGTTTTATCGGATCGGAGTTCTTCCCTAAATCAGATAAAGGGGAGTTCCTGGTGCAGTTAGAGTTACCAAAAGATGCTTCTTTAGAGCAAACCAACTTCTTAACGCAAAAAGCAGAAGCTTTCTTAGATAAACAACCAGAAATTACACAATTAATTACTACTGTTGGACAATCGACCGGTGATTTTGGTGGAACACAGGCTACTGCTTATAAATCGGAGATCAACGTGAAGCTTGTTGAACGCGATCAGCGTGAAGGTGTTTCTTCTGATATTTTCGCCACGAAAATGAGCCGTGCTTTGGCTAAAGAATTAATTGGGGCAAAAGTAAAAACCGTTCCGATCAGTATTTTGGGTATTGCAGAAAACGCACCAATCCAGTTGGTGGTAATGGGTTCTGATTTAGATAGTGCCCTAAAATATGCCGAAGGTGCGCAAAAAGTACTTGCCGCTATCCCGGGTGCAACAGAGATTAAATTATCGGTAGAAAAAGGAACTCCTGAGATCAACGTTCAGGTAGACCGCGATAAGATGTCGGCTGTTGGCCTAACTTTACAAACCGTAGGTTCTACCATGCAAACGGCCTTTGCGGGTAATACCGATGGTAAATACCGTAAAGGGGAGTACGAGTATGATATCAATATTCAGTATCAAAACTTTAACCGCCAGAACATTGATGACGTTCGAAACCTGATTTTTGTAAATAGCGATGGTAAACAGATTAAGTTATCACAGTTTGCAACCATTACTGAAGGTTCAGGCCCGAGTCAGTTAGAGCGTTTAAATAAATCTACTTCGGTATCCGTTAAGGCCCAGTCAATTGGTAGACCAACAGGAACTGTGGTTGCTGAGTTCCAGGCAAAACTAGAAGAGCTGCAAAAAAATGGCAAACTTAAAGCCCCAATTGGCGTAAGTTATAGCTGGGCGGGTGATCAGGAGAACCAGAGTGAAGGTTTTGGTACTTTAGGTATCGCTTTACTGGCTTCGATCATATTGGTTTATCTGATTATGGTTGCGCTTTACGATAGTTTTATCTATCCGTTAGTGGTAATGTTCTCGCTGCCTTTAGCGGTAATCGGCGCATTGTTAGCCTTAGCTTTAACCAATAACTCAATCGGTATCTTCACCATTTTAGGTTTAATCATGTTAATGGGTCTGGTAGCGAAAAACGCGATTATCCTGGTCGATTTTACCAACCACTTAAAGGCTGAAGGTAAAGAAACCAAGGAAGCGCTTGTTTTGGCCAACCACGCACGTTTACGACCAATCTTAATGACCACCATCGCCATGGTATTCGGTATGCTTCCAATTGCGCTGGCAAGTGGTGCAGGTGCCGAATGGAAAAATGGTTTGGCCTGGGTTATCGTAGGTGGATTAACCAGTTCATTATTCTTAACCTTAATTGTGGTACCGGTAGTGTACTTAATGTTCGATAGAATGTTAGAGCGCCTTGGTTTCAACAAAAAAGGAAAAACCATCGATGAGTTAATGGTGGAACCATATGATCACAAAGATGTTAACGAATACGATTTAGATCACGGACATTAATAAACATCCAGATTAACAATCAATTTAGCCCCGACCCCAAATCGGGGCTTTTTTATGGCCTTTCAAAGAAGTCAAGTTTTAAAAACTTGACTTCTTGTCATTTGTTTCATGCCCAGATAATTATACAATGTTGTCTTCAAACAAATTATGCAGCAACATTGTATATTAGGCATTATGTTTAAATTCATTTTTAGCCTGTTCCTCATTTGTTCCACCCTTTTGGTTAAAGCACAACACCCGCCAGTTTTCCCTGCAATGACTTCCGATTCGGTATTCGTTAAGGTGGCAAATCTGAATATTACACTGGTAAAGTACAGTTACAAACCCAATGGCATTAAGTTTTTAGTCGTTCACGACAATGAAGATACTGGTGTGAAAGCAGGTTTTGATTATATCCGCTGGAGCGGCGGCGAGCTCATCGACAGTCAGTATGGTAGCGTTAGAGACTATTATTTCACCTATATGGATGATCAATATCGTATAGACCCCAACGCCATTTACACTGAAGTAGGCGTAAAAACAAGGTTAAAAAAAGATCTTTTCAGCTCAAACGAAGTTGAAAAAGCAATCCTTAACGCGGGCAAACAGATCGTTGATTTTTACAATCCAAAAGCGACCGGTTATTTTTTAACACTACATAACAATGCCGATGGTGGCTTCGGTATTTCCTCTTATTTGCCCGGTTACGATTTAGCCAGCACGGCCGACTCCGTTTATATCAACTTCCAGATGGATGGCGATGATCTTGTTTACGTCACCGAGCCAAGGTTATTCAGCAGTTTAAAAAAGGCGAATGTAAATGTAATTCTTCAATCTAAATTTGTTTCCAACGATGGTTCGCTTTCGGTTTATGCCATGCAAAATAACATTCCTTATATTAATGTAGAGGTACAGCATGGGCATCAGGACGAAAACTTAAGGTTAATCGAGCTGGCTATTGCAGCCCTGAAAGAACATGGATTGGTGAAGAAAGAGTAGAATACAAGTAATAAGCGAACTCCGTAGCAATGAGTGCGTTTCAAATGACAGCAGTGTTTTAAAATTAGGAAATGATTGGCCTGTGGTTCTTGGAGGCTGGAAGTCCCGCTTTACGCTTTACTCCGTTGCACTTCGTGTCCGCTCCAATCGGGTTTACGAACAAAGGTTTGCGCTCCATTTTACCCTACAAATGAAATGTTGCTCTGGCCACGTAGCCCCGGTTGAAACATTACCCTGCAGCAACGAGGAACGAGGCAGCGAAGCGTAAAAGTGTAAAACGGGAAGAAACTTTTTGTAATGTACAGGTATTGCGCTCCAAACGAAAAGTAGTGTTTTGAAATTAGGAAATGATTAGCCTGTGGTTCTTGAAGGCTGAAAGTTCCGCTTTATGCTTTACTCCGCTGCACTTCGTGTTCCCGCCAATTGAATTTACGAACAAGGGTTTGTGCACCAAATGAAAGAATATTTCACTTATTGCTTATCCTCGTTAACACCTAATTTATTGCTTTTATTTTTGTGATCAGGAAAGTAATCAGCAAACCAAAAACAGAAATAATCCCGAAAGAATAACGCAGGCTTGATAGTTGCGATACATAGCCTATTAATGGCGGGCCAAATAAAAATGCAAAATAACCAATGCTCGAAACCATGGTGATGGCTTTACCAGCGGGCACTTTTTTATTGTTACCTGCTATGCTGTATACCATTGGCACGATACTCGAAACACCCAGACCAATAAGCATAAAGCCAAAAATGGCGACGATGATATTTGGAAATATGACGGCAAGCGCCATCCCTATTGATATAATGGCACCACTAATTTGCAGGAGATTTTTCCGCCCGAATTTACCGATTAAAAACACCCCTAAAAACCTGCCACTGGCCATCATAAACATAAACGATGCATAACCAATAATGGCCTTATTATGCGGTAATTTCACAACATCTTCGAAATAAATAGCGCTCCAATCGAACATGGTGCCTTCGGTGGCCATGCTACAAAAGGCAATAACACCCAGCAACACTAAAATACCCTGCGGCATGGTAAAAAACTTGGTCTTCTCCACCACGGCATCTGGTTTTTTATAGTTCAGTAACTTTTTCCGGTTAAAGGCAACATTGCTTAAGGATAGCAGTGCAATAATCCAAAAATGGCTATACATACCTAATTTTAGGTTAACCAGTCCGAGCGCAATTAAAGCCCCGGTTAAATTACCAATACTCCAGGCCCCATGGAAAGAACTCATAATCGGTTTGCCGTAATAATTCTCACCTGCAACACCCTGCGTATTTAAAGCGATGTTACAAAGGTTACCAGTTATACCAAACAGCACTAAAAAAGCAGCCAACTGCCAACCGGTTGTGGCAAGTGCTAAAAAAGTTAATGCAATTGCATAAAGCGGTGCAGTTGCCACAAGCATTTTCTTACTACCAAAATGAGTGGTCAGTTTTGCCGAAAAAAACATTGTAATAATCTGCCCTGCGGGCAATGCAAAAAGAATGGAACCTAATTCTGCATCGTTCAGGCCCATCGACGCCTTAAAAGTTGGTATCCTGCTGGCCCAACTGGCAAAACAAACCCCTTGCATAAAGTAAAAGGCAGATATGGCGAAACGTACTTGTTTTGGAGAGCTTTGCGCTAATACAGGTTTATCTTCTTGTTTACTTAAAATGCCCTGTTCTTGCCTGCTTTCTTCCAAAGTGATGTTTTAAATTATAAAATGAACTACAAAGTTCTTTAAATCTATTGGAAATACCGACAGGTTTTTAACATTTTATCAAAATATTTACAGCTCGCCTGGTTAAAATCTTAGATTTTCCATTTTTCCAGTCCATAAGCGCTATCCCAAAACATCCATTCTAAACGGGTTGCCATATCAAAAGCCTCCAGCATTTTTTGTTTAGTGGCTGCATTAGCCTGCGCTGCCAGTTGATCGGCAATATCAATCGCTTTTTCTACTGCAGCAGCAAATTCGACACCTGCATACATATCGATCCACCTTTTGTAAGGATTCTGATCGCCATTTTGCTGTGCAAAAATATGGTCGCCCACTGCCTTATAAATCCAGAAACAGGGCAAAACAGCCGCTACTGCAATTTCTACATTGGCATAGGCAGCCTGACTAAGGATATAACTGGTGTACAACAGTGTAGATGGAGTCGGCTGCACTTGGTTAGCTAAACCAAATTCTACAAAATAACTTTCGTGCAAACTACGCTCGGCAAAAATTGCACCTGTAGAAAATCTGGCAAAGGCCATCACCAAATCTGCATCCTGCATACGGCTACTAATGGTGCTTAAGGTTCGGCCAAACTCCAACAAGTAGTAGGCATCCTGTGCCAGATAAAAGATAAACTTTTCTGTAGGCAAGCTGCCATTGCTTAATTCTATATTGAAAGACATTGCTAAAATCCTGGCATAAACGGGTTTTACGCGTTCCCATGCCTGTTCGCTCCATTTCATTGGATAATTAGTTTTAAAGGTTCGAAAAAATGATTTAATGGCCCGTTGCCCCTACCCGTTTTTACTTCGCTACCTGTTTGTAAGGCCTGGCTGATATAACCTTTTGCATTTTTAATCGCGGCTAATAAACTGCTGCCCTTAGCCATTTCTGCAGCGATGGCCGAAGAAAGTGTACAACCTGTTCCATGTAGATTTTTAGAAGCAATAAATGCACTTTCTAATATCACAGGTGCCTCCTTTCCGGCCATAAAAACATCGTAAATGATTGGCCCGATTAAATGTCCTCCTTTTATCAAAACGGCTTTTGCCCCTTTTTCAATAATTTTTCTGCCCGCAGCAATCATGTCCTCGAGGTTATGGATTTCTTGCCCGGAAAGGATAATGGCCTCATCGATATTCGGGGTAACCAGTGTGACCAAGGGGAACAATTTTTTAACCAATTGGGTAACCGTATCAGCTTCGATCAACCGATCGCCACTGGTGGCTACCATAACCGGATCTAAAATAACGGGAACATACTGATTATAGGTTTTTAATTCCTTTTCGATAACCTGAACCACTTCGGCACGATTAATCATTCCGATTTTAATGGCAACAGGTACTATATCCTCTAAAACCGCCTGTAACTGATCTTTGATGATTCCTGCCGGAATGCCATGCACGGATCGCACGCCCATTGTGTTTTGTGCGGTTACTGCCGTAATTACTGAAGTACCGAAGCAACCCAAAGCAGAAAAGGTTTTTAAATCGGCCTGAATACCTGCACCACCTCCACTATCGGAGCCTGCTATGGTTAATACGTTGATATAATTCATTGCGAAAGACTTCATTTTGTTGTATAACTTCAGGAGTCTTCAAATGCAGTATGCATTTTTACGCAATTTTTGCAGACAAACTAATTTCCTACGCCGGCATTATCCGGATCAGGTTCATTTATACGGCATAGGGTGTAAGGTTTAGGGCATATGGTTTTTCACCTTCCGCCTTTTACCTTTTACCTTTCACCTATAAAATGGGTATATTCTCAGCCGACTTATTTGAAGGCACCCCTAAAGTTTTATTATGTACCGCAATATAGGGCTTAATCTTGAGAAAATAAAAGTATACATTCATGCGTTAATCGTCATCTCGACTGTAGCGCAGTCCCGAACTTTCGGGAGAGAGATCTTCTAAAGAAGATGGTGTATCGCCTTTTGTAGATTTCTCCATTTCGCCACCGATGAAAACCGGCGGCTCCAGTCGAAATGACGACAAGAGAAAAAACAAAAAACCCCGATATAAAACCGGGGTTAAAACATAATAATTAATAAAGGATAGCGCGACTATATTTTATCGGGCTGATAGAACCGAACAGTACCATCTGCCTCGTTTGACACAATTAACAAACTTCTCCCATTCGGGCTATCTTTTGGTTTAACAAGCAGTAAACCTTCAGGCGCATCACCTGTTGAGAAAAGCTGAACAAATTTTGGTGTCGCTGGGGTAGATACATCATAAACCGCAATCATATCTACACGTTCCATCCCAATAAAGGCTAAGGTTAGTCCGTTAACCTGCGCAACAGTAACGCCCTCTACTTCTACACCTTTATTGTCAGAACGATCGTCGTCGTATTTACCTGCATCAATTACCCTTTGCTCTAAATCTTTACCAATATTGGCCACCAGGGCACCTGTGTTGGCATTGATGATGCTTAAACTTCTTCCGCCGGTTGCATATAAGTCATCGTAATCGCCGTCGCCATCTATATCGCCAAAGGCTTTGCTTACGGTTAACCTTCCCAGGTTTTCGTCTAATTTAAGGGTAGCTGCATTTGGAAATTTAGCAGCATCAAGCGTTAAGCTTTTTACACGAACTTCCTCATCATAACCTTTCCAGGCTCTGGTATCTCCCTCATTAGCCAGGGCTAAATAAGCATTACCACCTGTGCTGAAATATGAAATGGCATCTGGAAGATAGAAAGCCTTGATGGGCCAGGTACCTAAAACTTTTTTATTGTCTTTATCGCTTACATCAAAAGCATTTTCGGCCAAACTGATGTCTCTAGTACCCAATGGATTAATTTTGGTGATGCTTCCTGCAACGATGTCTACTTCGGCAACACCATTATTTTCCTGTAGGGTTACATATGCTTTTTTAGAATCAGCACTTACGGCAATGTATTCGGGTTCGATATCCTGCGTAAAACTTGCATTTAAGCCATAAATTCTGAAACCACCTGCAAGCAGTGTTGCTTTTTGTGATTCGAAAGCCGAAAAATCCAATGTTTTAACCGAATAATTGTCTTTGATATTGATGATTGAAATGGTTCCTTTTGGATCAACAGTATAAGCATCATTCGGTTCGCCTTCGTTAGCTGATAAAATATAGTTTCCATCAGGGCTAAAAGTGACCATATCGGGCATGGCACCTACTGTGATTTTTTTTACTTCTGCTAAAGTTGATGTTTTTAATACCACTACATCGCCATTTCCCTGTGGATCTGCACCATTTAAGGCGATTGCCAGTAAACCATTATTAACTGCTACGCTGTTAATGCCCGCATTACCGGCAAAGGTTAAAGTTTGCAATTTGGTAAGGGTTGGGTATTTGCTCATATCAACTACGTCAACTTTGGTAGCCCCATCATTGCTTACTACAAATAGTCTTTTTGTTAAGGGATCGTAAGCAGAAATTTCTGAAGCAAATTCTCCACCTAAATCAATAGAAGCGGTTTCTTTAAAGCTGTCGATTTTTTCAGGAACGATGGCTTCCACCGGAGGATCTACAATCGGATCATCAGTTGGATCTTTTTTGCAGGCAGTAAATGCCAATGAAGCAATCAGGATTGCGCCAAATAGTTTTTTACAGTTCATGGTTTTTTAATATCTGAACCGCAAAAATAGCCGCATACAACGCTATTTTTTAGGCGCTAATTGTTATCATTTTATTAAGAAAATATAAAGAGAATAAAATAAAGTCTTGTGGGCAAACAATGCAGATCTTCACTCAATTGGAGGTTTCAAGAAAAGAAATGTCATTGTTAAAGAGTTGTCAACTTTAATAACCAGTTTGCTAGAAAGTTGACAACTCTAAAATTAAAAAAGCCGACAATTTCTTATCGGCTTTAGATTTTTGCATGAGGGATAGCAGTGTAAATCCTTTTGTGGTTAGCTGAAAGCACAACAAAAGATTGAAACGTATAGCCCGACCCTTGCGCAGCTTGGGGCATGCCCAAATATTTAACTTTAATTAATCGACAGTAACATCGATCAATTAAATATGTATCGCTCTGTTATCAGTTGCAGCAAGTGCCGCTTCTTTTAAGGCTTCAGTATAAGTTGGGTGTGCATGGCAGGTACGTGCAATATCTTCTGCAGATGCACGGAATTCCATAGCAATAACGGCTTCGGCAATCATGTCTGCAGCGCGTGGGCCAATCATATGTACACCTAAAACTTCATCAGTAGCGGCATCGGCCAAAACTTTAATGAAACCATCTGTATCCATACTTGCTTTTGCACGTCCGCTGGCTTTGAAAGGGAATGAACCTGCTTTATATTTAACTCCTTTTTCTTTTAACTGCTCTTCGGTTAAACCAACAGAAGCAACCTCTGGCCAGGTGTAAACCACACCAGGGATTAAATTATAATTGATATGTGGTTTCTGACCTGCAATTGTTTCGGCAACATAAGTACCTTCATCTTCTGCTTTGTGTGCCAGCATCGCACCGGTAATTACATCACCAATGGCATAAACACCTTTAACTGAAGTTTCTAAATGTTCGTTAACCGGGATTTTTTTGCCTCTTTCTTCAACAGTGATACCGATTTTATCTAAACCTAAACCTTCGCTATAAGCCGTACGACCAACAGCAACAATACAATAATCGGCTTCTAAAGAAATGGATTCGCCTTTAGGGGTATCAGCTGTAACGGTTACGGTTTTACCTTTAGTAGTAGCGCCGGTAACTTTGTGGCCCATGTAAAACTCCATGCCTAAAGTTTTCTTTAACACACGTTGAAGTTCTTTACCTAAACCAGCATCCATCGTACCAATAATAGATGGTAAAAATTCTACAACAGATACTTTTGTACCTAAACGGGCGTATACCGAACCTAACTCTAAACCAATTACACCACCACCAATAACGACCATCGTTTTTGGCACTTCTTTAATATTTAAAGCCTCAGTTGAGGTAATAATGCGTTTTTTATCGATTGGTAAAAATGGTAAAGCTGTTGGTTTAGAACCTGTAGCAATGATTACATTTTTAGCAGATAACGTTTCTGTAGAACCATCGGCTTTAGTAACCAGGATGGTATTTTTATCTACAAAAGAGCCAACACCTTCGAAAGAATCGATTTTGTTTTTCTTGAATAAATAAGTGATACCTGCTGTATTTTGAGCAACAACATCGTCTTTACGGGCGATCATTTGTTTCATATCAACCTTTAAATCTTTTAAGTTGATACCGTGGGTAGTGAATGTGTGAGCAGCGTTGTGAAAATGCTCTGAAGAATCTAATAAAGCCTTAGATGGGATACAACCTACATTTAAGCAAGTACCGCCAAAAGTTTTATATTTTTCGACAACTGCAGTTTTTAAACCTAACTGAGCACAACGGATTGCGCCTACATAACCGCCCGGCCCTGAACCGATAACAACGACATCGTATTGCATAATTTTTTGAGAATTTTGATTAGCCAAATGTAGGGAAAAAAGGCGGAAAGCTGAAAGTCGATTAGGGAATAGAAATCAGTTTCTTAGTCATTGGTTTATCAGTTGTTGCGCTTGCCAATAGCTGATGGTTCAATAGATCAAATATTGAAGGTGAATAGGCTAATGCGGTAAAAGTTCAAAAGTCCATAGGTTGAGGAGCGTATGAAAACATTTTACTTTAATGATAAAATGTTTTGACCTAATCCAAACAAGCCCAATGGACTAATGAACGAGACTCAGAGAAGAGTTTTCAGTTAGCAGTTGGTAATTTTCAACTATGAATGACCAACTAATGAACCAACTACAAGCCTAACGATGCTGATGCGCTTAAGATTGCTCCGCTAGAGGTACCTTCTCTTTTTAATTCGCCATCTACATAAATCTGTGCTTTTAAAGTAGAATTTGCATTGGCACCCATGGCATTTGCAGCAATGTTTATAGAAATGGTTCCGGCTGGTACGGTAATTTCCTGGCTTGTCCAGGTGGTTCCGCTAAGGCTTGTTGCTGTAGTAATTTGGCTATCATAGCCGTAAACTACAGTACTAATGTTGCTACCTGCCGAAGCTTCGAGTTTAAAAACAACCTTGTGTGAAGATTTTGAAGGCAACTCTCCCTCAACTTTTTTACACGACATTAAACCCGTAATTAATACTAAGGCAAAAAAAGAAAGTACAAATGTTTTAATTTTGATGTTTTTCATAATTAGATTTAAAAAAATAGAACTACAAATAAACAAATGAGCATTTTGCTTTACAATAACCATATAATAC